>NZ_JAWOVY010000026.1:0-51703 GCF_033340155.1 Vibrio sp. 1562
GTCTACGTTTCGCGATCCGTGAAGGTGGCCGTACAGTAGGTGCTGGTGTTGTTGCTAAGATCTTCGACTAATTCATAACGAATTAAACGAAATCTTGCACTGTTCTTCTTTTTGAAGAAAGCGCATCGAAAAGGGAAGCTTAGGCTTCCCTTTTTCATTTCTAGATTACATTTAGTTATAAGTGTTGAAATAAAAGACGTCACTTTTTCGATTTAAAAACAGAGTGTTACCGGCTTTGTTTCTTAACGCTTTTACTCACCCCTCTTAACCCTTTGATCTTTTCCTGCAGCGGTAAAATCTTTATAACCAAATATTCTGAGCGGACACCATAATGCGACTGGTAACAAGAACTATTCTTGTTTATATTGTTTGTCACAGATTAGTTTTATAGGTTTTTTGAGTATGTACGTTTGTCTTTGCCATGGTGTCTCCGACAAAAAAATTAGGAAGTTGGCGATAGATGAAGGCGTAACAGATATTAAAGGAATCAAAAAGTGCACGGCATTGGGCAGCCAATGTGGTAAGTGCATCAGACAGGCCAAGGAAATTTTAGCGGAAACTAGTTACACGGAATTTAAACAAGCCAGCTAATTGCTGTAAGTATGCAGTAATTATTTGCCTTACATTTTGACACCTTCTCATTTGCTTCTACATTTAAATGAAGCCAAAGAGGAGGGTTTTGTCATGAAAGGCGATCCAATCATCATTCAACATCTCAATAAAGTGCTCGGTAACGAGCTCGTCGCTATTAATCAGTATTTTCTTCACGCCCGAATGTATAAAGACTGGGGCTTAAAGCACCTAGCAGACAAGGAATATCACGAATCTATCGATGAGATGAAGCATGCCGATCATCTAATTGAGCGTATTTTGTTCCTTGAAGGCCTACCGAACCTACAAGATTTAGGTAAGTTGATGATTGGTGAAGATACCAAGGAAATGCTCGAGTGTGACTTAAAGCTTGAAATGGCGGCTATTCCAGATTTAAAAGATGCGATTGCCTACGCTGAAGACATTCGAGATTATGTGTCTCGAGATCTCTTCCAAGATATTCTTGAAGATGAAGAAGAACATGTTGATTGGCTAGAGACGCAACTTGGCTTGATTGAAATGTCTGGTATTGAGAATTATCTCCAAGCGCAATACGTGGACGAAGAGTAACGATACTTTCTGAGTTTGCATACTCCAATAATAGTAAGAAGAAAGAGCACCTGACTCGAAAATCAGGTGCTTAACCCCGTTATCTGGTCTAATCTCTTTTATTATCGGCTTTTTAAGGATATTGCTCGCAATCTTGCCTATGAAGTTTGATTTCTATCCGATAGAATTTATGCCCCCTTACCTAAAAATAAAAAAGAGAAACGTCCATGTCTGAAGACAACCACCAAGCAGCCACTCCAGAAGAAGAACATCGCCAAAAAGCATTGGATTACCATGCTTATCCAACTCCAGGAAAGATTGCTGTCGAACTTACAAAGCCTGCGGAAACGGCGGGTGATCTTGCCCTTGCTTACAGCCCTGGTGTTGCAGAGCCAGTGCGTGAAATCGCACAAAACCCGGATAACGTGTACAAGTACACTGCAAAAGGGAACATGGTTGCTGTTATTTCTAACGGTACCGCTATTCTAGGTCTAGGTAACCTAGGTCCACTTGCATCTAAGCCAGTGATGGAAGGTAAAGCGTTACTGTTTAAGCGTTTCGCAGGTCTTGACTCTATTGATATTGAAGTTAAGCACCGCACGATCGATGAATTTGTTGATACTGTTGCGAGCATTGCAGACACTTTTGGCGGTATCAACCTTGAAGATATTAAAGCACCAGACTGTTTTGAGATTGAAAAGCGTCTGATTGAGCGTTGTGATGTACCAGTATTCCACGATGATCAACATGGTACTGCTATTGTAACGGCAGCGGGTATGCTGAATGCAATCGAACTTCAAGGTAAGAAACTTGAAGATTCAACAATTGTTTGTCTTGGCGCTGGCGCTGCCGCTGTAGCGTGTATGGAGCTTCTGATCAAATGCGGTGCAATGCGCGAAAAAATCTACATGCTAGATCGCAAAGGTGTGATTCACACTCGTCGTGATGACCTTAATGAATATAAGCAGTTATTTGCGAACAATACAGATAAGCGCACACTAGAAGACGTAATTGAAGGTGCAGATCTGTTCCTAGGTGTATCTGGTCCAAACCTGTTGCCAGCGGAAGCGTTGAAGTTGATGGCTGATAAGCCAATCGTATTCGCATGTTCTAACCCGGATCCTGAAATCAAGCCGGAACTTGCTCACGCAGTTCGTGATGACTTGATCATGGGTACTGGCCGTAGTGATTATCCTAACCAAGTTAACAACGTATTGTGTTTCCCATTCATTTTCCGTGGTGCTCTTGATGTGCGTGCAAGTGAAATCAATGATGAAATGAAACTTGCAGCCGTTGAGGCGATTCGCGAGCTAGCAAAAGAGCCTGTACCTGAAGCCGTATTGAAGGCTGCCGGTGTTGATAAGCTAGAGTTTGGTGCGGACTATATTATTCCAAAACCAATGGATTCACGTTTGCTACCACGTGTTGCAAAAGCGGTTGCTCAGGCGGCGGTTAATTCAGGTGTAGCTCGTATCGAGATGCCTGAAAACTACATGGCAGAGTAATATATCTTTCAGATGTGATACACAAAAAATGGGACGCTATTGCGTCCCATTTTTTATGTCATCCATTTGGCTCGAGGCAAGAGTTATTACCTGAAACCTTTTATCAGGCTTTTTTATTCTTCGTCGAATGACTCAAATTCGATGCCCATTTCCGTCATCAGCGCTTTTACTTCTGTTGGAATATCATCAGGACGGTCTTTACGAAGGTCTTCATCTGTCGGAAGTGGCTGACCTGTGTACGCGTGCAAAAATGCCTCGCATAGCAATTCGCTATTGGTTGCATGGCGTAAGTTATTGATCTGACGGCGAGTACGCTCATCAGTTAGCACCTTTAAAACTTTTAGCGGGATAGAGACGGTAATTTTTTTTACTTGTTCGCTTTTTTTGCCGTGCTCTGCATATGGGCTAATGTATTCGCCATTCCAGTCAGCCATTGCACACCTTCATTTATGTAATCGGTTAAAAATAATTTAGGTGCTGATTTTAGCTGCATTTACCGCCATAAGCAAAGACATATAGACGTCTAGAAGTGTTGACGTCTCATTTTTTGACGAGTAAAGTGAACATAACAGCAAAGGAAGCGTGTTGATCACTTTATGTTACTCATTAGATATAGCGCATTCCTATTTAGAAGTCATTACCCGTGAAAGGATACACCCATGAGCACTCGCAAACCTGCGACCATTGCAGTACGCACTGGTATTGAATCAGACAGCCAATATCATGCTGTCGTTCCACCTATTTATCTTTCCACTAACTATGGTTTTCCTGCTTTTGGTGAAGTGCCCAAGTATGATTACACACGATCTGGTAATCCAAACCGCGGACTGTTGGAAAGTGCGCTATCTGAACTTGAGTCTGGAAAAGGAGCGGTTGTTACTAACTGCGGTACGTCGGCATTAAATTTATGGGTTTCCGCTTTTCTCGGCCCAGATGATCTCATTATTGCTCCTCACGATTGTTATGGTGGTACCTATCGTCTTTTTAATACCCGAGCTAACAAAGGCGATTTTAAGGTTCAGTTTGTCGATCAATCAGACGAACAGGCTTTAGATGCTGCATTGGCACAAAAACCAAAACTCATTTTGCTAGAAACTCCGTCAAACCCTCTGGTTCGCGTAGTGGATATTGCAGCTACTTGTGAAAAAGCGAAACAAGTCGGCGCGTTAGTTGCGGTGGACAATACCTTTTTGACACCCGTGTACCAAAAACCTTTAGAGCTAGGTGCGGATTTTGTTATCCACTCCACAACAAAGTACATCAACGGTCATTCGGACGTAATTGGTGGGGTAATCATCACCAACACAGAAGCGCATGCAGAAGAGCTTGCATGGTGGGGCAATTGTATTGGTGCAACGGGCACACCTTTCGATAGTTACATGACACTGCGAGGTATTCGTACGCTTGGTGCTCGTATGAAAGTACATGAAGAGAGCTCACAGCAGGTACTGGCTTACCTACAGAAACAAGCGTTAGTTAAAACTATCTATCATCCAAGCCTGCCGGAACATCCAGGTCACGACATTGCTAAAAAGCAGCAAACGGGCTTTGGCTCTATGTTGAGTTTTGAGTTTGCTGGTTCGTTTGAGCAGCTAAAGGTGTTTGTGAAAGAGCTCCAACTGTTTTCATTAGCTGAATCATTAGGTGGTGTAGAAAGTTTGATTTGCCACCCGGCATCCATGACTCACCGTGCAATGGGTGAGGAGGCACTGGCGGAGGCTGGGGTCTCTCATCAACTATTGCGTTTGTCTGTCGGTTTGGAAGATGCACAAGACCTCATCACAGATTTAGAACAAGCGTTCGCTAAAGCTACCCAGTAATAGGAGACGATAACAATGACTGTACAACGTCAGCTGCATAAGTTTGGTGGCAGTAGCTTAGCAAACCCAGAATGCTACTTACGCGTTGTGGGTATTCTCAAAGAGTATTCGACAGAAAATGATCTTGTGGTCGTCTCTGCTGCAGGAAAAACCACTAATCGCTTGATTGAGTTTTTGGAAGGGTTAAATAAAGATGGCCGAATTGCGCATGAAGCGCTTCAAAGCTTGAGACAGTTCCAAACCGAGCTAATAGAAAGCTTGTTGGAGAGTGAAGCAAAAGAAGAGCTGTTAGCTTTATTACATGATGAGTTCAGTACTCTCTCGGAGCTGACTGCACCACTCACTAATGCGCAAAAAGCTGCGGTACTGGGACACGGAGAAGTATGGTCTGCTCGCCTATTGGCCGCGTTATTATCTCAACGTTCTATCCCTGCGGTTGCACAAGATGCACGAGCGTTTTTACGTGCAGAAGCGGGAACTCAACCAGAGGTTGATCGCGCTCGTTCATACCCTTTAATTAAAGAGATCCTCGCGCAGCATAACCATAAACGTGTGGTAATTACTGGCTTTATGGCTCAGAACGAGGCAGGAGAAACCATTCTACTTGGTCGTAACGGCTCTGACTATTCTGCAACGGTCATAGGCGCGCTTGCTGAAGTCAGTACTGTCACGATTTGGAGTGATGTTGCTGGTGTTTATAGTGCCGATCCACGTTTGGTGTCTGATGCTTGTTTATTACCGTTACTTCGATTGGATGAAGCCAGTGAACTTGCTCGCTTAGCTGCCCCAGTGCTACACAGTCGTACGCTTCAGCCTGTGGCGCAAAGTACCATGGACCTTAATCTCAAGTGTAGCTATCTGCCAGAGTCGGGTTCTACTCGTATTGAGCGTGTATTGGCATCTGGTCGTGGCGCTAAAATTATTACTTCACTGGATGATGTTTTATTGGTGCAGTTGTCTTTCATGCATGGGCACGACTTCGAAAAAACACAGAGTGATGTATTACAAGCGTTGCAGCGCGCGCAATTAGAGCCATTGGCATTTGAAGCTCAATCCGATCAGCATACGCTACGCTTGGCTTACACCGCAGAAATCGCCGGTGGTGCATTGAAACACTTGCAAGAGCTTGCGGTAGAGGCAGAAATTAAGCTAAAAGAAGGTTACTCGCTCTTAGCTGCGGTAGGTGCAGGCGTTACGAAAAACGCCAATCATTGCTTTGGCTTTTATCAGAAGCTAAAGCACTCTCCGGTAGAATTTATCTCTGAAACAGACTCAGGGCTGAGCCTAGTCGCTGTTTTGCGCCGTACTGATACCGAGGCGTTGGTTCAAACGATTCATAGCCAGTTGTTCCAAGCGCAAAAACGCGTGGCAGTGGCTTTATGTGGCAAGGGTAATATTGGTTCTAGTTGGTTAAATTTATTTGCGACGCAAAAAAGTGAGCTCGAAAAACGTCATGGTATGAGCTTTGATCTTGTCGCGGTTGTGGATAGCCAAACCTATTGGTTCGATGAGCAAGGTATTGAGGCGGTGAGTGTTGCTGAACGATTTGATGATGAAAGCATAGCAAACAATGGGGATTGGCTGGCACGTTTGGGAGCGCTTAAAAGCTACGATGAAGCCGTCGTGCTTGATGTTACCGCGAGTAAAGATTTGGCTCAGCGCTACGTAGAAATCGCACAGCAAGGCATTCATTTGATTTCCGCCAACAAAGTGGCCGGTTCCGCAGATAGTCAGTACTACCATCAGGTTCAAGATGCATTCGCTAAAATTGGTCGTCATTGGCTATACAACGCAACGGTTGGTGCTGGGTTACCGATAAACCATACCGTGCGAGATCTTCGTGAAAGTGGGGATGAAATCGTCGCTCTATCGGGGATTTTCTCGGGGACGTTATCATGGCTGTTCCAACAGTTTGATGGTTCTGTGCCATTTAATGATTTAGTCGATCTTGCTTGGCAGCAAGGGTTAACCGAACCTGACCCTCGTTCTGATTTAGATGGCTCCGATGTAATGCGTAAGTTAGTCATCTTGGCTCGAGAATCGGGCCTAGATATAGAACCAGACAGCGTTAAAGTTGAGTCTTTGGTGCCAGAAGAATTAAGAGAACTGAGCTTAGATGATTTCTTCGATAATGGAGCATTGTTGAGTGAAATACTTCAAGAGCGTCTGACAAAAGCACAGAGAAACGATCAAGTGCTTCGCTATGTGGCGCGTTTAGAAAAAAATGGTAAAGCAACGGTGGGAGTCGAAGCGTTATCTCGTGAGCACGCGCTCGCCAACTTATTGCCATGCGATAACATTTTTGCCATAGAGAGCAAGTGGTACAAAGATAACCCTCTGGTAATTCGAGGACCAGGCGCAGGCAGAGAAGTGACAGCCGGCGCTATTCAATCCGACCTCAACCGATTGGCTGGTTTATTTTAAAGTTGCGATTGACCTAAAAACCCTGGAATTAATCCAGGGTTTTTTATTCCCCTATCAGTGCCATACTGAAGTCATAACCCGTGCAAAATGGCGAGATGATGCTCAAGTAGAAACTTGAACTATCTTCATTATTAACTTGAGAAAAATTCATAATTACAAGGTTGACATTAAATCGTATTCAATACATTCTGTAGACATATAGACGTCTAAACGTCGATTTTAAGGATTTGTTTTCGTGGCGGAGTGCCGCAGGGAGAGTAAGATGGGATATACGCACGCAGGCCATATCGACGCCTTGAACCAGAATATTGCTGAGTTATCAGATAACATCAATGTATCGTTTGAGTTTTTTCCGCCAAGCAGCGCTAAGATGGAAGAAACACTTTGGAATTCAGTGCACCGTCTTAAAACGCTTCAACCTAAATTTGTTTCTGTGACTTACGGTGCGAACTCCGGCGAGCGTGACAGAACACACTCCATCATTAAAGAAATTAAAGCAACAACCGGATTGGTTGCCGCTCCCCATCTCACTTGTATTGATGCGACTCGTGAAGAGTTGATTAATATTGCCGATGATTATTGGAACAATGGTATTGAAAATATCGTCGCTTTGCGTGGTGATATTCCTCCAGGTGGCGGTGCGCCTGATATGTATGCCTCGGATTTGGTTGAGCTGCTGAAATCACGCCACGATTTCGATATCTCCGTTGCTGCATTCCCTGAGGTTCACCCTGAAGCTAAAAGCGCTCAGTCTGACTTATTGAACCTAAAACGTAAGGTAGATGCAGGTGCAAACCGTGCTATTACTCAGTTCTTTTTTGACGTTGAGTCTTACCTGCGATTCCGTGACCGTTGTGTCGCAGCAGGAATTGACGTAGAAATTGTGCCAGGAATTTTGCCTGTATCGAACTTTAAGCAAGCTTCTCGCTTTGCGGCACAGAACAATGTGAAAGTACCAGGATGGATGAGCAAACAATTCGATGGCTTGGATGATGATCCGGTGACTCGCCAGCTTGTAGGAGCTAGCCAAGCTATTGATATGGTGCGTGTACTGAGTCGTGAAGGGGTTAAGGATTTTCACTTCTACACACTAAACCGTGCAGAGATGACTTACGCGTTATGCCATACGTTGGGTGTTCGTCCTCGCGCAGTAGTCGGTGCGTAAACCTAGTTTCAAAAAGATAAAAGGCTTGCCAAGTGGCAAGCCTTTTTCGTTTTATCAAAGCAAAAGGAGTTTAACCAATCACTTCAAGTTCAGTTAGAACTTCTTCTGCCCAAGTGATCCAAGTTTCACGTAACAGTAGGTTACGGCGAAGCGTTAGACGTTCTAGGCGAGCTTGTTTATCTAAAGTTGACGGCGTTGCGTAGTAAGCCGCTTCAATTTCTTTGTAGTGAGAAACCAGTTTGCGAGACTCTTCAACTAGCTCGGCGAGTTGGTCACGGAATGGAGCCGCTGGTTGAACGGCACATGCCATCAATTTCGCTGAAAACTCATCACGAACTGTTGGGTGTGCAGTTGGTTGATCAAACCACTCTCCTAAAGCGCTGCGACCAGCGTCTGTAATGGAGTAAACCTTGCGGTCTGGTTTGCCTTCTTGGGGTTCTAATACGCAAGTAACCAGTTCTTTCTCAGCCATTTTGTTGAGTTCACGGTACACCTGTTGGTGGCTTGCTTTCCAGAAGTAACCGATGCTAGCAGAGAATTCTTTAGTGATATCGTAACCGGTTGCGTCGCGAGTGCTAAGAACAGTTAAGATTACGTGTGGTAATGACATGTCTTCAATCCAAATGGTCAATAAACTTGTAAACAAGCTACTTATACTTTCAGCTGCGCTCTTACTGGCACTTGAGTTTTTTAATGTATAAGTAGCACCAACAATGTTGGTCCTGTCACCTTAAAGCCGTTTATCACCTAGAGAGATGGGGAGTCCCATCAAGGCTGGAGCAGGTATGATTGGATTTATGAGCTCTCAGCAGGCAAGTAGTATATAAATAATAAGCATGAAGTGGAATAGTAGGACAAAATTACCCTAAAAAACTAACATAATAATCAATAGTGTTAACTTGTGGTTTTTTATTCTTTTATTTTGGTATTTTTTGGGTCTCTAGTGGTATATTTAACTGCCTTTGTTTTGGTGCGATTATCCTGTGATAAAAAAAAGCTGAGCATTTGCCCAGCTTTCTATTAAAAATGAAACGATTAGCCTGTGTTGCGCATACCTGCAGCAATACCAGCAATCGTCACCATCAACGCTTCTTCCAAGTTTGCAGAAGCTTCTTCGGTTTGACGCGTGCGGTATAGCAGCTCTGCTTGTAGCATATTCAATGGCTCAACGTAGATATTGCGTAAGCGAATAGACTCGAGTCCCCAAGGGTCATGCTGCATCAAGTTTTCATTGTTCTCTACATTCAGTACCGCTTTGATGTCTTCTTGAAGCTGAGCACGAAGCTTTTCACCGAGTGGACGGAGCGACTCATCCACCAATCGCTCATCGTAGTAGCGAGAGATATCAATATTACACTTCGAGTACACCATTTCCAGCATGCCGAGACGAGTTGAGAAAAATGGCCATTCGCGGCACATCTCTTCGAGCAATGCTTGGTGGCCTTTATCGATCGAGTATTGAATCGCTTCACCTGCGCCTAGCCATGCAGGAAGTACCAAACGGTTTTGACTCCATGAGAAGATCCACGGGATTGCACGTAAGCTTTCTACTCCGCCCTTAGGGTTGCGTTTTGCAGGACGAGAACCAAGTGGCAACTTGCCGAGTTCGAGTTCTGGTGTTGCTTGGCGGAAGTAAGGCACGAAATCTGGCTCGCCACGAACCACATTTCGGTAAGACTCACAGCTTACTTCTGATAGCACTTCCATCAAGTCGCGCCATTCTTGTTTTGGCTCCGGTGGCGGTAACAAGTTGGCTTCCAGAATCGCACTTGCATATAGGTTAAAGCTGTTTACTGCGACATCTGGGAGTCCCAGTTTAAAGCGGATCATTTCGCCTTGCTCTGTTACACGTAAACCGCCTTTCAAGCTTTTTGGTGGTTGCGACAAAAGCGCAGCATGCGCAGGTGCGCCACCGCGACCGACTGTGCCCCCACGACCATGGAATAGAGTTAGCTCAACGCCTTCTTCTTCAGCCACTTTAACTAACGATTCCATCGCATGATACTGAGCCCAACCAGCAGACATAACACCTGCATCTTTCGCTGAGTCAGAGTAACCAATCATGACCATCTGGTGGTTTTGGATAAAACCACGGTAAAGGTCAATCCCCATAAGCTGCTTGATGACCGATTCTGCGTTGTTCAAATCGTCTAGCGTTTCGAACAGAGGACACACATCCATGCGGTAAGGGCAACCTGCTTCTTGTAGCAGTAGATGAACGGCTAGTACATCAGAAGCGGTACGTGCCATTGAAATAACGTAAGCGCCAAACGCTTCACGCGGTTGTGCTGCAACAATCTTACAGGTATCCAAAACCTCTTTGACGGGTTCAGACGGTTCCCAATCACGAGGGAGAAGCGGACGTTTAGATGCCAGCTCGTTAGTTAGAAAAGCAATCTTATCTTGCTCACTCCATTGTTCGTAATCACCAATACCTAAGTAGCGAGTTAGTTCAGACAAGACGTTTGAGTGACGCGTGCTCTCTTGGCGGATATCAAGACGTACAAGATGGATACCAAATGCTTTTACGCGGCGTAGTGTATCCAGTAGTGAGCCGTTGGCTATTACACCCATGCCACATTCGTTTAGTGACTGGTAGCAGGCATACAGCGGTTCCCAAAGTTGCTCGACTTTTTGCAGTGGGGCTTTAACGGCCAGTTTTTGACCGTGGATCTTAGCATCGAGAATATCTTTGGTTTCATTGAGCAGAGTGCGTAATTGCTTCAGGATCGCACGGTATGGTTCGTGCTGATCTTCGCCAGCAAGTTCACGGACTTGATCGTTTGAAACTGTCATAGACAGCTCGCTGATCAACTCGTTGATGTCATTGAGATAAAGATCGGCGGCTTTCCAACGAGACAATAGTAAGACTTCACGCGTAACGTTGTGAGTAACAAACGGGTTACCGTCACGGTCACCGCCCATCCAAGAGGAGAAGTGCACTGGGCGAGCATCAATGGGTAAACCTTCTCCAAGGTAAGATTTTAGACGGTCATTCATCTCACGTAGGAAGTCCGGTACTGCTTCCCATAGCGAGTTTTCAACGACCGCAAAGCCCCACTTTGCTTCATCCAACGGAGTTGGGCGTTGTTGTCGAATCACGTCTGAATGCCAGCCTTGGGCAATCAGTTGCTCTAGGCGGCGTTCGGTTTTTCTGCGCTCTTTAGAAGAAAGATCGCTTAGCTCCAACTTTGATAAGCACTCGTTTATCTTGACCAGTTTGTTGATCATCGTGCGGCGCGTAATTTCTGTTGGGTGAGCCGTCAATACCAATTCAATATTTAGATCACGAACCGCTTGGGCAGTGTCCAGTTTGCTCACATCGTTTTGTACCAGTTTAGAAAACAGCGAGTTAATCGCGTCTGGCTCGCAAATGTGCTCTTCACAATGGCGTGAAATCGTGTGGTATTGCTCAGCGATATTGGTGAGGTTTAGAAATTGGTTAAACGCGCGAGTAACGGGCGTTAGCTGCTCATCAGGTAGATGTTTGATTTCTTCGATCAAGCTGTCCCTGTCTGCTTGATTCCCTGCTTGAGCTGATTTGGATAATTTACGAATGGTTTCCACTTTCTCGAAGATTTCTTCGCCATGGGCATCGCGAATGGTGTTACCCAATAAGTGGCCTAACATGCGCACATTACTTTTGAGTGCGGCGTATTTCTCGTTCATTGTCGTCCTGCCTCGTAAAAAAACTACATCCATTGTCCTTGTTAAGACTCCAATCTAGCGAAAAGCACCAGTTATAGTCAAATAAAGCAGACTAAGTTTGCAATTATTCCGCTGTCTCCTGATTTAGAGCAAATTTACGGCAGCCATAGAGTAAGAAGTGAAAATTAATTACAAAATAACAAGTTAAATAAGTGTTAAGACTCGCGCTAAATTGTGAAGATAAAAAGATGCAGCTCAATCGAGCTGCACAGACTTTCGAGCTTAAACGCGTATTAACAGCAGTACTTGACCATCGCCTTTGAAAGCACATCAATTGTGGGGTCGATAAAGTCGAAGGATAGAAACTCATCCGGTTGATGGGCTTGGTCGATTGACCCAGGGCCGAGCACCAAGGTTGGACACAACTGCTGTAGAAATGGTGCTTCAGTACAGTAGTTCACGGTTTCTGAACTGGTTTGGCAGATCTCTTCAACACCACCAATAAATGGGTGGTCATGTTGGCATTCGTAACCCGGAATAGGCTCATGCAATGGAATAATCTCCAGTCTCCCAGGCCATTTCGCTTCGACTTCTTTTAATGCTCCGCGCAACATGTTCTCTAAACCATCAAGGCTAATGCCGGGAAGAGGACGCACGTCGTAATGCAGCTCACAGCAACCACAAATACGGTTAGCGCTGTCACCACCGTGAATGTGTCCAAGATTTAGGGTAGGGCTTGGAATGGCAAAACCCGGATGGTGATATTCTTTAATCAATTTGTCACGCAGTTGCATCATGGCGAACATGACTTCATGCATGATCTCAATAGCGTTAACGCCAAGCGCTGGGTCCGATGAGTGACCGGACTTGCCTGTTACGCGAATGGCATTTGCCACATGCCCTTTATGACCTCGAATTGGTACAAGGCTGGTGGGTTCACCAATGATGCAGTAATCCGGCTTAAATGGGGCGTTTGCTGTGAAATGTCGCGCGCCCAACATGGTGGTCTCTTCGTCACAAGTGGCTAATACGTAAAGTGGTTTGCTCTGCTTGCTCCAATCGACTTTCTTCACTGCTTCATAAATAAAGGCGAAAAAGCCTTTCATGTCTGCTGTGCCTAAACCGTAGAAGCGGTTGTCTTTTTCCGTCAGTTTATGCGGATCAAAATTCCATCGCCCTTGATCGAATGGCACGGTATCGCTATGGCCAGCAAGTAAAAGGCCACCTTCACCCTCACCCATACGTGCGATCATATTGTGCTTGCCTGGCTCGACTTCGATCACTTCAACGCTAAAACCCAGATCTTTAAACCAAGATGCGAGTTTTTCGATGACTTTTGCATTGCCCTGATCCCAGCTCGGATCCGTGGAGCTGATAGAAGAGGTGCTGATGAGTCCTTCATAGACCTCTAGAAAAGTTGGTAATTGCATGGATTCTTCAAATCTCCTGTTGACAGACAGACCACAAAAATGTAAAACACATATTAAATCATATTTAATGAATAAAAAATCAAAATAAAGCAAAAATTAAATATGAATAGTCATTTGAGCCTTTAAGTATATGGATGTTACACAATGCTAAAAACCACGATTATTGGAGCCAGCGGTTACACCGGCGCAGAGTTAGCGTTAATGGTTAATAAACACCCACAACTCACGCTATCAGGTTTATACGTTTCCGCCAACAGTGTTGATGCGGGAAAGAGCATCGCGCAGCTGCACGGTAAGCTAGCGGGCATCATTGATATGCCAGTTTTACC
The DNA here is from genome assembly GCF_033340155.1 of Vibrio sp. 1562. Classification (NCBI taxonomy): domain Bacteria; kingdom Pseudomonadati; phylum Pseudomonadota; class Gammaproteobacteria; order Vibrionales; family Vibrionaceae; genus Vibrio; species Vibrio sp. 1562. The sequence continues at coordinate 13,462 of NZ_JAWOVY010000026.1, forward strand.
ACTAACGGATCCACTGCAAATCGCTCAAGAATCGGACGTGGTGTTTTTGGCAACGGCTCACGAAGTCAGCCATGATTTAGCCCCAACTTTCTTGGAGGCAGGCTGTCAGGTATTCGATTTATCGGGTGCATTCCGTGTGAAAAGTGAAGGCTTTTACGACACTTTTTATGGCTTCGAACATCAACATAACAACTGGCTAGATAAAGCAGCATACGGCTTAGCAGAGTGGAACCAAGAATCAATAAAAACCACTCCTTTGATTGCAGTAGCAGGTTGCTACCCAACCGCTTCACAGCTTGCAATCAAACCTTTATTAGAACATGCGTTGCTTGATACCAACCAATGGCCAGTGATCAACGCAACCAGTGGTGTATCAGGTGCAGGGCGTAAAGCCTCCATGGTTAACAGCTTCTGTGAAGTGAGCTTGCAACCTTATGGTGTATTTAACCATCGTCACCAGCCAGAGATTGCTCAGCACTTGGGTTGCGATGTGATTTTTACTCCGCACCTCGGCAACTTTAAACGCGGCATTCTTGCCACTATCACCATGAAGCTTGCGCAAGGTGTGACAGAAGCACAAGTGGCACAGGCGTTTGAACAAGCTTATCAAGGCAAGCCTGCGGTGCGTCTTAAAGGCGACGGTATTCCACGTATTCAGGATGTCGAAAATACCCCTTTCTGTGATATCGGCTGGAAGGTACAAGGCGAACACATCATTGTGATTTCAGCTATCGACAACCTACTTAAAGGTGCATCGAGTCAAGCGATGCAATGTCTCAATATTCATTACGGTTACCCAGAACTGACAGCGTTGCTGTAGTCGTTGAAAGAGGGAAATGCGATGACGCAAACCAATCAAGCTCCTTTAGTCATTAAGCTAGGTGGTGCAGCTCTATCATGCACTCAAACCTTAAGCCAACTTTTTGGTGCCATTGCGGCTTACCAAAAATCGGCACAGCGACAAATCGCCATCGTTCATGGCGGTGGCTACCTAGTTGATGAGTTGATGGCAAAGCTTCAGCTTGAAACCGTTAAGAAAAACGGTTTACGCGTAACGCCTTACGATCAAATTCCTGTGATTGCAGGCGCGCTTGCAGGCACTGCGAATAAGTTACTTCAAGGTCAAGCGATTGCGGACGGTCTTAACGCTGTGGGCCTTAGCCTTGCGGATGGTGGTTTGTGTCTTGTTGAAGAACTTGACCCAGAACTCGGCGCGGTAGGCAAAGCATCACCGGGTGACTCAGCACTATTACAAGCGGTGCTAAACACAGGTGCACTGCCGATCATCAGTTCAATTGGTTTAACCAAAGATGGCCAGATGATGAATGTGAATGCTGATCAAGCAGCAGTCGCGGTTGCGGGCGCATTAGATGCGGAGTTAGTCCTGTTATCAGACGTGAGTGGTGTATTAGATGGAAAAGGCCATTTGATCAAAACCCTGTCAGAGCAGCAAGCTAACTCGTTGATCGATGGACATGTGATCACCGATGGCATGATCGTCAAAGTTAAAGCCGCTTTGGAGGCCGCCAATGATCTTGGCCGTCCAATTGAAGTCGCGACCTGGCGTTACCCAGAAAAATTAGCACAGTTATTCGCTGGTGAAAGTATTGGTACTCAATTCTTGCCTCAATAAGCATCAGCAAAAGAATTCAATATTAGGAAGTCGTAGTTGGCACTGACCGCCGAGCGCAGCGCCAGTTAAGTTTGGAGAAAAAACATGAGCAAAGTGAACGTAAATAAAGTGGTAGTCGCATACTCAGGCGGTCTAGATACTTCAGTAATTATCCCGTGGCTAAAAGAGAACTACGACTGTGAAGTAGTGGCTTTCGTTGCCGATGTTGGTCAAGGTGCCGAAGAGATAGAAGGCATTGAAGCGAAAGCAAAAGCCTCCGGTGCTTCTGAATGCTACATCGCTGACCTGAAAGAAGAAATGGTCGCAGACTACATTTACCCAACGCTAAAAACCGGCGCGTACTACGAAGGTAAGTACCTGCTAGGTACATCAATGGCGCGTCCAATCATTGCCAAAGCGCAGGTTGAAGTGGCACGTAAAGTGGGCGCGGACGCTCTGTGTCATGGCTGTACAGGTAAAGGTAACGACCAAGTGCGTTTCGAAGGTGCATTCGCAGCACTAGCACCGGACTTACAAGTGATTGCACCTTGGCGTGAGTGGGACCTAGTGAGCCGTGAAGAGTGTTTGGATTACCTCGCTGAGCGTAACATTCCTTGCTCTGCGTCTCTTACTAAGATCTATTCACGTGATGCAAACGCATGGCACATTTCGACGGAAGGCGGCGTTTTAGAAGATACGTGGAACGCACCAAACGAAGACTGCTGGGTGTGGACTGTCGACCCAGAGCAAGCGCCAAATGAAGCGGAATACGTCACGCTGAAAGTAGAAAAAGGTGAAGTGGTCGAAGTTGATGGTGAAGCGATGACACCATACAACGCACTGGTTTACCTAAACGAGAAGGGCGCTAAGCACGGTGTTGGCCGTATCGATATCGTGGAAAACCGTCTTGTTGGAATGAAGTCTCGTGGTTGCTATGAAACACCGGGAGGCACCATCATGATGGAAGCGCTGCGCGCTGTAGAGCAGCTTGTGCTAGACAAATCATCATTCGAGTTCCGTGAGGAGCTAGGTCTAAAAGCGTCTCACCTTGTATACGATGGCCGTTGGTTTACGCCACTATGTAAATCGATCCTTGCTGCTTCAGAAGAGCTAGCGCAAGACGTTAACGGTGAAGTGGTTGTTAAGCTTTACAAAGGTCAAGCGACAGTCACGCAAAAACGTTCTGACAACAGCTTGTATTCAGAAGAGTTCGCGACTTTTGGTGAAGATGAAGTTTACGACCAAAGCCATGCAGGTGGGTTCATCCGTCTTTACTCGCTATCAAGCCGTATTCGTGCATTGAACAGCCAGAAGAAATAATCCCTTAACATCCATCTTGGATTGAATAAAGACCCGCCATTTATAGGCGGGTCTTTTGGTTTCTAAAAGCGGGTACCTAAATTTGTCTTGAATATATATGTAAAAATATTGAATTTATACTTTATTTTTTATCGAAATTGCCGTAACGTTGACCCATAAGAAAAAGTGAGCAAATGACCATCAAATTGGTTACTACTCATTCGAGAACGTTAGAGTAAGCAATAGTCATCAGGAGAGACGCAATGGCATTATGGGGCGGAAGATTTACCCAAGCGGCAGACACCAGATTTAAAGAGTTCAATGATTCGTTGCGTTTTGACTACCGATTGGCTGAGCAAGACATCGTAGGTTCAATCGCATGGTCTAAAGCTCTGCTTTCTGTTGATGTGCTATCGGCAGAAGAACAGCAAAAACTGGAACTTGCTTTAAATGAGCTGAAGTTAGAAGTGATGGAAGACCCTCACCAAATTCTTCGCTCTGGTGCAGAAGATATCCACTCTTGGGTTGAGCAGCAGCTAATCAGTAAAGTGGGAGATTTAGGTAAAAAACTCCACACTGGGCGTTCTCGGAATGACCAAGTCGCCACAGACTTGAAACTTTGGTGTCGTCAGCAAGGTCAGCAATTGTTGATTGCTTTAGATCGCCTACAAGCACAAATGGTCCATGTTGCTAAACAGCACCAAGGCACCGTATTGCCAGGCTATACTCATCTTCAGCGTGCTCAACCTGTAACCTTTGCTCACTGGTGCTTGGCTTATGTTGAAATGTTCGAGCGTGACTACTCTCGTCTGAATGATGCCTTACAGCGTCTCGATACTTGTCCACTTGGCTCGGGTGCGTTAGCGGGAACGGCTTATCCGATTGATCGCGAACAATTAGCACATAATCTCGGTTTCCACCGTGCTACGCGTAATTCACTCGATTCGGTTTCAGATCGTGATCATGTGATGGAGCTGATGTCGGTGGCTTCGATTTCTATGCTGCACCTTTCTCGTCTCGCCGAAGATATGATCTTCTACAATTCAGGCGAGTCAAACTTCATTGAGTTAGCGGATACGGTGACATCTGGTTCGTCATTAATGCCACAGAAGAAAAACCCAGATGCACTTGAGTTGATCCGTGGTAAGACAGGGCGTGTCTATGGCGCATTATCGAGCATGATGATGACAGTTAAAGCCTTGCCATTGGCGTACAACAAAGACATGCAGGAAGATAAAGAAGGGTTGTTTGACGCTTTAGATACATGGAACGACTGCATGGAAATGGCAGCTCTGTGTTTTGACGGTATTAAAGTGAATGGCGAGCGCACACTAGAAGCGGCGAAACAAGGTTACGCAAACTCGACGGAGTTAGCTGATTACTTAGTGGCGAAAGGCATCCCATTCCGTGAAGCTCACCACATCGTCGGTGTCGCGGTCGTTGGTGCTATTGCTAAAGGTTGTGCGCTAGAAGAACTGTCTATCGAAGAGTTAAAAGCCTTCTCAGAGGTCATTGAAGCGGATGTGTATGACATCCTGACTATCGATTCGTGTTTGGAAAAGCGTTGTGCTTTGGGTGGTGTTTCGCCTCACCAGGTCGCTTACGCGGTAGAACAAGCGGATAAGCGCCTGAGCCAGCGTGACAGCTCGGCGGTGAAAGTGCGTCCTGCACGTTTGACGGACATTGAAACGTTGGAAGGTATGGTTGCTTACTGGGCGAACCTTGGTGAGAATCTTCCGCGCTCTCGTAATGAGCTCGTGAGAGATATTGGCTCTTTTGCGGTGGCTGAGCATCATGGTGAAGTGACGGGTTGCGCTTCTCTATATGTGTATGACTCAGGGTTGGCAGAAATACGCTCTCTTGGTATCGAAGCGGGCTGGCAAGGCCAAGGGCAGGGCAGTGCGATTGTGAACTATTTGGTTGAGAAAGCGCGCCAGATGGCGATCAAGAAAGTCTTTGTTCTAACGCGAACGCCTGAGTTCTTTATGAAGCAAAGCTTTTTACCTACATCGAAGTCATTACTGCCGGAGAAAGTTCTGAAAGATTGCGATCAGTGCCCACGTCAACATGCATGTGATGAGGTAGCGCTTGAGATCAATTTAATGGAGCAAGTGATCCAAAAAACGCATGTGGCATGAACTGAAGTTGTGGAGTGATTTTATTAGCATTCAATGACATAGTCATTTTCCTGTTTACTTACATCAGTATTCGCTAAAAAAATCGAAAAAATTTGGAACCTTTGAGAGGAAGCCCGGTCTATTAAAGTACCACTGCTTTTTCTTAGAAGAATCTAAGAGAGCCCCAGAACTGACATTGGTTTTGGGGCTTTTTTCTATCTGTCACTTTTCTCTTTTTTATTGGCCTTTTTTTGTCCCTTTCGACGTTGCCAAGGCAAGATGACAAAACGCATCCATAAGTGTAGAAACAACAAAACGTTGAAAGCGAAGCCGGCAAAGATCAAAGCGATCGACTCGATGCTTTGTGGATCATCTTTGAGCGTAAACCACCACACAATCCAACACAGTACAGAAAGTACCGTCAATTGATCCAAGCATCGTTGGCAACGTCCAAGTTTTTTCCAAAACCAATGTTCCTCGCAGCGGCGACAAGTCATAGTGTTTTCCAAACCATTAGTGTTGCTTCAGATTATATATCTAACTAAATGGTGGAAAGCGTTTCTTACACGGGCTTAGAGCGCCATGACACAACCAAAAATGGAAAGTTAGCTTTGTAAAAGCTTTGTGGCACGTAATTGATGTATGGTGTGCTGTCAGTCTTTAACAGGAAATATAATGATGTCGACAGAGTTGAAACTTGCGCTGAGTATCGCTGGTGGGTTCTTTATGATCGGTGTTGTCGCGATTTATATGGTCAGCCGCTATGCAATGATGGCAGCGTAAGAGAGATTTTATTGCGCCGAAGTAACAAAGCAAAGCCTCGTTGATGACGAGGCTTTGCTTTATATTTAGATAGAAGCCTGAAAGCGTTAGCAGCCAGGGCCGCAGTCAAGGCAATGTTTCACCATTTCTGGCCCTAAGTGTAGTTTTGCATTCAAATCACGTAGAGCGGTGCGGACGCCTTCTTCAATCACTGGGTGATAGAAGGGCATATCTAACATCTCAGAAATCGTCATCCTATTTTGGTGCGCCCATGCTAAAAGGTGAGCAAGATGCTCTGCATTCGGGCCCATCATTTCTGCACCTAAAAAACGTCCAGTGCCTTGCTCTCCGTAGACATGCAGAATGCCTTTATTACGAAGCATGACGCGCGAACGTCCTTGATTTTCAAACGAGACTTCACCGGTTGCGAAACATCCACATGTGCCTAGACGTGTTTCTAGTTGTTTATATGTTTCTCCAACCATAGCAATTTGAGGGTCGGAGAACACGGCTGAAATTGGTGAGCGACGCAGACCCGCACGAATATCTGGGAAACGGCCTGCGTTGTCTCCAGCAATACGGCCTTGGTCAGCGGCTTCGTGCAGCAGTGGAATTTGGTTACTTGCATCACCTGCGATGAAGATGCTCTCTACCGAAGTTTGCAATGTGTAGTGATCCGCCGTTGGTACGCCACGTTCATCGAGAGCCACATTGGTGTTCTCGATCGCCAGCTTATCGACGTTTGGACGACGACCCGTTGCGGCCAATACGTAATCGACAACGAAAGTTTCTAATTCACCATCATGGTTGATGAATTGGATTTCGACCTTGTCTTCGCCGTCATTGTCTGACGAAGCAATGCGTTTCATACTTTCGACTTTTACATCTGCATCAAGGTAGAACTCTTCCTTAAAGGCTTTATCTGCATACGCCATCACCTCTGGGTCTGTCAGTGGGCCCACTTGTCCTCCAAGGCCAAAGAGCTTCACGTTTACTCCTAGGCGGTGTAAAGCCTGACCCAATTCAAGGCCGATGACTCCTGGGCCAAATACTGCCACGGACTCTGGTAAGTCATCCCAGTCAAATACATCATCGTTAATCACTAGGCGATCACCCAGTTCATTCCAAGCTGCCGGATATGCTGGACGAGATCCTGTCGCAATAACAATGCGCTGTGCGGTGACCTGAGTATGATCATCTATGATGAGAGTGTGGTCATCGGCAAACTTCGCGTAGCCCGATAGTTTGTCTTCAGCGGGAATATCATCGACACTTTCAAGCACAAAGCCAACAAAACGATCGCGTTCGCGCTTTACACGATCCATAACTTCTCGTCCGTTAATTCGTACTTCACCTTGCGGGTGTATCCCAAATCCAGGTGCTTTTTCGATTTGATGAACACTTTCTGCTGCCGCAATTAACAGCTTAGACGGCATGCATCCGACACGAGCACAGGTTGTTCCGTAGGGACCGCCCTCAATCATTACCACGCTGTTGGTATGAGCTTTTGCTGCTCGATAAGCACCAAGACCAGCCGTCCCGCCACCAATAATCGCTACGTCGACATTAACTTGTTTCATCGTGAACTCTCGCTTTTGTTTTAAGCCAAGCTAGCTACATTGAGCTTGGAGAGTGAATTGGATAGTTGAATCTGGATAAGTAGTCACCTTATTGGCAGATGACTACTTATCTAGACTAGTAGAAGAAGTGGTTTAGGGTTGGCCTCCGAGCCAAAAGGCACCGGAGACCGAGGGTGTAGGCTATGGACAGCTTAGCCTAGATACGCTTCTAGCTCTTCGCTACCGCCGATGTGCTTGCCACCGATAAAGACTTGTGGAACAGTCGTGCGACCAGATATAGCTCGTAGACTAACTGTTGTTGCGTCTTTACCCAGAATTACTTCTTCATATTGAAGACCGTGGTCAATCAGATTTTGTTTCGCTTTCATACAGAAAGGGCAGCCTGGTTTAGTGAACACCGTGATGGATTCTTGCGTTTTGTAGTCAGGCGCTATGTAGTTCAGCATCGTATCTGCGTCTGACACCTTGAATGGGTCGCCTGGTTCGTTTGGCTCAATGAACATTTTTTCCACTACGCCATCTTTTACTAGCATGCTGTAACGCCATGAACGTTTGCCAAAGCCGATGTCGTTTTTATCCACTAACATACCCATGCCATCGGTGAATTCACCATTACCATCCGGGATGAAGGTAATGTTTTCTGCTTCTTGGTCTTGTTTCCATGCATTCATCACGAACGTATCATTGACCGAGACACAAATAATCTCATCCACTCCGTGCTCTTTAAATACAGGGAACAATTCGTTGTAACGAGGTAGATGGCTTGATGAACAGGTTGGAGTAAATGCACCCGGTAAGCTAAATACGATAACGGTCTTACCTTTAAATAGCTCATCGGTCGTTACATTCACCCAAGAGTCACCTTGACGAACTGGAAAAGTAACTTGAGGGACTTGTTGACCTTCTTTAGATACAAACATAATGATTTCCTTTAACTATTTTAAACTATGCGTATAGAGCTTAGCGTTTTTCGTCGCTCTGTTTCGTTTTGTTGAGCCCATTATTGTAAAAATCCTTTGATAGCTCTAATCGTTTGGTGTTATGGTTTTGATAGGTATTAGCTATTGTTAAAGAAGCGAAGCGTGAATTATGAATATTCGAGATTTTGAGTACTTAGTTGCACTTGCGGAACATAAGCACTTTCGTAAAGCGGCAGAGGCATGTTTTGTTAGCCAGCCAACATTGAGTGGGCAAATTCGTAAACTAGAGGATGAACTCGGGACCACGCTTTTAGAGCGAAGCAGCCGACGTGTTTTGTTTACCGATTCAGGGTTACAGCTGGTGGAGCAGGCTAAACGCATCTTAAGTGAAGTGAAAACCTTCAGAGATATGGCAAGCGGTCAAAGCGGAGCTATGACTGGACCGATGCATATTGGTTTCATCCCGACGGTTGGGCCTTATCTACTACCCAAAATTCTGCCGCAGATAAAAGAAGCATTTCCTGAGTTGGAACTATTTCTGCACGAAGCTCAAACACATCAATTAGTGCGTCAATTGGAAGAAGGCAAACTAGATTGCTTAGTTTTAGCTTCGGTTGATGAAACTGCGCCATTTAAAGAGATCGAAGTGTATCAAGAGCCATTAAGTGTCGCAGTGCCATGTGACCACGAGTGGGCCTCTCTCGACCATGTTGATATGTTGGAGCTGAATGGTAAAACCGTTTTAGCGTTGGGAGACGGCCACTGTCTGCGAGATCAAGCGTTAGGTTTTTGTTTTGCCGCTGGTGCAAAAGACGATGAGCGTTTTAAAGCCACCAGCTTGGAGACGTTACGCAACATGGTTGCTGCCGGTGCGGGGATTACGTTATTGCCTCAGCTTTCTATCCCTAATGAGAAGCAAAAAGATGGCGTATGCTACGTACCAGCTGTTAACCCAACCCCCTCGCGTAATATCGTGCTCGTATACCGTCCGGGCTCACCATTACGAGCTAGGTTTGAAGCTTTAGCAGCGAAGATTAAAGAGGTGTTGGCTTCTTATCCATCATTGAATGCTGCAGCATAAAAAGCAGAAATAAAAAGGGAGAGCTTGATGCTCTCCCTTGTGCTTTTGTGATTTAGAACAGTTCTTCTGCGCCAGAACCTGAAGAATAAATACTATCTTCTAAACGGTCGCCAGCGTATTCGGTAGGCTCCGTGCCTTTTTCAAAGTATTCGAACATTGATGTGCTATCTACCTTGTGCGTTAGCATACCGCTGTTGCGATCAATACGAACTCGAATAATATCCTCTGGAATATTTTTACTTTGCTCCGGCGTCCCTTCTAGCGCAACACGCATGAAGTCAATCCAAGCAGGCTCTGCGGTTTTCGCACCCGACTCGGCACCAGAAATTTGGCCTTGCCCTAGGTTGCTGTTAACGGTGGTGCGGCCAAGTGCACGTGAGTGATCATCAAAGCCAACCCAAGCTATGGCAACGACACCAGGTCCATAGCCATTGTACCAAGCATCCTTGGAATCATTCGTTGTACCCGTTTTACCCCCGATATCACGACGACCAAGTTTTTGCGCGCGCCAGCCTGTACCATTCCAACCTGTGCCTTCACGCCAGTTACCGCCACCCCAAATGTTGCTGTACATCATCTCACGCATTAAGAATGCATTCTGTTCAGAGATAACTTGCGGTGCATATTGAGGTTCATCATTTTCAAGGGCATTGTCTGTTGCAAGGCCATCAATCGCGACGTCTTGTTCGCCAAATTCATCAGCGTAGCGATTTTCTGGCTGCTCGCTCATTTGCGGACAATCCTTATGACAAACACTCTTTGGATTGGCTTTAAACAGTACTTCACCGAATGCATCTTCCACGCGTTCTACATAGAATGGTTCAACGTAATAACCACCGTTCGCAAACACAGAGTAACCTTGTGCCACTTTCATTGGTGTTAAGCTGCCAGCTCCGAGTGCGATGGTCTCAGAGCGTGGTACTTGGTTAATATCAAAACCGAAACGAGTAAGGTACTGACGTGTCTCCTCGAGGCCAACTTCACGGAGTGTACGCACTGCCATGACGTTTTTTGATTGAGCTAAGCCGAGGCGAAGACGTGTTGGACCACCATAAGTTGGTGGTGAGTTTTTTGGTCGCCAAGCTGAACCAGAACCTGCATCCCACTTGTTAATCGGCGCATCGTTAATCAAAGTGGCTAGAGTCAGTCCTTTGTCAATTGCTGCCGAGTAGATGAAAGGCTTGATACTTGAACCAACCTGACGCACTGACATGGTTGCACGGTTAAACTTGCTGTGAACAAAGTTGAAACCACCAACCAGCGACAATATCGCGCCATTTTCTGGGTTCATCGCAACAAACGCGGTGTTTGCTGTCGGCACTTGGCTCAGTTTCCAGCTCAGTGTTTTGTTGTCATCTTCATCGGTTTCACTTACTTCGCGAACCCAAACTTGTTGACCTGTCGCTAGCACATCATGCGCTGACTTTGGTGTTGAGCCTTGGCGGTTATCGGTAATGTACTTACGCGCCCAGTGCATTCCAGTCCAAGGGATGGTTTGCTCTTCATGGTTCTTAACCCATACTTGCGCGGTCTTATCATCGACTTTCGTCACAACCGCAGGGTAAAGGTCACCATAAGTTGGCTGTTTCTTCAGGTGCTTTTCTATTTGCTCATTGTCCCAGGCCGCTTCCCCTTCTTTCCAAAGCACACTTTCTGCACCACGGTAGCCATGACGTTCATCGTATGACAAGAGGTTATTTACCGCAGACGTATTTGCAGCATCTTGCAGTTTAGAATCCACAGTCATGTAGATATTCAAGCCAGAGGTGTAAGCTTCTTCTTCACCGTATTCTTTTACTGCCCATGCACGAGCCAACTCTGCTACGTAAGGTGCGGAAAGCTCAATCTCAGCGCTATGATAACGCGCCACAATAGGCTCATTGCGTGCTTCGTCATACTGCTCTTGTGTAATGTATTTCTCATCAAGCATTCGCATTAATACAACGTTACGGCGTTTTGTTGCGCGCTCAAGAGAGTAAATTGGGTTCATGGTTGATGGCGCTTTTGGCATACCTGCGAGTGTTGCAATCTCACTTAACGTCAATTCATCAAGGCTCTTGCCAAAATACACTTGAGCGGCAGCACCAAAGCCATATGAGCGGTAACCAAGGAAGATTTTATTGACATAAAGCTCCATGATTTCTTGCTTACTTAAAAGCTGCTCAATATGGATAGCAATAAAAATCTCTTTAATCTTACGCATGATCTTCTTCTCATTAGATAAGAAGAAGTTACGAGCTAGCTGTTGCGTAATCGTACTTGCACCCTGTTTAGCCGAGCCTGAAACCGCAACAACAACCGCTGCACGAGTGATGCCGATAGGGTCGATACCGGGATGCTCGTAGAAACGGCTATCTTCGGTTGCGATGAGCGCGTGAATTAAGTCTTGAGGAATTTCGTCATAAGTAACAGGAATACGACGCTTTTCACCGAACTGTGCGATCAGCTTCCCGTCTTGACTAAACACCTTCATAGGTGTTTGTAATTCAACGTCTTTTAGAGTTGCAACATCTGGCAATTCAGGCTTCACGTACTGATAGAAGCCAAATATTGTGGTGACTCCAAGAATTATGCAAATCAATGTTAAAAATAATAAACGCTTTATGAACTTCACCGGAGAATCCCTGATTGGTTGAGGCTGTGTAACGGCAAACCCTTGTACTCTTAGGTCAAAAATTTAGCACATAAGAGATATTAACTCTTATTTGGATGCTAATAACAACCTTTGCACGAAGAAATTTCGGAGCGAGAGTAAGAGATGGATAAGCTAATCGTTACCGGCATCGATATAGGCCATAACAGCCTCAAAGCCGTAGTACTTAAACCCACAGGCAACAATTACGCTCTGTTGGGTTACAAAGAAATATTACTAAAGGAAGGTATTGTCGCTGAAAATAACACCATAAATCATCAAGAAATTGTAAAGACCCTCAAGCAGATAAAAAAAGAACTGCCTTTTGGCGCTAAAAAAGTTGCGATTTCAGTTCCTGATAACTCGGTAATTAGCAAGAAACTGCAAATAGAACAAAATCTTGAAGAGAGTGAAGTTGAGTTTGCAGTGATACAAGCCTTTTCTCATCAATCGCCATTCCCTGTCGAAGAGCTGAGTTTAGACTTCGTTCGTCTTCGCGCTGAGGGCGGGCAGAGTGGCAGTGATAGCTATCAAGTGTTTGCGACAAGAAAAGATGTGGTAGAAGGCCGAGTCGATGCATTACAAAAGTCCGGACTAAAACCTGTTTTAGTGGACGTGCATTCGCAAAGCCTTGGTCATATCTGGAAGCTCACCGCCGATCGCTTTCCTGACAAAAACAAATACTGCTTACTCGATATTGGCACCTTATCGAGCTCCTTCACCATGTTTACCGAACAAGGTGAACTGTTTCACAAAGAGTTTGCTTACGGCACACGCGGAGCAAACAGCGCTTCTCCAGTCGATTTTCTGTCCGATGATGCTCAGGAGAAAACAGAGCTGTTTAACCGTCAAATCATAGAGCGAGTAAAGCGCCAGATGCAGCTCTATACCTCAATCAATGGCTCACAAAACATCAAGGGTATCTGGTTATCAGGGGAAGGGGCCTCCACTCCCATGCTCGCAGAGGAGTTGTCTCAACAATTGTCGTTAGAGTGTGAATTGCTAAATCCGCTAGGGCTATTTGAGATGAAGGTGTCTAAGCGTAAGCGTCGTGCTGTGGATTGGCAGCATTTCTCAACAGCAGCCGGACTGGCCGTTCGTGGCATTCATTGGCTAGGAGGCGCCCGTGCTTTATCGCATTAATTTACTTCCTTGGCGAGAGAATCAAAGAGAAGAGCACCGACGTCGTTTCATCAGTTTGGTCGCATTAGGCATGTTGGTCGCTGTTGGCATCCAGTGGGGTATTGGAAAGTTTTTTGAGTACCAACAAGATCAACAACAGGATCGGCTCGATTACCTCACTCACTACATTGCCGAACTCGACCAGCGTATTGAAGCAATGAAAATTGCAGAGCAAGAGCACAGCAAAATCCTCGAACGTCTAAAGGTCGTTGAAGGTTTACAAAACGGACGAAACAAAACGACCGAGTTCATGAACTTAATGCCTGCCGTTATCCCTGAAGGTGTATATGTCGACAAGATCAAAATGAATGATCTGGAAATTGAGATCTCTGGGATCTCAGATAGCACTCCAAAACTTGCCACGATGCTGGACAACATGGAGCGCTCGGCCAAGTTGAACGACGTAGAAATGCATTCCATCGTTCACGGCAAAGCCCGTTTTGGGAAAGAGTTTCAAACATTCAAAGTGTCTTTCATGTTCAAAGTAACGGAGAAGAAATTGGAGGCTCAACGTGGTTGATTGGCAGGATCTCGAAATAGATGAAATGGCCGAGTGGCCATTGTTGCCCCAGATTGTAGTAATCGCGCTTCTGATCATGGCGATTCAAGGCTTAGGTTATTGGTTTTACCTTAAACCGAAAGAAGAACAGTTGAATCACTTGATCCAGCAGGAGCAGACACTCAAGGTGGCATTGAAGATCAAAGCGAACAAAGTGGCAGCGTTGCCTCAGCTTCAATCTCAATTGGATGAACTTACCACTCGTTACGAGTTATTACTGCAACAACTGCCTGCGCAAAAAGAGCTGGCTACAATGCTCGCTTCAGTGAATGAGCTTGGCATCGACAATAAGCTGACTTTCACCCGAATCGACTGGGGCGAAAAACAATCAGAGCACTTCCTTTATCGTCTTCCTTTAAACATAGAGTTAACGGGCGACTTTCATGACATCGGCCATTTTTCTCAGGCGATAGCGACGCTACCTCGAATCATCACGTTTAAAGATGTGACTTGGCAACGTGTCAGCCAAGAGAGTGAAACCCTGCACTTTCGGGTGCGCGCTAACACCTATCAGTTTAAGCCGGAGGAGACGAAAAATGACAAGTAAGTCTTTGTTGCTGGTACTGATGGGTTCTCTATTGATGGGTTGCCAGGCGAATGATGAATCATTGACGGATTTTATTCGAGGAGTGGAAACACAGGCGCGTCGAGAGGTCGAGAAGCTTAAGCCCGCAGACAAATATGTTGCAGTCACGTACGCACCGGAAGTACAGCGTGCACCCTTTGAATTACCCAAAGAAGCCACTATCGCGACTCAGCCAGTTGCAAGAAAAGATTGTTGGCAACCGCCCTCAAGAAGGCGAACTGGTAAATTAGAAAAATTCCCATTAAGCCAATTACGTTTGAAAGGTGTCATGGGCATGGATAACACGGTTTCTGGCCTTGTTCAGGCTCCCAATGGCACCGTCTATAAAGTTAAGCCGGGTCAATACCTTGGACGCAATAATGGCAAAGTGACCCATGTCAGCCACTCCTACTTGTTGATTAATGAAACGTTGCCCGACGGCTTAGGATGTTGGCAAAAACGTAAAGTTAAGTTGGCTTTGAGATAGCCCCATTTATTTTTGATATTGAGTAATGAAAATGAGACAAGGATTAACACGTACAGCAAGGATACTTACTGGGCTCTTCTCCTTATGGTTGTTTGTATTTTTAGCCCCTTTAGCGGCAGCTGAAGAAGTTTCGTCCAATGCCCTAAAAAGTATCGACTTTCGAACTAATAAAGATAAAGACGCCGTGATTGTCGTCGAATTGGCGTCACCGGCCGCGATTGTAGATATCAAGCGTGTACAGGAAGGGTTAAGTATCGATTTGCTTAACACTTCAGTAAAAGACGAGCAATTGTATCTCCTAGACGTGAAAGACTTTTCGACTGTGGTTGAGAGCGTAGAAGTGTTTCGCGACACCTCGACGACGCGCTTGGTTGCGCACATCAATGAAGAATACATGCATGATTACCGTTTAACGGGGCGTTTTTTGGAAATCAAAGTAGCGAAGATCAAACCCAATGAGAAAGCCCCAGATAAAAGCATTTTAGAAAGAGAAGGTAAGCTTATTTCGATTAACTTCCAAGATATTCCTGTGCGAAACGTCTTGCAGCTTATTGCTGATTACAACCAATTCAATTTGGTTGTCTCCGACTCTGTAGAAGGCAACCTCACGCTTCGTCTTGATGGTGTCCCTTGGCAGCAAGTGCTGGATATTATTTTGCAAGTTAAGGGGTTAGATAAGCGTGTTGATGGCAACGTGATTTTAGTTGCTCCGACTGATGAGCTGGACTTGCGTGAGAAGCAGCAGTTAGAAAAACAAAAACTGACGGAAGAAATGGGAGAGCTTTCATCTGAAATCATCAAAGTTAATTTTGCTAAAGCATCAGACATTGCGGAGATGATCAATGGTGAAGGAAATATCAGCATGCTGTCAGAGCGCGGCAGTATGACCATTGATGAGCGAACTAACTCGTTATTGATTAGAGAGTTACCTGAAAACATCGAGGTGATTCGAGAAATTATTGAGTCTTTGGATATTCCAGTTAAACAGGTTCAAATTGAGGCGCGTATTGTGACCATCAATGAAGGTAACATGGACGAGTTAGGGATTCGTTGGGGTTTTACGTCTATTAATGGCAGTAATACAGTGGGTGGTTCTATTGAGAACAACCTCGCCACGATCGGTCTCTATAATGGAGAAGGGGGTGATGACGGTGGTGACGGTGATGGAGTAGGGATCGATGACTTCCTAAATGTAAACTTAGCTGCAACCAGCCCGAATGCGACCAGCATTGCTTTTCAGGTCGCAAAGTTAGGTTCAGACACCTTGTTGGATCTTGAGCTTTCTGCGCTGCAACAAGAGTCTAAAGCTGAGATTATCTCGAGCCCACGTTTGATCACTACCAATAAGAAACCTGCCTATATCGAACAAGGTACAGAGATTCCTTACCTAGAGTCATCATCAAGTGGTGCAACGACGGTGACGTTCAAAAAGGCGGTATTAAGTTTGAAGGTAACCCCGCAAATCACACCGGATAACCGCTTAGTATTGGATTTAAGTGTCACGCAAGATAGACCAGGACAAGTCGTGAAGACAGGCACTGGTGAAGCTGTTGCGATTGATACTCAACGTATCGGGACGCAAGTGTTAGTGAATAACGGTGAAACGGTCGTTCTTGGTGGTATTTTTCAGCACAGCATTACTAACTCGGTGGACAAAGTGCCTTTGTTGGGCGACCTGCCGCTATTAGGTGCTCTTTTTCGTCGAAGTTATGAGAATGTTGGCAAAAGTGAGCTGTTAATTTTCGTCACGCCTAAGGTGGTGATTCAGTAGTTCTGTCTCGGGAAAAACTGATTAAATCAAAAATAAAGTTGCAATAGTGGCACCATGCTTGGATAATTTCGGGTCTTATCACGAATTATCTGTGAGGAACTGGTGCCACAAGCCTTGTAGAACAGCAGTTTAGCTGTGTTTTCTTGTGGCGATCTTATTGAATCAATGTTGTAAATTACTGCTAAACATGGCTGAGAAACGTAATATTTTCCTTGTTGGCCCAATGGGCGCCGGCAAAAGTACAATTGGTAGACATCTAGCACAGCAACTGCATATGGAGTTTGTTGACTCCGATACAGTGATCGAAGAACGCACTGGTGCAGACATCTCTTGGGTTTTTGATGTAGAAGGTGAAGAAGGCTTCCGCAAGCGTGAAGAAGCGGTACTTGAAGACCTAACACAAGAGCAAGGCATCGTGCTTGCGACTGGCGGTGGCTCTGTTAAGAGCAAAGAAAACCGCAATCGTCTTTCGGCACGTGGTGTTGTTGTTTACTTAGAAACGACGATTGAAAAGCAACTTGCGCGTACAAACCGCGACAAGAAGCGTCCTTTACTTCAAACGGATAACCCTCGCGAAGTACTGGAGCAATTAGCTGAAGAACGTAATCCTTTATATGAAGAAGTAGCGGATTACACTGTTCGCACTGACGATCAAAGTGCAAAAGTGGTAGCCAACCAGATCGTAAAAATGCTAGAAGAGAGATAAGTCTTTATCTTTTTTTTAATTGGAGCAAACCGATGGAACGGATTACGGTCAACCTAGCTGAGCGTAGCTACCCAATCTCTATTGGCGCCGGGTTATTTGAGGACCCGGCGTACCTCTCTCAAGTTCTCTCAAACAAAAATGCAAAACAAAAAGTTGTTGTGATCAGTAATGTCACAGTGGCGCCTTTGTATGCAGACAAAATTTTAAAGCAACTCGAGCAGCTCGGTTGTAGTGCATCCTTGTTAGAATTGCCTGACGGTGAACAGTACAAAAACTTGGATGTATTTAATCAAGTAATGAACTTCTTACTGGAAGGGAGTTATGCTCGTGATGTTGTGATCATCGCGTTAGGTGGTGGTGTTATTGGCGATCTTGTGGGTTTTGCGTCTGCCTGTTACCAGCGTGGGGTCGACTTTATTCAAATACCGACCACATTACTATCCCAAGTGGACTCTTCGGTTGGTGGAAAAACCGCGGTTAACCATCCGTTGGGTAAGAACATGATAGGTGCGTTTTACCAACCTAAAGCAGTGATCATTGATACCAACTGCCTGTCGACGTTGCCTGAACGTGAGTTCGCTGCGGGTATCGCCGAAGTCATTAAGTACGGCATTATTTACGATGCAGATTTTTTTGTATGGTTAGAAGACAATCTTGAGCGCTTGTATGCGTTGGATGAAGAAGCACTAACTTATGCGATCGCACGTTGCTGTGAAATAAAAGCGGAAGTGGTGGCTCAGGATGAGAAAGAGTCGGGCATCCGTGCTTTGCTTAACTTAGGTCACACCTTTGGTCATGCGATTGAAGCGGAACTTGGCTATGGCAATTGGCTGCATGGTGAAGCGGTATCTTCCGGCACTGTTATGGCGGCCAAAACGTCGCATCTACGTGGTCTGATCTCGGAAGAGCAATTTGAGCGTATTGTTGCGATTTTGCGTCGTGCAAAACTGCCTGTGCATACTCCAGACAGTATGAATTTCGATGACTTCATCAAGCACATGATGCGAGATAAGAAAGTCCTCTCTGGTCAATTACGATTGGTTTTGCCTACAGGCATTGGCACTGCCGAGGTAATTGCTGATACGACACAAGACGTACTCAAACAGGCAATAGACTTCGGTCGCGATATTTAACCTTGTAATGGCGCCTTTGGGCGTCATTCTTGTAGTGTATTAAGGTTATTAGATGAGTGTTGCTCACGTACTGGAATTAGATTCTCAAATCGAGTTGCTTGATAGATTAGGTCTACTGACTAACTTTGGTTCCAATCTCATTGCGATTAATGGTCATGATGGGTACGGGAAATCTTGGTTAGCGCAGCGATACCTTGAAGTGGGTGCCAGTAACAAGAATCAATGTTTGTTACTTTGTCATTCTAATCAAGACGATGTGCAGCATCGCGTCCTTATTTTGAATCAACTGGTTTCAGACGCATTGTTTAATCAGCAAGAGCCTTTACTTGATAGCCTTGAAAGGCTTTTAGGTGATGAGCCGTGTGACATTGCAATTGTTGTAGATGATGCGCATTTATTGAGTGAGACACTTATCTCTGAGCTTTGGATGCTGGTCTTAGAGGCGCACCATAAGCCAAATTGGACCATCAATGTCTTACTGTTTACACAGTCTGGACGTTTAGACGGTTTGCTAGCACGTCTCAGTTATGGACAAGAGATAAAGCCTGTTGAGCTTGATATTGATATGTTGTCCGAAGTGGAAGCTCGTCGTTTCTTTGAGTCACTTGTTGCGCGCTACGTCGATGATGAGTCTGAGAAACGGGTTAGAGATGCATTTAAAAAAGTCGACCCAGTACCGGGTGACATCATGGCGTTAGGAGAGATGAAAGTGGAAAAAAGGATCATTATCCGCTCGATTGTCGGTTCACCCCTGAATATTGCGTTGGTGGTATTAGTATTACTGTTGCTTGCTGCGGGTGGCTATTGGTGGATGCTTAGTCAACCAAGTCCTGATGATAAAGCGCAGCAAATTGCTGGCGGTTTAGAGCAAACGGCTATTCCAACTTTTGAAGAGTCAGTAATCAGTGCAGCGCAATCTTCACTGCAACCTGTAACCGATGGCTCTAGCAGTCTTGATAACTCTGGTGCGGTTGATGATTCTGATTCATTACCACCAGCAGTGACAGAAGAAGTAGCGAGCGTAGGCAGTGATGACAATCAACAAAGAGTGGTGATTGAGTCGAATGTGGTCGATGCATTGCTTGAAGGTAAAACTGATTCAGCAGACACAAAAGCGATTGATGACGTCGTAGGTACTGAGAAAACAGAAACCGCCGATGAAACTAGCTCTCCTTTGATTAAAGTCGTAAAACCGAATCAAGATATGGCGCAAGCACCTGCTCAGTCAGAAGAGGGTGAGGCAAACCAACCTGTTGTGAAGTTTTCATTTGCTCGTGAAGAACTAAAAGCGCTATCGCCAAGAGCTTATACTTTACAACTCGCAGCTATGACCTCAATGGAAGATGTACAATCCTTTCTCAATGAGCATAAACTGAATAATCAAGTGCGAATTTATCCTACCGTTCGTAATGACACCGAGTGGTATATCATCACATATCAAGATTATCCGACAATTCAAATGGCTCGTGATGCCGTCGCAAGCTTGCCAGATTCGGTTAAGTCGGTGAGTCCTTGGGCAAAATCACTCCGTCAGGTTCACCGTGAAATTGAACGAGTGAAATAAACCTGAGCTTCCCTGAAAAATATGTTACATTCCGCAGCCTTAATTTTTGGTCGATAGATAGAGCAGTAGATGAAAAAGCAACGAGCCTTTCTTAAATGGGCAGGAGGAAAATACGGACTGGTTGAAGACATCCAACGTCATTTGCCGCCGGCTCGAAAGCTAGTTGAACCTTTTGTTGGTGCGGGCTCAGTGTTTCTGAATACCGATTATGACCATTATCTACTTGCAGATATCAATCCAGATTTGATCAATCTGTACAACCTGCTGAAAGAACGCCCTGAAGAGTATATCTCTGAAGCGAAGCGTTGGTTTGTCGCTGAGAACAACCGCAAAGAAGCCTACCTACACATTCGCGCTGAATTTAATAAAACCGATGACGTGATGTACCGCTCTTTAGCGTTTTTGTACATGAACCGCTTTGGTTTTAATGGCCTATGCCGTTACAACAAAAAAGGTGGCTTCAATGTACCGTTTGGCTCTTACAAAAAGCCGTATTTCCCTGAGGCGGAATTGGAGTTTTTTGCAGAAAAAGCCAAAAAAGCTACGTTCGTTTGTGAAGGTTATCCTGAAACATTTCGTCGTGCGCGCAAAGGGAGCGTCGTGTATTGCGATCCACCTTATGCGCCGCTTTCAAATACGGCAAATTTCACCTCATACGCAGGTAATGGTTTCACGTTGGACGACCAAGCTGCATTAGCCGACATTGCTGAAAGAACAGCGACTGAACGTGGCATTCCTGTGTTGATTTCTAACCACGACACTACCTTGACACGTCGGTTGTATCACGGTGCGGATCTTAATGTGGTAAAAGTAAAGCGTACCATTAGCCGTAATGGTAACGGTCGTAATAAAGTTGATGAGCTACTTGCGCTTTTTCATGCCCCAGACATGGATAAATCAAGCTCTTAATTCTCACACTATTATATCTAAATAGTGGATCTCCCCACTGGCTTCGGTAGAATTGCGCGCAGATTGTTTGCTCATTACTACTGAGGTCAGGTATGAAAGATTTTCTTATTGCTCCATCCATTTTATCGGCAGATTTTGCTCGTCTCGGTGAAGATGTAGAAAAAGTACTCGCAGCGGGTGCGGATGTGGTGCATTTCGACGTTATGGATAACCACTATGTACCAAACCTGACTTTTGGTGCGCCTGTGTGTAAAGCACTACGCGATTATGGCATCACAGCGCCAATCGATGTTCACCTAATGGTGAAACCCGTTGACCGTATTATTCCTGATTTCGCAAAAGCGGGTGCGTCGATGATTACGTTCCATGTAGAAGCTTCTGATCATGTAGACCGTACACTGCAGTTAATTAAAGAGCACGGCTGTCAGGCTGGTGTGGTACTAAACCCAGCAACGCCACTTGCAAGTCTTGAATTTATTATGGATAAAGTCGACATGATTCTACTGATGTCGGTAAACCCTGGTTTTGGTGGTCAATCATTCATTCCTCATACACTAGATAAACTGCGTGCCGTTCGTAAGATGATTGACGAGTCTGGTCGTGATATCCGCTTAGAAATCGATGGCGGTGTGAAGGTTGACAACATTCGTGAAATTGCAGAAGCGGGCGCAGACATGTTTGTCGCAGGCTCGGCGATTTTCGGTGAGCCAGATTACAAACAAGTGATCGATCAAATGCGCGCTGAACTGGCTGAAGTTAAATAAGCACCGATAAGCCAGCGCAATAACACGCTGATTTTAAAGGCTGCCAGCTTGTTGGCAGCCTTTGTGTTTTCTAGTATTAGAAGAAATTAAATATCCACTGCGCTGAGCAAATAATCACTTGCCTATTTTACGCCCTTTCTGTACTATTCGTGCTCCTTAAACTCAGTCAATTATCTTTAGTTCCTTGCTTCCTCTGGACGACTGAGCCATTTGTGGAAGCTGAATAATCCGTAAGGAGCAACCAATGCGTCATTACGAAATCGTATTCATGGTGCACCCAGATCAAAGCGAGCAAGTTGCTGGCATGATCGAGCGTTACACTGGTTCAATCACTGAAGCTGGCGGTAAAATCCACCGTCTAGAAGACTGGGGCCGTCGTCAACTGGCTTACCCAATCAACAAGCTTCACAAAGCTCACTACGTTCTTATGAACGTTGAAGCTGACCAAGCTGTAATTGATGAGCTAGAAACTGCTTTCCGTTTCAACGATGCAGTTCTACGTAACATGATCATGCGTACTAAAGCAGCGATCACTGAGCAATCTATCATGCTTAAGCAAAAAGAAGAGCGTGCTCCACGTCGTGAAGAGCGTTCTGAAGCTAAGCCTGAAGCTAAGTCAGAAGCTGCTGAGTAAGTTTTCTTATGGCCAATCGAATGGAGCTGAGCGGCACCATTGCCAAACCGCCCATTCGTAGTAAAAGCCCTGGTGGCATTGAACACTGTCGGTTTTGGCTGGAGCATCGCTCTACTATTATCGAAGCTGACTTACCTCGACAAGTTTATTGTCGTATGCCGGTAGTCGTCAGCGGGCTTGGGTCACAAGCACTAACTCAGAATTTAGTTCAAGGCAGTAACATTAAGGTAAGTGGTTTTGTCACTTATCAAACCGGCCGAAATGGCGTGGGAAAATTAGTGTTACACGCCGACAACATTACTCAAATTTAAGATCAGGAGATAGCCCATGGCTCGTTTCTTCCGTCGTCGTAAATTCTGCCGTTTCACTGCAGAAGGCGTACAAGAGATTGATTACAAAGACGTAGCAACTCTTAAAAACTACATCACTGAAGCTGGTAAAATCGTACCTAGCCGTATCACTGGTACAAGCGCTAAGTACCAGCGTCAACTAGCACGTGCTATCAAGCGTTCACGCTACCTAGCTCTACTACCGTACACTGACAAGCATCAGTAATCGGTTCATTTTATTAAGAAAGAGGATTAAGCAATGCAAGTTATTCTACTTGATAAAATTGGTAACCTAGGTGGTCTTGGCGATACTGCAAACGTTAAATCTGGCTACGCTCGTAACTTCCTTATCCCACAAGGTAAAGCAGTTATGGCAACTAAAGCTAACGTTGAAATGTTTGAAGCTCGTCGTGCTGAACTAGAAGCTAAAGTTGCTGAGCAACTAGCTGCTGCAGAAGCTCGCGCAGAGAAAGTTAACGCTCTAGAAGCTGTAGTTATCGCTTCTAAAGCTGGTGACGAAGGCAAACTATTCGGTTCTATCGGTACTCGTGACATCGCTGACGCTATCACAGCTGCAGGCGTTGAAGTTGCTAAGAGCGAAGTTCGCCTTCCTGAAGGTGCTCTACGTAACACTGGTGAGTTCGAGATCAGCGTTCAACTTCACTCTGAAGTTTTCGCGACAGTTAACCTACAAGTTGTTGCTGCTGAGTAATTCAGTATCAAGACGAAATACTAAAAAGCACCTCCTTGGAGGTGCTTTTTTTATTTCTAAAACTGAGAGAAAAAGGGTTAAAAAGCGAAAAGTAAATTAACGGAAAATACGCTGTCCGCTTTGCTTAAGCCTTCAGGCACTTTATCGTGATACTGACGAGAGTGCGCCAGTTTCAGTGCAATATCTTCAGTAATATCATTGGTTACACTGAGTTCACTATCAGTACGTGTGTTACTTCTACCTGTTACCAACGTAATATCAGCTGCGAGACTTAAATTATCCAACGCATGCCAAGTTGTGTTGATATTTCCTCGAAAAATGCCTTCTCTAACGATATCGGGAAAGACAATATCGTCATCATCTATTTCGTCTAAGTTTGGCTCTTGATAGCGAAAACCAGGGCCTACTTCTACCTCTAAAATGAAGTTCTCAGTGTAGGAGAACTGGTAACCCAAACCACCTGACAACGTATAGTCTTTAAAATAAGCACTGTAGCGAGAATCCACTCCTTTAAAGCTGCCATACAAATACGTCTTAGGGCCTAACTTGTAGTCACTCTGTAGGGAATAGGTGGATGAGCGTTTGTCTTCTTCACCGTCTTTGTACAAGTTGTAGTACTTCCACTCACCATTAGAACGGTGTCGACCTGACGTATATTCAGCACTCAAACGAGCATTCAGGGAACGAGAGTCCGTGTTACCTGTGTGAGCTTGATAGCCGAACTCCACCTCGGTTTTTAGTGGGTCGGGTACATCAATATTTTGCTCTGGCTGTACTGATTCGTCAGCATACGATGCACTAGCGCACAGTAGGCTAAAGCTAAGTAACCAGTATCGGGACACATCAACCTCGAACGTAATCAAAAAGGAGGGGCATGATACTGATACAGATATTTGGTTGGGTCAATGGTAGGTTAATTTTTATTAGAGCTAGGCGGAAGAACCAGGCTATTACCCGGGTGGTTCACATGATGATTTCTTAACAAGTAATTGTCGCTTCGGGGAAGCATCTCAGCTAGGTTAAGGTTATAATCGTGGGTCAATAGTAGTTATCGAGCAAAGTCATGGCGGAAAACAGAAATCGCAAACCTTCAGACAGTCAGGTCGACGCAATCAAAGTGCCACCTCACTCACTAGAAGCCGAGCAATCAGTAATTGGTGGTCTTTTACTGGATAATGAACGTTGGGACACCGTTGCCGAACGTGTTGTGAGCAGTGATTTCTATAGTCGTCCACACCGCCTGATTTTTGAAGGTGTAAAAACCATTCTTGAAGCGGGTAAACCTCTCGATCTTATTACTTTATCGGAGTATCTAGAGCGTCACGAGTTGTTAGAAGATGTAGGCGGTTTTGCTTACCTCGCTGACTTGGCGAAGAATACGCCAAGTGCAGCTAACATCAATGCGTATGCTGATATTGTCGCTGAGCGTGCGATTGTTCGTGGCCTTATTGGTGTCGCGAATGAAATTGCGGACGCGGGCTATGACCCTCAAGGTCGCAGTTCTGAAGATTTAATAGACATGGCGGAGAGTAAAGTTTTTGCTATCGCCGAGTCTCGAACTAGTGAAAACGAAGGACCACAAAACGTCGACAACATCCTCGAAAAGACGTTAGAACGTATCGAGTTGTTGTATAAAACGCCACAAGATGGTGTTACGGGGGTCGATACCGGTTTCACAGATCTCAATAAGAAAACCGCAGGTTTGCAAGGCTCTGATTTGGTGATTGTCGCAGCGCGTCCATCGATGGGTAAAACGACCTTTGCGATGAACTTGTGTGAAAATGCGGCCATGCAACAAGAAAAGCCCGTACTTATTTTCTCGTTAGAGATGCCAGCTGAACAGTTGATGATGCGTATGTTGGCCTCTTTGTCTCGTGTAGACCAAACCAAGATCCGTACGGGTCAGCTAGATGACGAAGATTGGGCGCGTATTTCTTCTACTATGGGTATCCTGATGCAGAAGAAAAATATGTACATTGATGATAGCTCTGGTCTAACTCCGACCGAAGTGCGTTCGCGCGCTCGCCGTATCGCTCGTGAACATGGCGGTCTATCGATGATCATGGTCGACTACCTTCAGTTGATGCGCGTGCCTTCGTTAACCGATAACCGTACTCTTGAGATTGCTGAGATCTCTCGCTCTCTTAAGGCGCTGGCAAAAGAGCTAAATGTGCCTGTTGTGGCACTGTCGCAGCTAAACCGTTCCCTAGAGCAACGTGCGGATAAACGACCAGTAAACTCGGACTTGCGTGAATCCGGTTCCATCGAGCAGGATGCCGACTTGATCATGTTCATCTACCGTGATGAGGTTTATCACCCAGATAGTCCGTACAAAGGTACGGCCGAAATCATTATTGGTAAACAGCGTAACGGTCCTATCGGCTCTGTTCGCCTCACTTTCCAAGGTCAACATTCGCGTTTCGACAACTACGCGGGTCCTGCATTCGATATTGATGATGAGTAATTCCATGAGCTATATGAAAGCGGCCAAGGCGTGCATTGATTTGTCTGCGTTGCAGCACAACTTACAGCGCGTAAAAGCTCAAGCGCCACAAAGTAAAGTGATGGCTGTCGTCAAGGCCAATGGTTATGGTCACGGATTACGTCATGTCGCAAAACATGCTAACCATGCGGATGCGTTTGGCGTGGCTCGCATTGAAGAAGCATTGCAACTGCGCGCTTGTGGAGTAGTAAAGCCGATTCTATTGCTAGAAGGTTTTTACTCTCCTGGTGATTTACCTGTTCTTGTGACGAACAACATCCAAACCGTGGTGCACTGTGAAGAGCAGCTTATCGCCTTGGAGCAAGCAGACCTTGAAACTCCGGTTGTCGTGTGGCTGAAGATTGACAGTGGCATGCACCGCCTTGGGGTTCGTCCTGAACAATATGACGACTTTGTAACGCGGCTGAAGGAGTGTCCAAATGTAGCGAAACCGTTGCGTTACATGAGCCACTTTGGCTGTGCAGATGAGCTGGATAGCGATATTACCCCACAACAGATTGAGCTGTTTAAATCGTTGACTTCTGGTTGCCAAGGGGAACGTTCACTGGCGGCATCTGCGGGGTTATTGGCATGGCCTCAAAGCCATTTAGATTGGGTTCGTCCGGGTATTATCATGTATGGTGTGTCGCCATTCGATGACAAAACGGCGCAAGATCTTGGGTATCAGCCTGTCATGACACTTAAATCCCACCTTATTGCGGTACGTGAAGTGAAGAAGGGCGAAAGTGTTGGCTATGGTGGTATTTGGACCAGTGAGCGAGATACAAAAGTTGGGGTCATCGCTGTAGGGTATGGCGACGGTTACCCAAGAAGTGCTCCAAACGGTACGCCGGTGTGGGTTAATGGCCGTAAAGTACCTATTGCAGGTCGAGTTTCCATGGATATGCTGACGGTCGATTTGGGACCAGACGCAACGGATAAAGTCAGCGACGAAGCGATTCTTTGGGGGAAAGAGCTCCCAGTAGAAGAAGTGGCGGGTCACATTGGTACGATTGCGTATGAACTCGTGACTAAGCTAACGCCTCGCGTCGAGATGGAATACTCCAAATAAACAACGAAAGGCTAACCCAAGGTTAGCCTTTGTTTTATCTACTCACCGTTAATCGTAGCAATAACGCGGCGGCCACCACCAAAGTCTCGATGCTCACCCAAGTAAATACCTTGCCATGTTCCTAAAGCTAATCGACCATTTTGGATTGGTACCGTCACACTACTGCCAAGCAGTGATGCTTTAATATGTGCCGGCATGTCGTCGTCACCTTCATAGGTGTGCTGATAATAAGGAGCACGCTCTGGCACAAACTTATTGAAGTGCGCTTCCATGTCCATACGCACGGTTGGATCAGCATTCTCATTTAAGGTCAAACTGGCGGAGGTGTGCTGAATAAATAAGTGTAATAAACCTACTGAAAGTTCGTTTATTTGTGGTAATTGTTGTTCAATTTCATCAGTTATCAGGTGAAAACCGCGGCTTCTCGCTTTTAATTGCAGTGTTTTTTGTGCCCACATACGTGTTCCTTTGGAAATTTATAAATTGGCGTCTATCCTATTCCAATTAGAGCCTGTCATTAGTAAATGATATGATTCTTGTCATCGTAAATGAATTGTTCAATTTCAGGGCAGGGAACGTGACCTAACTCAATGTGAGTGTAAAAGCTCTCGGTCATAATTGGCGCCTGAAAAAAAATTACAAAGACTTGTTTTGTGGCAATTTGCCCAAACATCTAATTTATATTCTATTTGCTAAATCGGGGATTCCACAGTTTTCGCTAGACTGTAAGGAATGGAACCTACTGTAACATCGGGATAAAGACCATGTTGAAAAATATCAATCCAACGCAAACACAAGCTTGGAAAGCGCTAACGGCGCATTTCGAATCTGCACAAGATATGGATCTTAAAGAGCTGTTTGCTCAAGACGCAGCGCGTTTCGACAAATACTCTGCACGTTTCGGCTCAGACATCCTAGTCGATTACTCAAAGAACCTCATCAATGAGGAAACTCTGAAGCACCTGTTTGCTCTTGCGAAAGAGACCGAGCTGAAATCTGCAATTGAAGCGATGTTCAGTGGTGAAGCGATCAACCAAACAGAAGGTCGCGCTGTTCTTCACACTGCACTACGTAACCGTGCTAATACTCCAGTTATGGTAGATGGCGAAGACGTAATGCCAGCAGTGAACGCGGTTCTAGAAAAAATGAAATCATTCACTGAGCGCGTTATCGGCGGTGAATGGAAAGGTTACACAGGCAAAGCAATTACCGATATTGTGAACATCGGTATCGGCGGTTCTGACCTTGGCCCTTACATGGTGACGGAAGCTCTAGCGCCATACAAAAATCATCTAAACCTTCACTTCGTATCTAACGTTGATGGTACACACATCGTTGAAACGTTGAAGAAAGTTAACCCAGAAACGACGTTATTCTTGATCGCGTCTAAGACGTTTACAACGCAAGAAACCATGACTAACGCGCACACTGCTCGTGATTGGTTCCTAGAATCTGCGGGTGATCAGGCTCATGTGGCTAAACACTTTGCTGCGCTTTCAACAAACGCGACAGCCGTGTCTGAATTTGGTATCGATACAGCGAACATGTTTGAATTCTGGGACTGGGTTGGTGGCCGTTACTCACTATGGTCTGCGATCGGTCTATCAATTGCACTAGCAGTAGGTTTCGACAACTTTGTTGAGTTGCTTGATGGTGCTCACGAGATGGACAAGCATTTCGTATCAACAGATCTAGAAAGCAATATTCCAGTGATTCTTGCTTTGATTGGTATTTGGTACAACAACTTCCACGGTGCGGAGTCAGAAGCTATCCTACCTTACGATCAATACATGCACCGTTTTGCAGCATATTTCCAGCAAGGCAACATGGAATCAAACGGTAAATACGTTGACCGTGACGGCAATGCTGTAACTTACCAAACTGGCCCAATCATTTGGGGTGAACCAGGTACCAACGGTCAGCACGCGTTCTACCAGCTAATTCACCAAGGTACTAAGCTTATCCCATGTGACTTCATTGCACCTGCAATTAGCCACAACCCAGCTAGCGATCATCACCAAAAACTGATGTCTAACTTCTTCGCGCAAACTGAAGCTCTAGCGTTTGGTAAAAATGAAGAAACCGTGAAAGAAGAGTTGGTGAAAGTAGGTAAGAATGCTGAAGAAGTGGCAGCGATTGCGCCATTCAAAGTGTTTGAAGGTAACCGTCCAACAAACTCTATTCTAGTGAAGCAAATCACGCCTCGTACGCTAGGTAACTTGATCGCAATGTACGAACACAAAATTTTCGTACAAGGTGTTATCTGGAATATCTTCAGCTTTGACCAGTGGGGCGTGGAGCTAGGTAAACAACTGGCTAACCAAATCCTACCTGAGCTTGCAGACGAGTCTCAAATCAGCTCGCATGACAGCTCAACAAACGGTCTAATCAACGCATTTAAAGCGTTCAAAGCTTAATGTTTGAATAGATAAAGAAAAGGTCAGCAAATGCTGACCTTTTTATTGCCTGAGGCAAAAACAAAATAGGTTGGCCAGTGCCAACCTATTTTTTCTCTTTTATTCGAAGCAAATTTCGATAAAGGCATTTCCCCATTGGGAAGAGAAAGGCATGATAATAATTGAGCCTTCACACTTGTGGCGAATCGTATGACCTCGGCCCGAAACCACAACCGGTGTTGCCATATCAAAGTCAAAACCACTTTCCGCCAGAATGCGTTTCGCACCACCAGTAACCATGTTGGTGATCTCACCCACCATATCGGTCACTTCTTCATTGAGCCCATTTGGACGTTCACCAAGCATGTTCTGCATGATTTCTAGGGCGAGTGCTTCATCAAAGGTGATCGACATTGAACCACGAGTTTGTGGGCCTACCATACCAATCAGACCAGAAACGTCACCTCGTGCGATCTCATCTTTTTTGATTCGCGGTTTTTGTGGCTTTAGCTCAAGAGAAGCCATAGTTTTTAGCACGTTCATTAAAGAAGCTAAAAACGGGTTTACAAATTCAGCGCGCATAACGTTCTTCTATACTTTTTCTTTCGTCTCGGAGGAACAGGCCTGGCATTCACCATGAGTTTCAATAACTTGGTTGGTCAGTTTGAATCCATGCTTCTCGGCGTTTTCGGCTAACAAGGATATCAGCGTCTCATCTTCGAGTTCAACGACATCACCACATTTATCGCAAATTAGTAATTGGAAAAAGTGCTGCTGAGTATTGAAAGAACAACAAGTAATAAAGCTATTTGTCGATTCCACTCGGTGGATGAAGCCTTGTTCTAGGAGAAAATCTAATGCTCGATAAACAGTGGGCGGCTTAGCCTGAGGCTCACTCTCTTTTAGTTGCTCCAATAGCTCATACGCACTTGAGGCGCGGCGATTAGAACAAATGAGTTCAAATACGCGTCGGCGTTGCGGAGTCAGTCGTACTCCACGCTCTGCGCAGATACTTTCAATTTGTTCAATGATTGTTGGGTTCAAACCTTTCACCATAACTATCGGACGTGCTCTATGATAAATCATTTCTATACGAAGTTCGTTTAGAAATGCTTCATTTTACCCACTATCAGAACGAAAATCATGAATTAAAGCAAGTCGGTGGTGGTGTGAAGGCGGAATAATCATCACAGAATGAATCAACGAATGACACATTCGTATTACTTCTGCGTATTCCTAAGCACTTGGCTAGTCAGCCAACCAAATCATTCTCGCTGAAACTAGCACCCAGAGGTGCTTGGGTATACAATACCCGACTTATTTTTTGAGCGTACTGCTGCGCTCGACCTTGGCAACATAAAAACGGGTGTTTATATCATGACTCATTCTTGCAGGCTCTCCGTAGCACCAATGTTAGATTGGACTGATCGTCATTGTCGCTACTTCCATCGCTTAATGACCAAAGAAACCCTGCTGTACACTGAAATGGTGACGACAGGTGCGATCATTCATGGAAAAGGAGATTTCCTGGCTTATAACGAAGAAGAGCATCCGTTAGCCCTTCAACTTGGTGGTTCAAACCCAGCAGATTTGGCTACGTGTGCCAAGCTAGCGCAAGAGCGTGGCTACGATGAGATTAACCTAAATGTGGGGTGTCCATCTGACCGCGTACAAAACGGTCGATTTGGTGCTTGCCTAATGGCTGAACCGCAGTTAGTTGCGGATTGTGTCGCAGCAATGAAAGACGTGGTCGATATCCCTGTAACAGTCAAGACTCGCATTGGTATTGATGATCAAGATTCTTACGAGTTCTTAACGGATTTCGTTTCTATTGTTTCAGAAAAGGGTGGCTGTGAGCAGTTCACTATCCATGCTCGTAAAGCTTGGTTAAGTGGTTTAAGCCCAAAAGAAAACCGTGAGATCCCACCATTGGATTACCCACGCGCTTACCAATTGAAGCAAGACTTCTCACACCTAACGATTGCGATTAACGGTGGCGTGAAGTCATTAGAAGAAGCAAAAGCACATCTTCAGCATCTTGACGGTGTGATGATTGGTCGTGAAGCATACCAAAGCCCATATCTACTGGCATCGGTAGACCAAGAGTTGTTTGGCTCTAACGCTCCAGTGAAGAAACGCAGCGAAATTGTTGAAGAGATGTACCCATACATTGAAGCGCAATTAGCGAAAGGTGCGTACCTTGGTCACATTACCCGTCACATGTTAGGTTTGTTCCAAAGCATGCCCGGTGCTCGTCAATGGCGTCGTCATATCAGTGAAAATGCGCACAAACCAGGTTCTGGTCTAGAAGTATTGCAAGACGCGCTAGCTAAGATTCCAAAAGAATTGAATGTGTAAAATTCGCCAGTGAATGGCTAAAATTACCAACTAAAGAATGATAAAGCCAGAGTGCAGAAATGCCTCTGGCTTTGTTTTTTTATTAAAAATCATAATCTTAACTTCGTTTCTGTAAGTTGGTATGGAAACTGCTCTGTTTATTGAAAACAAATGGAGAAGTGATTATGTTGGAGCTAATCTTTATTTTAGTCTTTGCGGCGACCTTGTTGGTTACGGGTATCACAATGATGACCGTATTCGCAGCAACTGGTATTGCGTTAGTTGTGATGTTTTTACTGGGAATGGTTGGAGCGGTACTCAAGCTATTACCATGGTTAATCGTGATTGCATTGGGTATTTGGTTCTTCAAGAATTACGTTGCTCAGCCCCGCTATAAATAATGAGTAACATCATTTAGTTGATGGAGAGGCGTGAGAATATGGTATATTTCCTCTCACGTCCTCTACGTGAATATCAGCTATCTCGGAGTAAATACTACATGACAAATAAAGCGAACATCGCTTTAACGGCATTATCGTTAGCAGTATCTTTTCCTGTTTTTGCAGAGTACTCTGTATCGACAAAAGTCGGCGCAGAGGTATGGGCTGCCGACACTAAAGTTAATGAAGCGAGACGAGATAGCAGTACCACAGGCACTTTTTACGCGGCGATTGAACATGATGTTAAATACGTCCCTAATGCGCGCCTTCGTTACTCAAGTGTTGATGCGAATTACATGGGGTTCGATAAGCTCGATTTAACCTTGTATTACCACGTTCTAGAGCATGATTTATTGCACTTTGATGCGGGTCTTACGTTCAGTAATTTAAGTGACACTAAATATATTGATGCTGGCTCAAGCAGGCGTGTAGAAGAATTTGATGAGCTGATTTGGGCTTGGTATGGCTACGCAGAAATTCAAGTTCCGGATACAAACTTTGATGTGATTGGTGAGATAAACTTTGGTGACAACAAAGGTATTAAAAGCACCGATTTCATGGCAGGTGTTCAATACAATGTACCGCTCGAAAAAGCTCGACTGGCTTTTCGTGGAGGTTACCGTGTGATTGATTTAGAGTCCGATAAATTCATGTCGGATCTAGGGAAAGAGTTTATTTTTGCTAACGGCTTCTTTGTGAGTGCGGAATACGCGTTCTAAACTCAGCCATGTTAGATATTCGATTTACTTAAAACGTCGCTTTATAAGCGGCGTTTTTTTATATCACTTCATTATATCTAATCGAAATTTCTCCCTATTTGGCTGACTTAGACCATGCTTACCTAGGAGCAATGTGAAAGTTAAAGCAGGGATAGCGATGACAATAAATGAACTAAGACATCTATTCCGTGAAAATCAGCTTATCGAAGCGATTATTGAGCCTGCAATCCAAGAGGGTGGTTGGGTTGTAGAGTTCAGACATGCGCGCGGTGGTTTTGTTTTTCTAACGGACAGTCACGGCGAAGAATGTCTTTATGAAGATTTGGATACTGCGTCAAAATCGGCAATGGCAGTAGGCTTTCAACAAGTCCGCATTGAAGACCGATGAGCAAAAAGTAAGCCGTTCTTACTTCCAAAAAGTTATAAAACATTCACTTCTATTCTTTCTTGTTATTAAGGAGAGTGGGTACTCTATCGTCACGCAATGAATAGGGATGTCGTGATAATGTCTTTTCAAAAGAATGAGTATTCTCACAAGAATGTGTCTGAAGATAATAATGGGCAAGGAGGAAATCCTCCAATCGCAAGCCCTCTGAATGACCAACAAATTAGCTCACTCCAACAAACTGTCTCTGAGTTGTCTTCACAGCAACTTGCTTGGGTCAGTGGGTATTTTTGGGGATTAGCTCAAAATCAACCAAACACAGCGGTAACTCCAATTGCACAAGCAACGGCAGCCGTATCAGCGAAGCCAGCAGGTAAGTTGAGTATTATTTTTGCTTCCCAAACGGGCAATGCTAAAGGTGTTGCTGAAGCTCTGGAACAGGAAGCAAAAGCAGAAGGAATTGCAGTCGAACTTTTTGATGCAAGCGATTACAAAGGTAAAAACTTAGCCAAAGAAACGCATGTCATTATTGTGGCATCGACTAACGGCGAAGGCGAAGCGCCAGACAATGCTATTGAGCTACATGAGTTTTTGCAATCGAAGAAGGCTCCAAAGCTGCCAAACCTGCAATATGGTGTTATTGCATTGGGAGATTCTAGCTACGAGTTCTTCTGTCAGACCGGTAAAGACTTCGACACTTACCTATCAAAGCTAGGCGCGACTCCATTTATCGAGCGTCTTGATTGCGATGTGGATTATGAAGCCCCTGCAACTGAATGGCGTAAGAATGCGTTAGACAAGGTAAAAGATACACTGTCTTCTGGCTCTGAAGCGGATGTGGTTCAACTTCCTGTGGGTCAAGCTGCGACTGCGCACTCTCCTTACAATAAACAAAATCCGTACACTGCGACGTTACTGACCAGTCAAAAAATCACGGGCCGTGACTCTGGAAAAGACGTTCGTCATATAGAAATCGACTTAGAAGGCTCGGGCTTAACGTATCAGCCTGGTGATGCACTGGGTGTGTGGTTTGAAAATAGCTCGGAACTTGCAAATGCCATTCTTGGTAAGGTCGGTTTGTCTGGGGTTGAGACTGTTGACGTTGATGGTGAAAGCTTGTCAATCCACAGTGCTCTTGTGAGTAAATATGAAATCACAACATCTAACCCACAGCTCATCACAAAGTTTGCCGAGTTATCCGGTAGCAAGAAACTACAAAAGTTAGTTGAAGATAAAGATAAGCTTCGCGAGTACTCTGCAAATACTCAAATCGTTGATGTACTGGCAGAAAAGAAAACCAAGTTAACCGCAGATGAATTGATTGGTTTGCTTCGTCGTCTTACTCCACGCCTTTACTCTATTGCATCAAGCCAAGAAGAGGTCGATGAAGAAGTACACCTAACGGTTGCTTTGGTTGAGTACGAACAAAACGACGAAAAACGATATGGTGGAGCGTCTAGTTTCTTAGCACAGCGTCTCGAAGAGGGAGATGAAGTTAAAGTATTTGTTGAGCATAACAACAACTTTAAACTGCCGGAAGATGATAGCACTCCAATTATCATGGTTGGTCCTGGCACAGGTATCGCACCATTCCGAAGCTTTATTCAGGAACGTGAAAACCGTGATGCTGAAGGCAAAAACTGGTTGTTCTTTGGTGATCGCACGTTCACTCAAGACTTCTTATACCAAGTGGAATGGCAAAAGTATCTCAAGTCAGGAGTACTAAGCCGATTGGATGTTGCCTTTAGTCGTGACCAAGTAGAAAAGGTTTACGTACAACATCGCATCTTAGAAAACGCAGCTCAAGTGTGGCAGTGGATCCAAGAAGGCGCTTATATCTATGTCTGCGGTGATGCAACGCGTATGGCAAAAGATGTGCACGACGCATTGGTTATCGTTGCTGAACAAGAAGGCAAGATGCCGCGTGACGATGCAGAACAATTTATTAATGACCTACGTAAAGCGAAACGTTATCAGAGGGATGTGTACTAATGACTTTTTCTACGGACAATAATAAGCAGGTTGTATTAGGTGAAGAGTTAGGGCCGCTATCTGATAACGAGCGCCTGAAGCGAGAAAGCAACTTATTACGTGGCACTATTGAGCAAGATTTACAGGACCGTATTACTGGTGGCTTTACTGCCGACAACTTCCAGTTAATTCGTTTCCACGGTATGTATCAACAAGACGATCGTGATATCCGTAATGAACGCACAAAGCAAAAACTGGAACCATTACATAATGTGATGCTTCGTGCTCGTATGCCTGGAGGCATCATCACGCCAACGCAATGGTTAGCGATCGACAAGTTCGCAACGGAGCACTCTTTATATGGAAGTATTCGTCTGACGACTCGCCAAACGTTCCAGTTTCATGGGGTATTAAAACCGAATATTAAGTTGATGCATCAAACGCTCAACAGTATTGGTATTGATTCGATTGCAACCGCGGGTGATGTAAACCGTAACGTGTTGTGTACCACTAATCCAGTGGAGTCAGAGTTACACCAAGAAGCTTACGAATGGGCGAAGAAGATCAGTGAGCATCTATTACCAAAGACGCGCGCTTATGCAGAGATTTGGCTAGACGGTGAAAAAGTAGAAAGCACGGAAGAAGACGAACCGATTCTAGGCAAGAACTACTTACCACGTAAGTTTAAAACTACAGTGGTTATCCCACCGCAAAATGACGTAGATGTACACGCTAACGATCTCAACTTCGTAGCGATTGCAGATAACGGTAAGCTGGTAGGCTTTAACGTCCTGGTCGGCGGAGGCTTAGCGATGACGCATGGCGATACATCAACTTATCCGCGCCGCGCTGATGACTTTGGCTTTATTCCGCTGGACAAGACACTTGATGTTGCCGCAGCTGTAGTAACAACTCAGCGCGACTGGGGTAACCGTTCAAACCGTAAGAACGCAAAAACCAAATACACATTGGATCGTGTAGGTAGCGATGTCTTTAAAGTGGAAGTCGAGAAACGTGCTGGTGTTAAGTTTGAGCAAAGCCGTCCATATGAATTCACAGAACGTGGTGACCGTATTGGCTGGGTAGAAGGAATTGATGGTAAATATCATTTAGCGCTTTTCATCGAAAACGGTCGCTTATTAGACTTTCCAGGTAAACCACTTAAGACGGGTGTTGCTGAAATTGCCAAAATCCACAAAGGCGATTTCCGCATGACAGCAAACCAAAACCTAATTGTTGCGGGTGTACCTAAAAACGAAAAAGCGAAGATTGAAAAGATCGCTCGTGAACATGGCTTAATGGACGACGGCGTAAGTGAACAGCGTAAGAACTCAATGGCTTGTGTTGCTTTTCCAACTTGTCCGCTAGCGATGGCAGAAGCTGAACGTTTCCTTCCTCAGTTTGTTACTGATGTGGAGGGGATTCTGGAGAAGCACAACCTACCAGAAAATGACAACATCATTTTGCGTGTAACTGGGTGTCCAAATGGTTGTGGCCGCGCAATGTTGGCTGAAATTGGTCTAGTTGGCAAAGCGCCGGGTCGTTACAACTTGCACCTAGGTGGTAACCGTGCTGGTACTCGAGTACCTAAAATGTATAAAGAGAACATCACGGATAAGCAAATCTTAGAAGAGATTGATCTGCTGGTGGCTCGATGGTCGAAAGAGCGTGAAGAAGGCGAAGCCTTTGGCGATTTCACTATTCGTGCTGGTATTATCCAAGAAGTGCTCGTATCAAAGAGGGACTTTCATGCTTGATTCTGTAGCATCCAAGTTGGAGCTTACAGAGTTACTGACATTAACAAAGACGGAGCAAATCCTCCGTCTTGCTCAAATTAATGTCGAGCTCGAAAAGCTTTCAGCACAAGAGAGAGTAGCGTGGGCTTTAGATAATCTAGAAGGCGAGTTCGCGGTTTCTTCTAGTTTTGGTATTCAAGCCGCGGTTATGCTTCATTTAGTTACTCGCGCCAAAGCGGACATCCCCGTCATTCTAACCGATACCGGTTACCTGTTTGCTGAGACGTACCGATTTATTGATGAGCTGACAGATGCTCTCAACCTAAATTTAAAAGTTTATCGAGCCAAAGAAAGTGCGAATTGGCAAGAAGCTCGATATGGAAAATTATGGGAGCAGGGCGTAGAGGGAATTGAAAAATACAACAAGCTCAATAAAGTTGAGCCGATGCGTCGAGCGTTAAAAGAGCTTAATGTTGGAACGTGGTTCTCTGGATTGCGTCGAGAGCAAAGTAAATCTCGTGCAGGTTTACCGATTCTATCAATTCAGAACGGTGTGTTTAAATTTCTACCAGTAATTGATTGGACTAATAAAGACGTTCATTACTACTTAGAACAACACGGCCTTAAATACCACCCATTGTGGGATGAAGGTTACCTTTCAGTTGGTGATACACATACCACTCGTAAATGGGAGCCGGGAATGTCAGAGGAAGAAACTCGATTCTTTGGCTTAAAGCGAGAATGTGGCCTACACGAAGATGATGGCTCTGAACAAGATGGGTCTGGCATATAGCCATAATGCTCTTTAAATAGAGTTTAGGTTAAGTTTAATAAAGATAGCTGCAATAAAGCAGCTTTCTTTATTTATGGTACTTGAAAAAACACGCCTCAAAGAACAATTCTGTGGATAAGTTGTGTGAGAGCTTGGGGTAAAGTTGAATAAATAAAGGTTTGATCGAAAACTCATCGTTTAACCATTATTTTTGCAATTTTTGAAAAATAACACTTGCCAATGTGAGCGCGATCTCTATAATGCCTCCTCGTCGACAGGGCAAGGCCTCACAAGGGGTTAAGCGAAGTTGATAAGGCTGAAAAGAAAAACGAAATAATTTGAAGAAAGTGTTTGACACAATAAATTATCTCGCTAGAATGGCCGCCTCTTCCGAAGTGATGTCAATCACAAAGAAGAGTTGCTCTTTAACAATATAGACCTATCAATCTGTGTGGGCACTCGTTGATGATAATCCAAATAGTTTCTTCGGAAACAATTTAGGTTTCAATGAAACGAAGTGACCATTGAATCTTCGGGTTCAGCACAGTCAATTCAAACATTACTTATGTAATGTTCAGTATTCATTGAGCCGAACAAAATCTTAAATTGAAGAG
>NZ_JAWOVY010000027.1:0-51501 GCF_033340155.1 Vibrio sp. 1562
TTGGCGCTGGACTAAACAAAGGCCCCCTTTTAGGGGGCTCACACAAAGCCACCTTCTTTAGAAGGTGGTAATTTACTCTCTTGCTTTAAAAGTAGCAAGAAAGGCAAGAAAGGATATCGGATGCAAGGATGGCTGGTGGTTCCCGTTTCTTTAGCGTATTTGGGAGCTTTATTTATCATCGCGTGGTACGGCGACATTCAGAAAAGGTGGCTAGCGCGCTGGCGGCCTTGGATTTATAGCCTTTCCATTGCGGTGTACTGTACATCGTGGACCTTCTACGGCACGGTCGGGCAGGCCAGCAGTAATCCTTGGTCTTTCTTGCCTATCTATATTGCTCCCATTTTAGTGTTTACCATCGGATGGCGCGTTTTAGCTCGGCTTATTTTGATTGCTAAACGGGAACACATCACGTCGATTGCTGACTTTATCGGAGCACGCTACGGTAAATCCCAAGGTTTGGCCGTGGTTGTTACGCTCATAGCGGTTGCGGGAATTTTGCCGTACATCGCTTTACAGCTGCGTGGTATCACTATGGGGCTTGAAATCATTGCTCCGGAGCTGGCTACTGATTTTGGTTATCAAAACGATAGCGTGTCGTGGTTTGTTGTGGTCGCATTGGCGATTTTTACGATGCTATTCGGTACCCGCCACATTGATAACACGGAACACCATCGTGGGATGATGATGGCAATTGCCTTCGAATCCATTATCAAACTGCTGGCTTTTTTAGTGGTTGGTGTTTTCATTGTTTGGTTGGCGATGAACACCGAGAATTTGAGCTTAATTGATGTTGCCGCACAGACGTATCAGTCACCAAATATCC
Source organism: Vibrio sp. 1562 (assembly GCF_033340155.1). Classification (NCBI taxonomy): domain Bacteria; kingdom Pseudomonadati; phylum Pseudomonadota; class Gammaproteobacteria; order Vibrionales; family Vibrionaceae; genus Vibrio; species Vibrio sp. 1562. The sequence continues at coordinate 824 of NZ_JAWOVY010000027.1, forward strand.
CGACTATATTGATTCATACTGTACTCACGATGCTGGCGATCGTTTGCCTTCCGCGACAATTCCATACGATGGTTGTGGAAAATGAACGTGCTCAAGATTTGCACGTGGCTCGTTGGTTGTTCCCCATTTATCTGATCTTAATGGGGATTTTTGTTTTACCTATTGCGTGGGTAGGGCAAGGTCTCTTGAGTGGCGCTTCGCCTGATACTTATGTCATCAGTGTGCCGATGTCGGTAGGGGCGAGTGAAATCGCCTTACTTGCGTTTCTAGGCGGTACTTCAGCGGCAAGTGGCATGGTTATCGTATCGACGATTGCCTTAGCGATCATGGTCTCGAATGACTTGGTTATGCCATTGCTATTGCGTCGCATGCGACTGACGCAGCGTAACCATCACCATTTTTCTGAATTATTACTGCGGATCCGCCGTGGTTTGATATTAGTTTTGTTGATTGGCGCGTGGTGTTTCTATCAAGCGTTGGACACTATTCATTCACTGTCTGCTATCGGCTTTCTCTCGTTCGCGGCTATCACGCAATTCGCTCCTGCGCTGGTTGGCGGTATGTATTGGCGTCAAGGGAATAAGAAAGGTGTGTATGTTGGCCTCGCGGTGGGTTTTGCTACCTGGTTGATTACGTTAATGAGCCAAACAGACATGCTTGCCGGAGACGCCAGTAATAACTTCCTGATCTGGTTGATTACGCCACCAGAGGTATTGGCTAGTTTTGATATCGCGATTTCAGATTGGGGGATGATCCTCAGTGTGGTCGCTAATGCAGTGTGTTTTGTTGTGGTTTCTATGGCTACCCGACCAAGCCTAAGTGAGCGCTTACAATCGGCATCATTCGTTGGTACACCGCTGCCTGAAAGCGAAAATATGAGTCTGTACCAGAGCCGCGTTACGGTTGCAGAACTGGAAATGCTAGCGTCTAGATTTGTAGGACGAACGCGAGTTAAAGCGGCGTTTCAAGCCTACTGGAGCCAGCAACGAGAAGAGTTGATGCCGAATCAACAAGCGCCATCTTCTCTGATTCGGCATACGGAGCGTGTGCTAGCAGGGGTATTTGGAGCATCTTCTGCTAAGTTAGTACTTACTTCTGCTCTGCAAGGAAGAAACATGCAGCTTGAAGAGGTGGCGACTATCGTCGATGAAGCCTCTGAACTGTACGATTTTAGTCGGGGTTTACTCCAAGGCGCGATTGAGCATATTGGACAAGGTATTGCGGTCGTCGATAAGCAACTACGCTTGGTAGCGTGGAACCAACGCTATTTAGAACTCTTTGAATTTCCGCCAGGCCTGATTCAAGTAGGTCGACCGATTGCGGATGTGATTCGGCACAATGCAGAGCAGGGGTTGTGTGGCCCTGGTGACCCTGATGACCACGTTCGTCGCCGTGTTTATCACCTTGAGCAAGGGACTCGGCACACCTCTTCTCGGGTTCGTCCCGATGGTCGCGTGATAGAGGTGCAAGGTAACCCAATGCCAGGTGGTGGCTTTGTGATGAGCTTTACCGACATCACCGTATTCCGTGATGCAGAGCAAGCACTGAAAGACGCCAACGAGACATTGGAAGAAAGGGTACGTCTGCGGACTCGAGAATTAGAACAACTCAACAAGCAGCTGGTGGAAGCGACGCAGCGCTCTGATTTGGAATCGAAGTCCAAATCACGGTTCTTGGCGGCAGTAAGCCATGACTTGATGCAACCGCTCAACGCGGCGCGTCTATTCGCATCTTCACTATCGGAAGTCGCCAAAGACAGCGAAGCCAAAAAGCTGTCAGCACACATTGAAAGTGCTTTAGAGGCTGCCGAAGACTTAATTGGAGATTTGCTGGATATCTCGCGTTTGGAATCGGGCAAGTTGGAAGTCAACGTGCATGGCTTTGCGTTAAATGATGTGTTATCGAATTTGAATGCTGAGTTTAGTGCGTTAGCCAAACAGCAAGGTATAGAGTTCACCATGATTCCGTCCTCACTCATGGTTAAGTCGGATCCCAAACTGCTGCGCCGTGTGGTGCAAAACTTCCTGACCAATGCGTTTCGTTATAACCCGAATGGCAAAGTCGCACTCGGTGTTCGCCGCGTGAAAGGGCGAGTGCGTATTGATGTATGGGATAATGGAGTGGGGATTGAAGAAGAGAAGCAGCAAGAGATTTTTGAAGAGTTTAATCGCGGAACTCAAGTTCGTTCCGACCAAGGCCTCGGACTTGGTTTGGCGATTTCGAAAGGAATTGCTCAGGTACTTGGGCATGAAATTTCGATGCGCTCTTGGGTTGGAAAAGGCAGTGTTTTTTCCATCACCCTAGATAAAGCTGATCATGTTCAGCCTCATCCAGTTCACGTGGCAATGAGTAAGCAATCTGAACTTGGTCATCTGAGAATCCTATGTGTCGATAATGAGCCTGACATTCTAGTCGGCATGGAAAACTTACTTTCCCGATGGGGCTGCGATACACGAGTTGCGATTGATTTAGTTGAAAGTCTACAAGCGCTTGAGGATGGTTGGATTCCGGATGTAATTTTCTCCGATTACCGACTTGATGATGGTCGTACTGGTTTAGAAGTGCTACAGCAATGCCGCCTAAGATTAGGCCACAGCTTTGAAGGCGTCATCATCAGTGCAGATCGTACCGATGATATGCTTGATGGCATCAAAGCAAATGGGTTCAGCTTTATTGCTAAGCCAGTTAAGCCGCTTAAGCTGCGTTCGGTGCTCAATCGAGTCGCTTAGGATTGGAGTGTTTGAAAAATCGCTATAAAAAGAGACCTCCGAATGGAGGTCTCGATGTTTGTAATCTTAGTTGATAGGCTGAGTTTGCCGCTTATTCTGCGACGCCGCCTTGAGTCAGTTTGGCTGGATTAAGCAATCGCTCTAGTGTGGCTCTATCCAAATCAGTTTCTTCTTCCGCGACATCAATAATCGCGCGTCCCTGTTTGTAGGCTTTTTTCGCGACTTCTGCCGCTTTTAGGTAACCAATGACCGGGTTGAGAGCCGTGACCAAAATAGGGTTTTTGGCGAGTGCTACATCCAAGTTATCTTGGCGAACTTCAAACGTCGCAATGGCTTTGTCAGCTAAAGCGGTTGCGCTGTTAGAGAGTAACTCGATGCTCTCCAATACGTTATGAGCAATAACTGGCAGCATGACGTTAAGCTGGAAGTTGCCCGCTTGGCCTGCGACGGTAATGGTGGTGTCATTACCAATGACTTGCGCTGATGCCATAGCTGCGGCTTCTGGGATCACAGGATTTACTTTGCCAGGCATGATGGAAGAACCCGGTTGCAAGCCTTGTAATTCAATCTCACCTAAACCAGCCAATGGACCTGAATTCATCCAACGAAGATCATTTGCGATCTTCATGATCGCAACTGCTGCTGTTTTGAGCTGTCCCGACAGAGCGACGATCGCATCTTGACTGCTTAAATTGAAAAAGAAGTTATCACTGGCCATGAACTGAATACGAGTTGACTGGGTTAGGTTGCTAGCGAATAAGTCTGCAAAGCGTGGATCGGCATTGATCCCCGTTCCAACCGCCGTACCACCTTGGGCTAAGGCTTTTACAGCAGGAAGTGTTTGTTCAATCGCTTGTTTTGCATGCTCGATTTGGAACTGCCAACCGCCAAGTTCTTGAGCAAAGGTAATTGGCATCGCGTCCATTAAGTGGGTGCGACCGGTTTTTACAACATCTTTCAATGCTTGTTGCTTAGACTCTAGTGTTTGGCTTAGGTGTGACAGGGCCGGGAAGAGCTGTTTTTCAATGGCTAATGCTGCGCTAACTTGAATGGCCGTTGGTACCACATCGTTGCTGCTTTGTCCCATATTGACGTGATCATTAGGGCTGACAGTGCCGCCTAGATGCTGGGAGGCCAGTGTTGCAATTACCTCATTCGCATTCATATTTGAGCTAGTACCTGATCCGGTTTGAAATACGTCAATTGGGAATTGCTCAATATGATTGCCTTCGATAATTGCTTGAGCTGCGTCAGCAATCGCGTTGGCAATATCTCCCTCAAGCAGCCCTAGCTGTGCGTTGGTGAGTGCCGCAGTCTGCTTGATGTGTGCTAACGCTTTGATAAAACCAGATGGCATTTTATGTTGACTGAATGAGAAGTTATCGACGGCGCGTTGAGTCTGGGCTTGGTAGAGAGCATCTGCAGGGACCGTTACTTCGCCCATACTGTCAGTTTCTATGCGGAATTCGGTGCTCATGGTAGGGATCCTTTTGGTTAATCGAGTGAGATTTGAATCAGGCGTAATTGTTGTTGTAGTGCGAGAAATTTCACGTCGCCTTGTTCAAACTGGTAGTAATAGCGTTTGAGGCAAAATAATGGCGTATGGATAGAATCGAGACAGACACGACGGAAGATACGACTGCGAGTTGAGTCTTGAATTGCGTCTAGTAAATGGAAATAAACCTGACGTAAAAACAGCTCACACAACAATAGATTTTCTTCATCGGCATCGTGTTCATAACAAGAAGACAACACCATTCCCCAATGAATATAGTCATGAATCACGTCTGGCTCAAAGCCATGTGGTGCGGCGAGAAGGAATCTATCTTGGGCTTTAAAAAATGCGTTAAAGATGTCCCGTTTGTTGTCCATAACCACCTCTCATTAAATGTAGTGATAATTATTATCAATTAAGTTGTGGGTTGGCAACCCTTTTTAGAGTAAGAGGTTGTTGAAGAAAGACTTACGGAAACAAAAGCCGACGCAAAGGCGTCGGCTGAGTAGGAATTCATTTATGCTGAGTGAAACTAAGTCACTGTCGTTTGAATACCGGTGAATTAGCTTGTCGCCGTTATTCAGTAAATAAGGTTTCGTACTTCACAAATGCGGTTTGTGTTTCACCATAATACAGTGTGCCGCCTGATTGAATGACGACTCTTAACCAGCTTTCTGCAGATGCAGGCTTTGGTAAGGTGATGTACCAGCTTTGGCCTGCTTGATCGGCGGGCTTCATATCAATCGGTTGAGCGTTTTTCTCTTTGTCACTCACAATAGAAACTTTAACCCCTTCGAGTGGGTAAGCGGCGTTGAGTGACAATTCTAAGTTATTTTTAGTGAGTTTTTCAGAGCGAAATTTCACTTTAAAATCGCCATTTTCCATATCACACAGACCACTGGTGTAACGACAATTAGACTTACTCGCGAGTTTGTAAGTTTCCCCTTCTTGCGCCGCGTGGGGTTTCTCGCTGAGGGCCATATCGGTACCGAAGTAAGCGATCAAAGAGAGAACTGGCGCAATCAGTAGAGCGAGAATAAAGTGCTTGTTTTTGAACATCTTGGCTTCCTTGCAACGACATACTGCGAATATGGTAACTGAAAAGTGAGAATAAAAAAGCCCCGGACGGCTGGTTCCAAGCGGGGCTTTTGTGGTTTTGATTAGTTTTTAGTGATCCACTGCACTACCAGCACCTATTGGCACGCGAACGTGTTCGACTAGGTCTTTTACTTCTTGTGGCGTTTCTGCTGTTACTTTGGAGACAGCGAATGCGACGATGAAGTTAAATAGTGCGCCGATAGCACCAAACGCGTTTGGCTCAATACCTAGGAACCAGTTTGTTCCCCAGCTTTCTAGATACTTCCAATCAGCAACGAAAAGGATGCCTTTGTGTTGGAATACGTAGAACAGCGTAATACTGATACCCGCAATCATACCGGCGATTGCGCCTTCTTTGTTGATGCTCTTGCTGAAGATGCCCATCATCAATGCAGGGAAGATGGATGAAGCGGCAAGACCAAAGGCGAGTGCTACCGTACCTGCGGCAAATCCAGGCGGATTTAGACCGAGATAGCCTGCGGCTGCTATCGCTACTGCCATTGATATTCGACTAGCAAGTAGCTCTTTTTTCTCGGATATGTTCGGATTGATAACCCCTTTGATTAAGTCATGGGAAATAGCTGAAGAAATGGCGAGTAGTAAACCTGCTGCGGTAGATAGTGCAGCTGCAAGACCACCTGCTGCCACAAGTGCGATCACCCAGTTTGGTAGTTTAGCGATCTCTGGGTTAGCCAATACCATGATGTCGTTATCAACGCGCAGTTCGTTGGTGGACGCATCTGAAGTGTATTGGATATTGCCATCGCCATTTTTATCGTCAAAACCGAGTAGTCCAGTTGTTTCCCAGTTTTTGAACCACGCAGGACGCTCGTCATACGCTAGGTGCTGACCCGGAGCTGGATTTACCGTATTCATTAGGTTGAGACGAGCCATCGCTGATACCGCTGGTGCTGTAGTGTAAAGGATTGCGATGAAGATCAGAGCCCAGCCTGCTGATGTACGTGCGTCGCGAACCTTCGGCACGGTAAAGAAACGGATAATTACGTGTGGTAGACCGGCAGTACCAATCATCAGTGACATGGTGTAGACAAACATATTAAGTGTGTCGCCACGTACTTGGGTCGTGTATTCACTAAATCCGAGTTCGGTCACAACTTGGTCAAGCCGATCGAGTAGATAGACATCGGTACCAGCCATGGTACTCCCCAGACCAATTTGTGGGATTGGGTTACCAGTGAGTTGCAGAGAGATAAAGATTGCAGGGATAGTGTAAGCAAGAATGAGTACGCAATATTGAGCAATCTGCGTGTAAGTGATGCCTTTCATGCCGCCAAGAACCGCGTACATGAAAACGATACACATACCAATTAATAGGCCAGTGGAGTAGTCCACTTCTAAGAAGCGACCAAACGCAACACCCACGCCTTTCATCTGACCGATAACATAAGTCACTGATGCGATGATAAGACAAACAACCGCTACGATACGTGCGGTATTGGAGTAAAAGCGTTCACCAACGAACTCTGGCACCGTAAACTTCCCAAATTTGCGTAGGTAAGGTGCTAGCAACAGCGCAAGCAGAACGTAACCACCAGTCCAACCCATTAGAAATACTGAGCCGCCATAGCCCATGAAGGCAATTAAGCCTGCCATTGAGATAAACGACGCTGCGGACATCCAATCGGCTGCGGTTGCCATACCGTTTGCAATCGGGTTTACACCGCCACCAGCAACATAAAACTCTTTGGTTGAGCCGGCGCGAGCCCAAATAGCAATCCCGATGTACAGGATGAACGTGGCGCCAACGACCAGGTAGGTAATAGTTTTCAAATCCATCTGAGTGACTCCTTATTCGTCCACGCCGAATTCACGGTCAATTTGGCGCATCTTCCATGCGTAATAGAAAATAATTCCTAGGAACGCATAGATGGAGCCTTGTTGAGCAAACCAGAAACCGAGTTTGTAACCGCCTAGTTGAAATTGATTTAGTACGTCGACAAATAAAATGCCGCAGCCGAAAGACACGACGAACCAGATGACCATTAGGCCGATCATGAGCTTCACGTTTTTGTCCCAATAGGCTTTGGCTCTTTCTTCGCTTTCAAATGCCATTGCCGTCTCCTTACGATTGGTATTGTTGTTAATGAAATGTTTCAATATGTACATTAGCAAGGTGTTGGCAATAACTCTTTTCAACTTTAGTCGGGGTGTTAAAAATGAAGAACCCCCATATTATGGGCTTTTGCAGCGAAAAAAGGGGTAAAACGTTATGTTAATAAACTGTTAAGTTAGCCAAAGGTCTAAAGGTTGATTGGATAAACAGGCATGATTAAGACGGGCCATTAATCTTTTCTTCATTGAACTTGGAGATGCTGTGTAAGTATTGGTGGTGATCTTGTGGCTCTTAAAGAGAGAAGGCGTAGATAAGAAAGCTCACAAGTAATTTATTTACATAAAGTTTTCGCATCAAATCACCGTTTTAACGCACAATAAAGTAATATAACTGAGTCATTCTCGTACAACCTCGCATTTTGAGACGGTGTAAAGGGGAGGCAGATTAGGGCATTACCTCATTAACGAAGTAGCCTTGCTCATCACAATTATTATCGTTTTTCATTAAGGGAGGGTGAGAATGGACGCAGACACCATTAACAGTTTTTTTCTAATAGGTGCGTTGTTAATCGCACTTAGCGTTCTTTTAAGCCCAGTGTCTTCTAAGTTGGGAATCCCAATTCTTTTGGTATTTTTAGCCGTTGGAATGCTAGCGGGGGAAGACGGCTTAGGCGGCATTTTATTCGATAACTTTTCGATCGCTTATTTGGTTAGTAACCTCGCATTAGCCATCATTTTGCTTGATGGTGGGATGAGAACGCGGGTCGCCAGCTTTAGGGTTGCGTTATGGCCCTCGGTCTCTTTGGCGACATTTGGCGTTGCGATCACCACCATTTTGACCGGGCTGATGGCAACGTGGTTATTCGACTTAGATTTATTGCAAGGCATATTGGTTGGTGCGATTGTTGGTTCCACCGATGCTGCCGCGGTCTTCTCTCTACTCAAAAGTCGTAGCCTGAACGAACGTGTTGGTTCAACGCTGGAAATTGAATCCGGCACCAATGACCCAATGGCGGTGTTTCTGACCGTAACTCTGATTGCTATTTTAGCGAACCCTGGCGCAGATTTAAGTGCGGGCTTTTTGGCGTTCAGTTTTCTTAAGCAGTTTGGTATTGGCGCGTTACTTGGCTTCGCTGGTGGCTGGATCTTATGGAAAGTTATCAATCGCAATCAATTACCAGATGGGCTGTATTCTATTTTAACGGTCAGTGGTGGCTTGCTTATTTTCGCTTTATCTAACACTTTGGGTGGCAGTGGTATTTTGTCGATTTACCTTGTTGGTCTTTTATTAGGTAACCGTCCAACACGCAGCCGCCACTCTATTCTTCATGTTTTAGATGGTATGACGTGGCTAGCTCAAATTGGTATGTTCTTGGTGCTTGGTTTGTTGGTTACGCCATCCAATTTACTCTCTATTGCGTTGCCAGGTCTTGCGCTTGCTTTCGGGATGATTTTGTTTGCCCGACCAATCTCTGTTTGGATTGGTTTACTGCCATTCAAGAGTTTCACGCCACGTGAAAAGTGGTTTGTCTCTTGGGTAGGACTGCGTGGTGCTGTACCTATCATCCTCGCGGTATTTCCGATGATGGCAGGGTTGCCAGATGCTCAACTGTACTTCAATTTGGCATTCTTTGTAGTAATGGTGTCTTTGATAGTACAAGGGGGCACGTTGACTAAGGCGATGTCTCTTGCAAAGGTCGAGCTACCTTCTAAGCCTGAGCCAATTTCGCGTACGGGTGTAGAGATTTACCCGACCAGTGAGTGGGAGCTGTTTATCTATAGACTTAAAGCAGATAAATGGTGCATTGGTGAGCCATTACGTAGTCTTTCGATGCCGGAAGGAACGCGTATCGCCGCTGTATTTCGCAGTAAAGAGCTATTGCACCCATCCGGCAGTACGCGTCTTGAGGAAGATGATACCTTGTGTGTATTAGCACAAGAAAAGGATTTAGATGCACTGAGCTTACTGTTTAGTGAAGCCCCAGAGAAAGCGTCGCTAGCGCGATTCTTCGGTGACTTCTTCCTCGATATTGAAGTGAAGCTTGCCGATATTGCCGTGATGTATGGTTTGAATCTGGGGGATGAACCGCTGGATAAAAGTTTGAGAAACCTTGTCGAAGAGCAATTAGGTAGCACGCCAGTATTGGGAGACCATTTCGAGTGGCAAGGTTTGCATTGGATCGTCGCTGATGTTGTTGATCAGCAGGTCACTAAAGTCGGTATCCGATTGCCAAACGAAAAAAGTAAGTCTGACGATAAGATGTCAATCTAGTCGCTCATTTCCGTCAGCATAATCACGGCTTGCGTGCGGTTCTTTACACCGAGCTTACGGAAAATCGCTGTCATGTGCGCTTTTATGGTAGCTTCCGAAACATTCAATTCGTAAGCGATTTGCTTGTTCAGCAAGCCATCGGACAACATTCCCAACACTTTATATTGCTGCGGTGTTAGCGCAGCAATCTTTTCCGCTAAGTCATTACATGCCGCGTTATTGGTGATCAACCCTTCAGGGAAGTATGGGTCGCCATTCAGCACTTGATTGAGCGCGTTCACTAATTCGCGCATGTCGCTGGACTTGGGAATAAAACCAAATGCACCATGGCTTTTCACCTGCGTCACGATCGCCGGCTCTTCACTCGCTGAAACGACGACGATAGGTAAATCTGGATGCTCTGCTCGCAAATGAATCAAGCCAGACATACCATTTGCTCCTGGCATTTTGAGATCCAATAGCACTAAATCTGGCTCTTCCTCTCGCTCCAACAAAGCCAGAAGTGCGTCGAGTGAGTCCGCTTCCAGCAAATTTGCACCACTAATAGCCATGTGGATAGATTGAAACAAGGCATTCCGGAAGAGTGGGTGATCATCTGCAATAATGATGGTGTAGGTCGAATCCATGACGTTAAACACTTTTGACTATTTCGTTAAATTTATTATTGTCCAGCTTTGAGAGAGTGGACAATATTTATTCGCTAAAAGTCTGAACCAAATCGACTTTTATTAGGAAAATTGCATATAAACGCAATGTTCTTATTCAAATCTGAGCAATAAAAAACGCCAGTGGACATCACTGGCGTTTGAATATCTGGTTATCAGAACTGCTTGATATGCTCTAAGAAAGGCTCAGCTTGCATGAATCCCGTCAAACGAGCGTTTGAAACGTGTTCGCCACTGGCATCCCAAAACTCAATTGTTGGTAAACCAAGTACATTCATGTGCTTCAGTAGTTCGATGTCTTGCACTTGGTTTTTGGTCACGTCCGCTTGCAGAAGAACGAAGTCTTGCAGTTTTGCTTCGACGCTTGGGTCATGGAAGGTGTACTTTTCAAACTCTTTACATGCTACACACCAATCGGCGTAGAAATCGAGCATGACGGGTTTACCTGCCGCTTTCGCAAGTGCCAGTTGTTCTTCAAGCTCCGCCACGTTAGCAATGCGAGTAAAGCTAACAGTGGCTTGCTGAGTTTGTGTTGTGCTGTTGCCAAACCAGTAATTTAAGATAGGTTGTGCTGCGGCTAGCAAACCTAAGACGGCGATTATGCCCACGGCACTTTGTTTCCAGCCACCAAACTCTAGACTGTTTTTGATGTGGTATAGCCAACCAAAAGCAGCAATACCCAGTGCTGACCACAGAATCGTTGACCACATTTCTGGCATGATGCGTTCTAGTAAGAAGATAGGTGCGGCAAGCAGAATAAAGCCGAACAGCGTTTTCACGCGGTCCATCCAACCGCCGGCTTTTGGTAGCAACTTGTTGCCAAATACCGCTACAAGGATCAGCGGAATACCCATGCCCATCGCCAGCGCGTATAACGCGATACCACCGGTAAGCAAATCGCCGCTTTGTGCCACGTAAAGTAGCGCACCAGACAGAGGTGCCGTGGTACATGGTGAGCACACCAGTCCAGAAATCGCCCCCATGGCGAATACGCCTGCACTGCTGCCGCCCTGTTGCTTATTACTTAAGTTATTCAACCATGTTTGAACGTTGCTTGGTAGCTGTAATGAGTACAGACCAAACATAGACAAAGCGAGTGCGATGAACAGTACGCTCAAGCCAATCAGCACATAAGGGTGTTGCATTGCTGCTTGGAACTGCATACCTGCAGATGCCACCACAAGGCCGAGTAGGGTGTAAGTCAGCGCCATGCCTTGTACATAGACAAACGACAAGCCTAGCGCACGGCGCTGACTCAGTTTGCCACTGCCAAGCACGATGCTGGTCAGAATTGGGTACATCGGCAGCACACAAGGTGTAAACGCCAAGCCCACACCAAGCGCCAAGAACAGAAGTGGTGTCCACCAGTTATCAGCAAGGTTGGCTGCAAGGCTATCTTGCTGTGTTACTGGCGCTGATGATGTGTCATCAGACGTAGATGATTGCGCCGCTGGTGGCGTTGCTGTTGGTGCTTGTTCTGCTTTTGGTATTGTCGTCGCCGCTGTTGAATCTGAGTTCGACGAAGTAAACGCGCTGATAGGAATCACGCGAGTTTCTGGCGGGTAACAGAAGCCTGCTTTCGCACAACCTTGGTATTGCACCACCACGCGCGCACCGTCTTGCCAATCATGCATTGGTACATTAACGAAGAGAGGTTGAGTATAGATATGCACGTCACCAAAGAATTCATCTTTATGCGGTGTGCCGTCTTCCATTTGCAGTTCGCCTAGCGATACTTTCTCACCAGCTACAGACAAGCGCTCTTGATATAGGTAGTACCCGTCACGTACCTGCCAATCGAGCATCAATTTGTCATCTTGCTGGTAGAAGTTAAATGGAAACGCCTGATCAACCGGAACAAAGCTGTCGCTGCTGCTACCAAAACTGTTGTTCTGGCTACTGTTAAACTGGTCTTTGCCAAATAAAGCTAAAGACGGAGTGGAAAAGGTAATGAGCCCTAAGAGTAAAACGGAAAGTAATGCGCGCATAAAAGAGTCAATTCATCTTAGATAATTGCCGTTAGTGTAACTCAATCAGACCCGGAGGCGAGTCAATAAGTTTCATGAAAATGAAGATTTATTGAGCATAAATCAAGACAACAGGCAATAAAAAAGGGAGCCGAAGCTCCCCGAGTAAGACTCTGTTTCTACTAGATCAGTAGACCACCGAATGCGAAGCCAAGTGCTACCGCAGAAGCGATGGTTACCACACCAGGTACAAAGAATGGGTGATTGAATACGTACTTACCGATACGAGTTGAACCCGTGTCGTCCATCTCAACCGCTGCTAGAAGCGTTGGGTAAGTTGGCAGCACGAATAGCGCACTTACTGCTGCGAAAGATGCAACTGCGGTAAGTGGTGCGACACCGATTGCTAGTGCTGCTGGCATCAGCGCAACAGTGGTTGCACCTTGTGAGTAAAGCAGCATTGAAGCGAAGAATAGAACGAGTGCTAGCATCCATGGGTAGTCTGCTAGTAGCGCACCAGCCACTTCTTTGATGCCGTCAACGTGCGCGTTAACGAACGTAGAACCTAGCCATGCCACACCAAGAACACACACACACGCTGTCATACCAGAGCGGAATGTTGCTGCGGCTGGGATTTTGCCAGCATCGATTTTACAGCTCATTACGATAGCTGCCGCAGCTGCTAGCATTACCGTCATGATAGCTTCGTTACGGCCTAGAGCAGGGTTCTCGATAAGACCCACAGAGCCAGAAATTGCTGCTGCGTAACACACGACAAATGCGATTGCGCCTAGGAAGATGAAGGTGGCTTTCTTCGCTGTTGGTAGGATTTCGCGTTTTGCTTCTGTATTTAGCTTGATTAAGCCTTTTTCTAGACGCTCTTGGTATTCAGCATCGTCTTTTAGCTCACAGCCCATGAAGTTCGCCACGAACGCACCGATCATGCACGCGATGAACGTCGTTGGGATACAGATTGCTAGTAGTGTTAGGTAGTCAACGCCAAATGGGTGCAGCATTGCCGCGAACGCTACAACAGCCGCTGAGATTGGTGATGCGGTGATAGCGATTTGCGATGCTACGACCGCGATAGACAGTGGACGAGAAGGGCGCACGCCTTGGCCTTTCGCTACTTCTGCAATCACTGGCAAAGTAGAGAATGCCGTGTGGCCAGTACCCGCCATTAATGTCATTAGGTAAGTTACGATAGGCGCATAAAAGGTGATGCGCTCAGGATGCTTGCGCAAAAAGTTTTCAGCAACTTGCACCATCCAGTCTAAACCACCCGCTACCTGCATTGCTGCGATAGCGGTGATTACAGACATGATGATCAAAATTACGTCAACGGGAATGTAAGCTTGGCTTGTTGGTACGCCCAAGATCAAAGACAACGCAATGACCCCAGCACCACCGGCAAAACCAATGCCGATACCACCGATTCTTGCCCCCAAATAGATGAAGAGCAGAACCACGAAGAGTTCGACCATGACCATATTGATACCTCTTTAGTTTTTTATTTGATTCTGATTTTTTGAACACTCAGGAACAGGAGTAAATGCTCAGAGAATGAGAACCTAGTGGTTTAGCGGCAATAAAAGCATATAAAAAATGTGGTTAACCGTATGAGAGCCTAAAAAAGGGGCCTGAGTGGCCCCCTTCGGATTCGTTATTACTCGTAACGTTTTGCTTTGTAAGTAGGATGCATGAAGTTTTCTACTGACAAGATTTCATCAAGCTCCTCTGCTGTAAGCAGACCGCGCTCTAGCACGACTTCACGAACACTCTTGCCAGTTTCTGCACAAATCTTACCTACGATGTCACCTTCGTGGTGGCCGATGTATGGGTTTAGGTAAGTGACGATACCGATAGAGTTGTAAACGTAGTTTTCGCAAACTTCTTTGTTCACAGTGATGCCGTCGATACATTTATCACGTAGGTTCACACACGCATTGTGTAGTAGAGAGATAGACTCAAACACGCTTTGTGCGATAACTGGTTCCATTACGTTTAGCTGTAGCTGACCGCCTTCTGCTGCGAAAGAAACCGTGTTGTCGTTACCGAGAACTTTGAAGCAAACTTGGTTTACTACTTCTGGGATAACTGGGTTTACTTTAGCTGGCATGATTGAAGAGCCTGCTTGCATTTCAGGTAGGTTCAATTCATTTAGACCCGCACGAGGACCAGAAGAAAGTAGACGAAGGTCGTTACAGATCTTCGATAGTTTCACTGCTAGGCGTTTTAGTGCGCCGTGAGTCATTACGTATGCACCACAGTCAGACGTTGCTTCGATAAGGTCTTCTGCTGCAACAACGTCAAGGCCTGTTACTTCCGCTAGGTGTTTTACTGCAAGCGCTTGGTAGCCAGTTGGTGTATTTAGACCAGTACCGATTGCGGTTGCGCCTAGGTTGATTTCTAGGAGGAGTTTAGATGTGTAATCTAGAGCACGAATCTCTTCGTTTAGTGTTACCGCCCACGCATGGAACTCTTGACCTACTGTCATTGGTACTGCGTCTTGAAGCTGAGTACGGCCCATTTTCAGTACATCTTTAAACTCAACGGCTTTAAGTTCGAATGCGCCTTTTAGGTACTCAATTGCTTCCATTAGCTTGTGTACGCTGTTGTATACCGCAATACGGAAGCCTGTTGGGTACGCACAGTTGGTTGATTGGCTCTTGTTTACATGGTCATTTGGATTAACAAATTCGTATTGGCCTTTCTCTTTACCCATCAACTCAAGCGCAACGTTTGCGATCACTTCGTTCGTGTTCATGTTAACTGAAGTGCCTGCACCGCCTTGGAATACGTCTGATGGGAACTGATCCATACACTTGCCAGTTTCTAGGATCAAATCACACGCTTCGATGATGTAGTTTGCAACGTCTTTTGGAATAGCGCCAAGTTCTTTGTTTGCTAACGCTGCTGCTTTTTTGGTCATTACCATGCCGCGTACAAATTCTGGTACGTCAGAGATGGTCATATTGGAGATGTTGAAGTTCTCGATCGCACGTAGCGTATGAATACCGTAGTACGCATCTGCAGGGACATGACGTTGACCTAATAGATCTTCTTCAATACGAGTGGCTGGGTTTGCTGTTTTTGGAGCATCAGATAGGGTAGCCATAGCAGGATCCTTAGATGATAATTCTGATAATAAAGTTATTTATTAGCCATTTCTGCAATCTAGAATCCATTCATCAGAATTTTTGGCTGGAAAATCCGTCCTGACTTATGTGGCACATGATACTGCACCTAGCGCATAAAAATAGTAACTAGATCACCTTTTTCGTTTTTCATGAGTCAATAATTTGCAAAGTATGAACGGGTTATTAATAACCCTTTATGGGTACTCGATTTTCCTCGACAAACATGAGTTTTTAGAGTTCGAAATTAGCACTTTAAAAGCACGAAAAAATCGGTATGCAATTGAATGAAACGCGCTCCCGCTACTTTGTCTAAAAAAGAAGGAGACCAGTATGAACACGCTTTTTTACAACGATTCGTTTGAGCTTAGTCTGCTTTTACCATTACACTGAATTAAACAAAGGAGGGCGTGTGTTTCCTATCTTATTATTAGCGTTTATTTTTGTTCCGATCATTGAAATCGGCTTATTTATTCAGGTGGGCGGCTTTTTAGGTTTATGGCCGACCATTGCACTAGTCTTAATCACTGCATTTGTTGGTGCGTCGTTGGTTCGTAGCCAAGGT
Organism: Vibrio sp. 1562; assembly: GCF_033340155.1. Classification (NCBI taxonomy): domain Bacteria; kingdom Pseudomonadati; phylum Pseudomonadota; class Gammaproteobacteria; order Vibrionales; family Vibrionaceae; genus Vibrio; species Vibrio sp. 1562. The sequence continues at coordinate 16,825 of NZ_JAWOVY010000027.1, forward strand.
ATACAAACACTGATGTCAGTACAGGGGCGTCTTGAACAAGGTGAAATTCCAGCCCAGCAAATTTTTGAAGGCGTAATGCTAGCGGTGGCTGGCGTGCTACTGTTAACCCCGGGCTTTATGACCGATGCCCTTGGTATGTTGGTGTTGCTTCCTGCGCCACGCGCCGCGATAGCTAAATACTTGATGAGCAAAATGGTGGTGAAAACCATGCATGGCGGTGGCTTCCAAGGTGGTTTCTCTAACCAGGGGCCATTTGAGCAAGACCCGTTCCGTCGTGACCCATTTGATTCCCAGTCAGATAATGGCAATACCTTCGAAGGGGAATACGAGCGTAAAGACGATGATGATCGCAACAAGCTCAACTGATTGAGTTAGTCAGCAAAGAAAACAAAAGGGCGCACCAAGCGCCCTTTTCTGTATTTGGAATTCGTGTCGCTTACAATGCGCCTTCAAAGCCCATTTGACGCCATGCTTCAAAAGCGATGATCGCAACGGCATTCGAAAGGTTTAGGCTGCGCGCATCTGGCATCATTGGAATGCGAATACGCTGCTCCATTGGCAAGCTATCGATGATTTCAGCAGGCAAGCCACGAGTTTCTGGACCAAACATCAAAACATCACCCGCTTGGTATTGTGCATCAACGTGATGACCTGTGGTCTTTGTCGTACACGCAAACAGGCGGTAGTTGCCTTGCTTCTCTTTCTCTAAGTATTCCAAGAATGCTTGATAATCTTTATGACGCGTTACGCGAGCTAAATCATGGTAATCCAAACCAGCGCGGCGGACTTTTTTCTCTTCAAGATCGAAACCCAGAGGTTCAATTAAGTGAAGGTTTGCACCGCAGTTGGCGCATAGTCGAATGATGTTGCCGGTGTTCGGCGCGATTTCTGGTTCGTATAAAGCGATATCAAACATGGTATTGAAATAGAGTTGGTCAAAGAGAGGGGCAGTATATACCCAAGTCACCGAAATATGCGAGATTCAGCAAGATTGACCTGGGTATGAAAGCAGGCATTAGCGCGGATGTTAATACCGTAAGGCTTAATGCTTCTTATAAGAGAGCGTGAGCATAGTTTTCTTCAACTGCTCGCCAGTTGACGACGTTCCACCACGCATCAATATATTCTGGGCGACGGTTTTGGTAACTGATGTAATACGCGTGCTCCCACACGTCTAATGCGAGGATTGGTTCACCGCGCACATCCACTACGTCCATCAGAGGGTTATCTTGATTGCTGGTGGACGTAATGTGAATCTCACCATCTTTTACGATCAGCCATGCAAAGCCAGACCCAAAGGTATTGATGGCAGCTTGGGCAAATGCCTCTTTAAATTGCGCAAAGCTACCAAATTTATCGTTAATTGCTTGAGCAAGCGCGCCTTGAGGCTCTCCGCCACCGTTTGGTGACATGCAATTCCAATAAATGATGTGGTTGTAATAGCCGCCACCATTATTACGTACTGCTGGACTGAGCTTAGAGATATTGTCAAAGATCTCGTCTAATGACTGAGTTTCGAGCTCGCTCCCTTCAACGGCATTTACAAACTTATCAAAGTACGTCTTGTGGTGTTTGCTGTAATGCACTTCCATGGTTTTCGCGTCGATGTACGGCTCTAGTGAATCGTACGGGTAAGGCAGAGCGGGAAATGTATGTGACATAGTAAATCCTCCTTAATTGGAAAATTTACTTTAATGCTAACGATAATTATTATCAACTTTGATCTTTGTAAGGGTATTCTAAGAAGCCTCACCAATTTCTAAAGTGAGGGTGGGGCTGTGAATCACTCACTCTAGAAATATGGTGCGAATTATTGTTAGTTCATCAAATTGAGACTAACAATTGATCGGTAAGGTGATACTCATGCGCAATCCGCCTAAAGGACTTCGGCTGGCTGCGATCGTGCCACTGTGCTGGCGAATGGCACTTTCGGTAATGGTTAGGCCGAGACCTGTGCCGCCAGAGTGGCGATCGCGTGCCGTGGAAACGCGATAGAACGGGCGAAAAATCGCGGCCAGTTCCTCTTCTGGTACACCTTCTCCATTATCGTCAACCGTGATACGAAGCGTATCGTCATCGGCTTTGATGTCGATTTGTACCTCATCTTTTCCGTAGTAAATGGCGTTACGAACGATATTTTCCACCGCACTCATCAGCAGTTTAGGGTTACCGGAAATATTGCGCTTAGGTAATTCTGAATAGTGTAGCTGTTTGCCCATTTGCTCTGCTTCAAACTGCGCATCTTTAATGATCTCTTCCCATAAACTTTCTAATGGCTGTGTTTCGCGAGTCATATGACTGTTCGCCTGCATGCGAGAAAGCTCTAGTAGTTCGCTGATCATCTGTTCCAAGCGCTGCGCTTCGGTATCGATACGAGTCAGTTCTGGGCTTTCGCCTTGTTTACGCGTCGCTAATGCGCTTGCCATGCGCAGACGAGTTAAAGGTGAGCGCAGCTCGTGAGAGATATCGGATAGCAAACGTTGTTGTCCTGAAATCATCTGATTAACCGCTTCGACCATCTGGTTGAAGCTGCTACCTGCTTGACGAAACTCCGCCGTGCCTTTTTCTAAATTTGGGTCTGTGACAAATTCACCTTTCGCCACACGTTGAGCAGCGGCTTCAAGACGACGTGCTGGTTGACTCAAAGCCCAAGCAAGCCATAACAGCAATGGTGTACTAACCAACATGACCGCAAACAAGAGCTGGAATGGGTGATCAAACAGACGCAGGAGTAGAGGTGGTGGCTCATTCCATTTGAAGCCCACGTACATCAAGATATCGGAACCTGCCAAAGTGATAGGAATTGGGCCCGCAATCATGTATCGACCATACAGCTTCTGCTTTGGATTATTGTAATCTTCGATACTGGTGACAAAGTTTTGCATTGCACGCAATTGAAAATTGCTGCGTTTTTCTGTCGTAAGAACATTACCGCTGTAGTCAGAAAAAAACACTCGTGGGCGAGGGTCGTGCTTGCCGTGGCGGTTGCCCTCGATACGAAAAAGTATGCGGCCTAAATCTGTTTGCTGGCTGTATTTTTGTTGGATTGAGTCACGCGTTTCTACCATACGTTTGTAGTGTTCTTCTGGAATATCGCGAGCTTTGCGTGGGTCCAAATGTGGCAGTGATAGCACGGCTATCAATACTAATAACATGGTGAACCAAAAAATGGCAAAGATGCGTCCATACAGGCTATTGATGTTTGGCAGTTTGATGCGTGATAGGCGCATTAATCCTCCTCAAGTAGCATGTAGCCACGACCACGCAGGGTTTTGATTCGCGGCTTGCCATTGCTTTGATCTGGTAATTTTTTACGTAAATTCGAGACATGCATATCGATAGCGCGATCAAAAGCAGCGAGTCGTTTACCAAGCACATCTAAGCTCAGTGTCTCTTTGGTCAGCACTTGTCCTGGGTTTTGTACGAAGTGGGTGAGTAGCGCAAACTCGGTTGCCGTGAGATCGAGTAGCTGTTGCTCACAATACGCTTCTTGCTTACCGGGATAGAGGCGGATTTCTTGGTACTCAATGCAATCGCTGTTTTTGGTATTTTTTTGTGTGCTGCTAGTGCGGCGTAAAATCGCGCGGATACGCGCTAACAGCTCTCGGTCACTAAAAGGTTTTGGTAAATAATCATCCGCGCCCAGTTCCAAGCCGATCACGCGATCAATTTCTTCCCCTTTAGCGGTCAGCATCAAGACGGGAGTTTCCCAATTTTCACGTAAGCGTTTCAGCGTTTCCATGCCATTGAGTTTTGGCATCATGACATCCAACAAAATCAAATCAATCTTATCATTGATCGCGGCTAAGCCGGCTTCACCGTCATTTGCTTCGCTGACGTCAAACCCTTCGAAACTGAGTACTTCTTTTAATAAGCTGGTTAGCTCGATATCGTCATCGATTAAAAGAATGTTTGCCATGGGGGCACCTATAGTAAGTTACCGATAGCCTAATATTACATTGGAATGATGCGCAACGAAGAGGAGAAAAATCACTCTTTACGATTCTTTACGCTCCCTATACGTCGCTTTACCTAGCGGGTCGTATTCTATACTCAAGCGCTGTGAGAACAGCTCAGAAGAACCACTCACCTGTGTAAGGAATCGTATTATGAAGTCTGCAAAAAAACTTGTGTTAGCTGCTGTTGTTCTACCTCTTACTCTTGGCGCCGCAAGCGCATTCGCTTACGGTGGTAAAAACCATCATAAAGGTCCTCGTGACGAATGCGGCATGGGTATGGACCGAGGTGTCATGCGTCAACTAGACCTGACTGATGCACAAAAAGATCAGCTAAAAGAAATGCGTGAAGCAAACAAAGCAGAAATGAAAGCAAAATTCGCTGATGGCAAAGAAGCACGTATGGCTGAGCGTCAAGCGCATCACGCAAAAGTGCAATCGCTTTTGCTGGCGGATAATTTTGATGAAGCTCAAGCTACCGAGTTAGCAAAAGAGATGGTTGAGCGCCAAACGGAACGTCGCGTGCAAATGCTAGAAAGAAAGCACCAAATGCTTAGCGTATTAACACCTGAGCAGAAAGCGAAATTTGTTGAGCTACAAAATGAACGTATGCAAGAGTGTGGCGACAGAATGCACAAGCGCATGGAAAAGTCGCGCAATAATTAAGTCATGAATTGATGTTATATAAAGAGGCAGCCATTGGTTGCCTCTTTTTGATCTGGTTATTTCATGGTCATTCAATATACTCAACGTATGGTTTTAGTTAACTCTTTGATTATGAAACAGCAATACGCACGTTTAGTTACGACCGCCGCTTGGACTGCAACCATTGTGGCGACGCTTCTTCTGATAGTAAAAGTCATCACGTGGTGGGTAACCGGCTCAGTGAGCTTATTGGCGTCATTGATTGACTCCATGTTAGATATCGCGGCTTCGGTTGTGAATCTTGTGGTGGTTCGTTACGCCTTACAACCGGCAGACCGCGAACATACGTTTGGACATGGTAAAGCTGAGTCCTTAGCGGCCCTAGCCCAAGCAATGTTTATTTCGGGCTCGGCAGTATTTTTGATTCTTAACGGGATTGACCGATTTTTCCGCCCACATGCTTTACACGCACCGGAGTTAGGTGTGTATGTATCGCTGTTTGCGATTGTGGTCACACTTGGCTTGGTGATGTTCCAAAAACATGTGGTTCGCGTGACGGGGAGCCAAGCAATAGCGGCGGATTCTCTGCATTATCAGACTGACTTGTATATGAATGCTGCGATCATGGTGGCTCTGGGGCTCAGTTATTTTGGAGTGACTCAAGCGGATGCTGTGTTTGCGATTGGTATTGGTGTCTTCATTCTTTATAGCGCTTTCAAAATGGTCAGCGAAGCGATTCAAACCTTACTTGATAGAAAGTTGCCCGATGAAGAACTTGAGCAAATTAACCAAGCTTGTTTGAGCGTAAAAGGGGTATTGGGCGTGCATCAGTTACGCACGCGAATGTCCGGACCGACGCGCTTTATACAGTTGCATTTAGAGCTAGACGATAACTTACGATTAATTGAGGCGCATTACATTGCTGATAAAGTGGAAGATAATTTATTGGCTCTGTTTCCTGATGCGGACGTACTGATCCATCAAGATCCATTGTCTGTCGTTTTCGGACCTGAGAAAGAGCAGAAAGCGCAAGATTGGTAGGCTTGAAAAATCCATCAGTGCCCGACGACAAACAGGTACTTATTGACTATCTTTCCATCAATACTTATTAAGATTCGTGATCCTGATATGAATCAACAAAGTTTCATAGAGAAACTGTAATACTCTTACATAAGTAGAAAAGTTACATAAAAAAGTGCGTTTTCATTGGTAATCCTGTAGAGGAAATGTAACATAACGCACAGTTCTGGATTATGCAGGTTGCTTGGTAACAAGGGGCCTAAAAGAAAATTAAATAATTGATTGCCAAAGATCGAGGGTGAGCATGATTAAGAAGATCGGTGTTTTAACAAGTGGCGGTGACGCACCTGGTATGAACGCTGCGATACGCGGCGTAGTACGTACAGCACTATCCGAAGGATTGGAAGTATTCGGTGTGTACGACGGCTACCTAGGCCTATACGAAGGCCGCATCGAGAAGCTAGATCGTTCTAGCGTTTCAGATGTGATCAACAAAGGTGGTACGTTCCTAGGTTCTGCACGTTTCCCTGAATTTAAACAAGTGGAAGTTCGTGAAAAAGCGATTGAGAACCTTAAAAAACATGGTATCGATGCACTAGTGGTAATCGGTGGTGATGGTTCGTACATGGGTGCGAAGAAACTGACTGAAATGGGTTACCCATGTATCGGTCTTCCGGGCACAATCGACAACGATATCGCAGGTACGGATTACACTGTGGGCTACCTAAGTGCACTAAACACCGTTATCGATGCAATCGATCGTCTACGTGATACTTCTTCATCTCACCAACGTATTTCAATTGTAGAAATCATGGGCCGTCACTGTGGTGATTTGACTCTGATGTCTGCAATTGCGGGCGGTTGTGAATACATCATCACTCCGGAAACTGGTTTAGACAAAGACAAGCTGATCAGCAACATCCAAGATGGTATCGCTAAAGGTAAGAAACACGCGATCATCGCGCTTACTGAGCTAATGATGGATGCTAATGAACTAGCACGTGACATCGAAGCCGCGACAGGTCGTGAAACTCGTGCAACAGTACTTGGTCACATCCAACGTGGTGGTCGTCCAACTGCATTTGACCGCGTACTAGCATCTCGTATGGGTAACTACGCTGTTCACCTATTGATCGAAGGTCATGGTGGTCGTTGTGTAGGTATCGTGAAAGAGCAACTTGTTCACCACGATATCATCGATGCAATCGAAAACATGAAGCGTCCAGTACGCAACGATCTATACAAAGTTGCTGAAGAGTTGTTCTAAGCAAGTTTGAAATAGATAAACAAAACCGCGGCTTTCCGCGGTTTTTTGTATTTGAGAATCAACAAAAAGAAACTAGCGATAGACGAGTGTTAAGACACGCTGCTCTGCTCTATGAGCGTTAATTTTCGCTCGCGCAGCGCAAACAAGTAGCCCAGTAGCCCACCCAACGTATTCCCAACCGCGATACCGATAAACAAGCCTTCAATACTGTAGATTTGGCTCCCGATCCACGCCGATGGCAAGGTAAAAATGAACAGCCGCATAAAGCTCCACTGGAATGCACGCAATGGCTTGTGCATCGCATTCAAACCACTGACTAACATCATCACTATGCCTTGGAAGCCATAACTAAATGGCACCACCAGTAAATAATGCCAAAGCAGGTTTTTCACCGCATCTTCCTGAGAAAACAGCGCAGCCAGAGGAATGCTCAGTGGCACCATCATCAAGAAGATAAACCCTTGGAATACCACTGCAAAACGCATGCTAATAAATAAACCGGAAAAGGCTCGTTGCGGTTGTTTGGCTCCTAAATTTTGTGCCATAAACGGTGTGAGGGCAGAGGTCAGCGACATCAATACTAAAATCAATATAGACTCAATACGCTGCGCTGCGCCGTAAGCAGCAACCGCCGCTGTACCATGGTTGGATAACAGCATCATCAGAATGGCACCGGACAACGGATTCATCGCGTTTGATAGCGCAGCAGGGGTACCAATTTTTAGTGTCTGTTGCCAGTCTTGTTTCAGCAAAGCCCATTGGGGTTGAGCAAGCAATTTTTCCCGTTTAATTAGCACATAGAATGAGCCACACAAAGCACCTAACCAGCTAAAGGCACTTGCTATGGCTGCGCCTTGAATGCCAAGTTCCGGAAAAGGGCCATAACCGAAAATCAACAATGGATCGAGCATGCCATTAATCAAACCAGCCAACATCATGACTTTTGCTGGTGTTTTTGTGTCGCCAGTAGCTCGGATAGCACTGTTGCCCGCCATTGGGATCACTAGCAGAGGAATGGTGAGATACCAGACCTGCATATATTGCTCAATAAGAGGGATGAGATCATCAGACGCACCAAGAAAACGAAACAATGGCGCAATGGTGGTAAAGCCAATAGAAGACGTGATAGCCACAAGTAACACGGCTAACAACAAACCGTGGGTGGTGAACCGAGCAGCTTGTGGTGCATGACCTTGCCCAAGCAAGCGACCAATATTGGTCGATAGTCCCATCCCAATCCCCATCGTAATGCAGTTAACCGCAAAGGTGACAGGGAAGGTATAGCTGATAGCCGCTAGCGCTTGAGTGCCAAGCAACGAGATAAAAAACGTGTCCACCAAGTTAAACATCAAAATTGCGATCATGCCCATGGTCATGGGTACGGTCATTTTCCGCAGCGTTTCAGGAATGGGTGCGGTCAACAAACCATGCTTATCGGTCGCTTGGGGTTCCAGCTTGTTATTTTCCTGCATGTGTGACAACTATCTGGTGAGCAAACTGCAAGGATACAAGAAAGCGAGATGCCGAGCGAGTGAGCATTTCTAACGCAAACCGTTGCCTAGTTGTTCGTTATTTTAACTAAGTCACAAAAATTTTGTGCCACCCCCTTGGGATCGCTGCTTCGACCCCTTATATAGGGATCACGTGTCTGGGGCTACAGTCCCTAAGGACAATTATCAAATAAACATGGAAATTTTCAGGAGAGACGACCGATGAACATTCGTCCATTACATGACCGAGTTATCGTTGAACGTAAAGAAGTTGAATCTAAGTCTGCTGGTGGCATCGTTCTGACTGGTTCTGCTGCAGAAAAATCGACTCGCGGTGTTGTTCTAGCTGTGGGTAAAGGCCGCATCCTAGAAAACGGCACCGTACTGCCACTAGACGTTAAAGTCGGTGATACCGTTATCTTCGCTGAAGGTTACGGTACAAAAACTGAAAAAATCGACGGTAAAGAAGTGCTTGTCATGTCTGAAAACGACATCATGGCGATCGTTGAATAATAGCAATCATTGAGTAATTTTTTGCTCAGATTCAATTACGAAATTACACACAAAGAATTTTAGAAAGGAAATCAAAGATGGCTGCTAAAGACGTTAAATTTGGTAATGACGCACGAGTTAAAATGCTGGAAGGTGTAAACGTTCTGGCTGATGCAGTAAAAGTAACACTGGGTCCTAAAGGACGTAATGTCGTTCTAGACAAATCTTTTGGTGCACCGACTATCACTAAAGATGGTGTATCAGTAGCGCGTGAAATCGAGCTGGAAGATAAATTCCAGAACATGGGCGCACAAATGGTTAAAGAAGTTGCGTCTAAAGCAAACGACGCAGCGGGTGACGGTACAACAACAGCAACGGTACTAGCACAATCTATCGTTAACGAAGGTCTAAAAGCAGTCGCAGCGGGCATGAACCCAATGGATCTTAAGCGTGGTATCGACAAAGCTGTTGCTGCGGCAGTTGAGCAACTAAAAGAGCTTTCTGTTGAATGTAACGACACAAAAGCGATCGCGCAGGTTGGTACTATCTCTGCAAACTCAGACGCAAGCGTAGGTAATATCATTGCAGAAGCAATGGAGCGTGTGGGTCGTGATGGCGTTATCACGGTTGAAGAAGGTCAGGCGCTACAAGACGAGTTAGACGTAGTAGAAGGTATGCAGTTCGACCGCGGTTACCTGTCTCCTTACTTCATCAACAACCAAGAATCAGGCAGTGTTGATCTAGAAAACCCATTCATTCTTCTTGTTGATAAGAAGATCTCAAACATTCGTGAGCTTCTTCCAACGCTAGAAGCTGTCGCGAAAGCATCTCGTCCACTGCTTATCATTGCAGAAGATGTAGAAGGCGAAGCGCTAGCAACATTGGTTGTGAACAACATGCGTGGCATCGTAAAAGTTGCAGCTGTGAAAGCACCTGGTTTCGGTGACCGCCGTAAAGCAATGCTACAAGACATCGCTATCCTAACTGGCGGTACTGTGATTTCTGAAGAGATCGGTCTAGAGCTAGAAAAAGTTGCACTAGAAGATCTAGGTCAAGCGAAGCGTGTTTCTATCACGAAAGAAAACACGACTATCATCGATGGTATCGGTGAAGAAGAGATGATCTCTGGCCGTGTTGCTCAGATTCGTCAACAAATCGAAGACGCAACTTCAGACTACGACAAAGAGAAACTACAAGAGCGCGTAGCTAAACTGGCTGGCGGTGTTGCAGTAATCAAAGTTGGTGCTGCGACTGAAGTTGAAATGAAAGAGAAGAAAGACCGTGTAGAAGATGCGCTAGCCGCAACTCGCGCAGCGGTTGAAGAAGGTGTTGTTGCTGGTGGTGGTGTTGCACTTATCCGCGCGGCATCTAAGATTGCTCACCTAACGGGTGACAACGAAGAACAAAACGTTGGTATCCGCGTTGCACTACGTGCAATGGAAGCGCCAATCCGTCAAATCACGAAGAACGCAGGTGAGGAAGACTCAGTTGTTGCGAACAACGTGAAAGCGGGTGAAGGTAGCTACGGCTACAACGCGGCAACAGGCGAATACGGCGACATGCTAGAAATGGGTATCCTAGATCCAACTAAAGTTACTCGTTCTGCACTACAATTCGCAGCATCGGTTGCAGGTCTGATGATCACTACTGAAGCGATGGTTACTGATCTACCGCAAAAAGACGCGCCAGCGATGCCTGACATGGGCGGCATGGGTGGCATGGGCGGTATGGGCGGCATGATGTAAGCCAGCTTATCTCATCGCTCTAAGGGAGCCCTTATAGCGGAAAGATAACCGACCAAACCTTTAAAAGTCGAGGCAGATGCCTCGACTTTTTTTATGCGTGTCACCTGAGAAACATGACGTTCTGGAGTGGCTTATCATGAGATTTTTGAGCGTAAAAAGCGCCATTTCAGAAGCAAAAAATCGAAGAGAAATATTTTTTCTTTTGAGTCAGATGGTTAAATCTGACCTATTGCTAACACTTTTTGAACGGGGACAGAGCAAAATCTGAACATTACACTATGTTGTAAATTGTTGCTTCCCATCATGGAGATGAAAATGAAAAAGCTTATGACGTCATTGGCGGTTGCAGCCGCTATCGCATCACCTGTTGCTTTTGCCGACAGTACACCTGTGATGTTCTCTACTATCGATAACACAAACGCACCCTCTAATTCTTCAGTAGGTGGCGTTCGTTTAGCTGTGTTGCATGGGCAGGTAAATGAGGTTAAAGGTGTCGACTTTTCACTGCTTGGTATGTCAGAAACGGATCGTACGACAGGTGTGAACTTCGGTCTGTTTTTTGGTGCAGCAAAAGTAAATCAAGAAATGAAAGGCGCGTCTTTAGGCTTAGTTAACTGGAACCAAGGTCAGACGACGGGTGTTAACTTGGGTGCTGTTAACATTACGAACAACGTAAAAGGCTTGAACTGGAGCGCGGTGAACTATTCTGAAGGCTACACCATGGCGGATGTGGGCTTAGCGAGTATCTCTAAGAAGTCTAATTTCCAGTTTGGTTTCTTCAACATGACCGATCAAATCGATGGTGTGCAAATTGGTCTTTTGAACTGTGCGGATAACGGTTTCTTCAAGTGTTTCCCACTCATCAACTTTGCTAAGTAATCCCTGAGAAAGTCAGAATCTTTATATACAGAAAGCCCTCGATGTTCGTCGAGGGCTCTTTAATTACTGATGAGATGAAGCGAGTTTCTCGGAGCGTTAACTATTTAATTAATCGTGATGAAGTTTTGCGTTGTTGAATTCTTTGATGAACACCGCGGCGTAATGCTTTGATGTGGTTTTCTGCTTTATCCACACCTAACAACACGGTTAGTGTCAGGAGAGTAATAACCACCGACTGCGTTAAATAACCCAAACCTATCATCAAACCTAAACCTGCTAGCACCCATATTACAGCCGCGGATGTTACGCCATGGATTTTTCCATCAAGTGTCATCATAACGCCAGCGCCTAAGAAGCCGACGCCAGTAATGATCTGACCAAGCACTCGTGCTTGATCAAGAGTATTTGGCGATAACGACACTGCCATCGACATAAACAGGTAGGTGCCTGAAATAATTAATATTGCTGTGCGAATGCCAACCGGTTTACCACGAGTTTGGCGCTCTATACCGATCATGAGCCCATTAATGGCGCAGCATAGTAGGGCAGGCCAACTGAATGGGCCAAGATCGAAAATTTGTTCGAATGCTGTATGCATCTTGACCTCCAAAAGTGCGGAGTATGCATAGACTTACCGTGCAAAGCGAACAAAAATAATCAATCTAGACGACAAATTTAATTGAGTGTCAGAGCTTATTCTAAATGCAAATCCAACGGCGTTTTACTTGGCCTGCCACCAACTTCTCGTGTGAGTTTTGGTACCAGATAACCCGATACACGCGTGATGAGTCCGCGCATAATAGCTTTCGCTTCTTCGTCCGAAATAAAGTAGTGCGCTGCGCCTTGCACCTTATCAAGAACGTGGAGGTAATAAGGCAAGATACCCGCGTCAAATAAGGCCTCACTTAACGCCACTTGAGCTTCTACCGAATCATTCACGCCTTTCAGCAGAACGCCTTGGTTTAGAAGCGTAACGCCCGCTCTTTTGAGATTGAACATCTGTTCAGCAAATTCGTCATTGATTTCGTTGGCATGGTTGATGTGAGTGACGAGGATGATTTGTAACCTTGATGCTTGCAGAAGTTGGCATAGTTCATCAGTGACTCGAGCTGGAATCACCACAGGTAAACGGCTATGAATACGCAGACGTTTGATGTGAGGAATGTGAGCAATGTGCTCTAAAAGCCAATGAATCTCATCGTCTTTTGCCATTAATGGATCACCACCTGAGAAGATGACTTCGTTCAACTCTGGTTGTTGTGCCATGTACTCTAAGCACTTGGTCCAGGCTTGTTTCCCGCTTTTGTTCTCTTGATAAGGGAAGTGACGACGAAAGCAGTAACGGCAATTTACCGCGCAGCCACCTTTGACAATCATCAGGGCGCGGTTGCGATACTTGTGTAGCAGGCCAGGGACTTCATTGTCCTGCTCTTCCAATGGATCATTGGAGTAACCCGGATGCACCTCAAATTCGTCGCTCAGTGGTAAAACCTGACGTAAAAGAGGGTCTTTAGGGTTGCCTTTCTCCATCCTATCGACAAAACTTTGCGGTACACGCTGTGCAAACAGCTTGCGCGCGGCAAACCCGTCTTGCCACGGTGAAGGATCAATTTCCAGTATTTCGAGCAATTTTGCAGGATCAGAGATCCCATTCGCCAACTGTTTGAGCCAGTTTTGCTCAACAGATTCGACTTTTCGGGTTATTATGTGCGGCATTGAATTTAGCTCTAAGAATGTAAGAGGAAAAAATGGCTACAGTTAGCACCAATGAATTTAAAGGCGGTCTTAAGTTAATGCTTGATAACGAGCCTTGTGTAATTCTGGAAAACGAATACGTTAAACCAGGTAAAGGCCAAGCGTTCAACCGTGTTAAAATTCGTAAACTTCTTTCTGGTAAAGTGCTAGAGAAAACATTCAAGTCTGGTGACACTTGTGAAGTGGCAGACGTAATGGATATCGACCTAGATTATCTATATTCAGACGGCGAATTCTACCACTTTATGAACAGTGAAACGTTTGAACAGATCGCAGCGGATGCAAAAGCGGTAGGTGAAAACGCTAAGTGGTTGGTAGAAAACAACACTTGTATGATCACTCTTTGGAACGGTAACCCAATTACTGTTACTCCACCAAACTTCGTTGAGCTAGAAGTTGTAGACACAGACCCAGGCCTGAAAGGTGATACTCAAGGTACTGGCGGTAAACCAGCGACGCTATCAACTGGCGCTGTTGTTCGTGTTCCTCTGTTCATCTCAATTGGTGAAGTGATTCGCGTAGATACTCGTACTGCTGAATACGTAGGTCGTGTGAAGTAAGCACTTTATATGATTGTTAGAAAGGTCGCTTCGGCGGCCTTTTTTATTGCCTGTGATTCTTCTCTTTTAATCCCTCTGCGTAAAACATCGATATCCTCCGCAAATTTTTGATGATTTTGTATTATTCGTAAAAATCTTATTTATTCCATGAATCTGTCGATTATTCCTTAATGTAACATTTTGATACATTAGTACTTGTTGCTGAGTTGCATAGCAATCTGATTTTTATCGATTTAACTCAGTAACAATCCAAAAAAGGAGAACAAAATGGAAAGCAGAGGTTTAGGAAGGGGTTTAAAGGTGGAAGAAAGACGTCAGTTACTACATAAAGGATTAAAAGCAGCCGTATTTGGCGTACCGCTGTTGGCAATAGGCTTAACGATTAATAGCTCGGTGCTGATGACCGATGCGGGTTACAGCTACGTGCATCAGAATAATATTACTGGTGAGTTGGATGTGTTTACTGAACCTGGCATTCATTTTCGTATGCCATTTCTGTCCAAAATCACCAAGTATGACCAAGTGATCACCGTGTCATTCGGTAACAGCAAGGGCGAAGATTTTTATCAACGTCTTGATGCGATTCAGGTTCGATTTGCCGACACCTATATTGGTCAGATCCCCGTAACATTCCGCTTTAAGCTCAGTAATGACCCTGAAGCGGTGAAGAAGATGCATAAAGAGTTCCGCAACAACAGTAACTTGATCGATGCGCTGCTTGTAAAGAACGCACGTAACGTAACGGTGATTACCGCAACCCAATACACGGGTGAAGAGTTTTTCCAAGGTGGTTTGAACCAGTTCAAATCGAAACTTGGCGATCAGTTACGAGAGGGGATTTATCTAACAGAGCGACGTCAGGTTGAAGTGGAAGAGTTGGATCTTGCGCCTGTTGGGGCGAATCAAGCTAATCCGAACCAATTACAGCGCACCAATCAACTGGTTTGGAAAACCGTACCTGTCGTAGACAAAACCGGGCAACCGATTCGTCAAGACAATCCGTTACAACAATACGGTATTCAAGTGACGCAGGTGACCATTGGTGACCCGCAGCCAGAAAAGCAATTAGATCAGCTATTGGCAGATAAAAAGCGTTTAGTGGCGGATCGTATTCGCGCGATTCAGGAACAAGAAACGTCGAAAGCACAGGCAGAGACCGAGCAGTTACGCAAAGAGATTCAACGAACACGTGAGGTGCAAGACGCCCAGCGTGGTAAAGAACTCGCAATTATTGCTCAACAAAAAGAAGTGGAAGTGGCGCGTCAGATTGCAGAGCGTGAAATCGTTGAAGTGGAAAAAACCAAACGACTTGCTGAGGTCGAGAAGGAGAAAGAGCTAGCTATCGCAGAGGCTAACTTAGCGATTCAAAAAGCGAACGCACTTTCTGCTGAGTTTGAAGCGAAAGCGATATTAGCGAAAGGTCGCGCAGAATCTGAAGTCCTAAAAGGTAAGTATGCGGCGTTAGGAGCAAACCGTGAAGTTTACTTGGCAGAATTGAATCGAGACGTAGCGAACTCGCTGTACAACAATTTGCAAAACTTCCAAGTTCAGATGCCACAAAATTACATTGGTGGAAGTGACGAAACGGGCTTGAAAACAAACCTAGATGTGATTACTGGCTTTGGTGCTCTGGGTCTTATGGACCAGACAAAGAAGGTCGCACAGCAATAAGATCATGGGTGGTCAAAAGCTTAAAAAGCAAAAAGATCATAGGTAACCCAAAGCAATAAAAAGCTGGCATTTAGCCAGCTTTTTCTTTTTTTGGTTAGTCTCTTAAATCATGAAGATAAAGATAACTGCTAGTGCAGTGATGAGGCCTGCAAATGCATAGCATGCAATTTTACCAATCACACCAGTGTGGAACTTAAGGTCGTGCATGCCGTGGTGTACACGGTGCATTGCATGCCACATTGGCAATGCTAGCGTGCCAATGATGAATAGCGCACCGATGATGCTGGTTGCGAATGCAGAGACACGCTCGTAGCTCATCGCTTCTGCATCAATCACGCCTAGTGGGACCAAGATACCTAGCACAAGAACAGTGATTGGCGTGATCATCGCGAACCAAGTACCACCTGCGCCAAACAGACCCCACCAGATTGGCTCATCAGAACGTTTTGGTGATGTGTTTACACTATAATTCGGTTTCATTGCTCAGCTCCTTACACCACGATGAGAACGATCAGTGAGATGAACGCAACCGCGGCCCACTGAGTCAATACGATGATCTTCTTGTCCACGGGTTTGCCTTTCAAACGAATTGGCATTACTTGTGGCATCATGCTGAAGAAAGTTTGAGCGTGGAATAGGCTACCGAGTAGTGCAACGATGTTGATTGCGACTACGATTGGGTTCGCCATGAACGCTAACCAACCTTGCCATGCTTCAGGACCTTTCACCAAGCAACCTAAACCGAAAGTTAGGAACAGAGTGAATAGGATTAACGGAAGCACCGTCGCTTCACGTAGCATGTAGAAGCGGTAGAAAGGATGGTTCTTCCACCAAGTGCGTTTTACTTCACGAACGTAAGGTTTACGATTGCTCATCCTTATGCCTCCACTTTCTTTGGTGAACCATCAGGTTTCAACATAGCAATCACGAAGTCCATAGAAGACTCCACTTTGCCTTGGTTTACTGCCGCTGCTGGGTCAACGTTCTTCGGACAAACTTCAGAACAGTAACCAACAAACGTACAACCCCAAGCACCGTTTTCACCGTTGATAAGCTTCATGCGCTCATCTTTACCGTTGTCACGGCTGTCTAGGTTGTAGCGGTGGGCTAGCGTTAGTGCAGCAGGACCGATGAACTCTGGGTTAAGACCAAACTGAGGACATGCTGCATAGCACAGACCACAGTTGATACAGCCAGCGAACTGCTTGTATTTCGCCATCTGTTCTGGCGTTTGCAAGTTCGTACCGTCTTCTGGTTTACGATCGTTACCAATGATGTATGGTTTGATTGCTTCTAGGCGCTCGATGAATGGCGTCATATCAACAATCAAGTCTTTCTCGATTGGGAAGTTCGCTAGAGGCTCGATAGTCACACCGTCTGGGTAGTCACGTAGGAAGCTCTTACAAGCAAGTTTCGGTACGTTGTTCACCATGATGCCGCAAGAACCACAGATCGCCATACGGCAAGACCAACGGTAAGACAGATCTTTGTCTAGGTGGTCTTTGATGTAACCAAGTGCGTCAAGTACAGACATGGTTTCATCGAATGGGACTTCGAATGTTTGCTTGTATGGTTCTGCATCTTTT
The DNA here is from genome assembly GCF_033340155.1 of Vibrio sp. 1562. NCBI lineage: Bacteria > Pseudomonadati > Pseudomonadota > Gammaproteobacteria > Vibrionales > Vibrionaceae > Vibrio > Vibrio sp. 1562. The sequence continues at coordinate 33,891 of NZ_JAWOVY010000027.1, forward strand.
TCTGGGTCGTAACGCAGGATGTCTACTTTTTGAATGCGATTTGCTGACATTATGCTTGCTCCTCTGCGTTCTTCTCTTCAGCCGCGGCTTTTTCTGCTGCTTCACCGTATAGACGAGCTTTTGGTTGTGACTTAGTGATGGTCACATTGCTGTAATCGATACTTGGTGCTGACTCTGGCTTGTAGAAAGCAAGTGAGTGTTTTAGGAAGTTCACGTCATCACGTTCTGTACAACCGTCGTCTAGACGTTGGTGCGCACCGCGAGATTCTTTACGTAGAATCGCAGAGTGAACCATCGCTTCTGCGACTTCTAGGCCGTAACCCACTTCGATTGCGTATAGAAGGTCTGTGTTGAACACTTTACCTTTGTCTTTGATGCTGATGCGTTTGTAGCGTTCTTTCAACTCAGTGATTTTGTCGATAGTCGCTTGCATCAAATCTTCTTGGCGGTATATACCACAGCCCGCTTCCATGGTGTGGCCCATTTCTGTGCGTATTTCTGCCCAGTTTTCGTCGCCTTCTTGGTTCATCAGTTTCGCGATGCGCTCTTCAACGGCTTTGACTTGCGCGTCAATTGCCGCGTCGTTCCAACCTTTGAATTCTGCTGCGCGTTTCACTGCGTTTTCACCCGCTACGCGGCCAAATACCACGAACTCAGCCAGTGAGTTAGACCCTAAACGGTTTGCACCGTGAAGACCAACAGACGCACATTCACCCACCGCGAATAGGCCTTTAATGCGAGTTTCACATCCGCCGTCCGTTTCAATACCACCCATGGTGTAGTGAACGGTTGGACGAATTGGAATTGGCTCTTTTGCAGGGTCCACGTTTACGTAAGCTTTTGCTAGCTCACAGATGAACGGTAGACGCTCTTGTAGGTACTCTTCACCAAGGTGGCGAAGGTCTAGGTGCACCACGTCACCCAGTGGGTGTTTGATGGTGTTGCCTTTCTGTTGTTCGTGCCAGAAAGCTTGAGAAACTTTGTCACGAGGACCCAGTTCCATGTATTTGTTCTTCGGTTGGCCAACTGGAGTTTCAGGGCCCATGCCGTAATCTTGTAGGTAACGGTAGCCATTCTTGTTTACGATGATACCGCCTTCACCACGACAACCTTCCGTCATCAGGATACCTGTGCCTGGAAGACCGGTTGGGTGGTATTGAACGAATTCCATATCACGTAGAGGAACGCCGTGACGGTAAGCCATTGCCATACCATCGCCCGTTACGATACCGCCGTTGGTGTTACAGTGGTAAACACGGCCCGCGCCACCTGTTGCTAGAACAACAGATTTTGCTTTGATAGTAACAAGCTCGCCTTCAGACATGTGAATAGCAATCAGACCTTGAACTTCGCCTTCATCAACAAGCAGATCCACCACAAAGTACTCATCAAAACGTTTGATGTTGCTGTACTTCATTGATGTCTGGAATAGCGTATGAAGCATGTGGAAGCCAGTTTTGTCTGCAGCGAACCAAGTACGTTCAACCTTCATACCACCAAAGCGGCGTACGTTGACTTCACCGTTCTCTTTACGACTCCATGGGCAACCCCATTGCTCCATTTGGATCATTTCGCGAGTCGCGTTCTCTACAAAGTATTCAACAACATCCTGTTCACATAGCCAGTCACCACCGCCAACAGTGTCGTTGAAGTGGTTGTCTAAGCTATCTTCATCCTTGATAACTGCTGCTGAGCCACCCTCTGCAGCGACCGTGTGGGAGCGCATTGGATAAACTTTAGAAATCAGAGCGACTTCTAAGTCTGGGTTTGCTTCAGCCGCTGCAATAGCAGTACGAAGACCAGCGCCGCCTGCGCCGATGACTGCGATATCTGTGGTGATAATTTGCACAGTTATCCTCCAGTGTGTGATTGCGGAAATCCGCTTGTTATTGTCATTACGAGGCGCTCTTTAAAAAGAACTCCCCAAAAGTAGTAGGGTTAGTGTAGATGAGCCACATGGCAGAAAAATTGATGTAATTGGGTTTTTGCTTCGGTAATGCACTTAAGGGCATAGAATTTATAGGTTATGTGACTGCTATCACGGCATCGAGGTTTTGGCCCTCAAGCATTAACATTAGGGATGTTAAGCCTGTGTTGCGTGACATTAACCGCATGGATAATAGGATTTTAACTGAGTGTTTTTTGTTCTGCGGCACGAGTAATGCTTGCCTCAAATTGGCGAGCTCATTAGTAAAAAGAAGAAGGGATATTCCTCTCTTCTTGAAGAGTAAAAAGCATGTAGAATGAGACTTTCCTCGCTGAATTAAAGTTTGAGAGATTTGTTATGCAAACCAACTGGCAACCTACTGCTTCCATTGACCAACTTCGTCAACGTGCGACGTTAGTCGCGTCGATTCGACAATTCTTCGCTGACCGACAGGTGATGGAAGTCGATACGCCAGCCATGAGTCACGCAACCGTGACTGACATCCATTTGCATACTTTCCAAACCGAGTTTGTTGGCCCAGGCTATGCCGATGGCAGTAAGCTGTTTTTTATGACCAGCCCAGAATTCCATATGAAGCGCCTTTTGGCTGCGGGTAGCGGTTGTATTTATCAAATCAACAAAGCATTTCGTAATGAAGAGAATGGTCGCTACCACAACCCTGAATTCACGATGTTGGAGTGGTATCGCGTTGGCTTTGACCATCATAAATTGATGGATGAAATGGATGACCTGTTGCAGCTGGTATTGAAGTGTGGCGCAGCGCAGCGCATGACGTATAAGCAAGCCTTCATTGATGTGTTGGGTGTGTGTCCACTGGAAGGCTCGATGACTGAGCTGAAAGCGGCGGCAAGCAAGCTGGGTTTGAGTGACATTGCTGAGCCAGAAGAAGATCGCGATACGCTGCTGCAACTACTATTTAGCGTGGGAGTAGAAAACAAAATTGGTCAGGACGTGCCGGCTTTTGTGTACGACTTCCCTGCATCACAGGCGGCGCTTGCGAAAATCAATCCTCAAGATCATCGCGTCGCGGATCGTTTTGAAGTGTATTTTAAGGGGATAGAGCTGGCGAACGGATTTCATGAACTGGATAACCCGAAAGAGCAATTAGCGCGCTTTGAACAAGATAACGCAAAGCGTATCGAAATGGGTTTAAAACCACAGCCGATCGATTATCATCTGATCTCTGCACTGGAAGCAGGGTTGCCAGATTGTGCAGGGGTCGCGTTGGGTATCGATCGTTTGATCATGCTGGCGCTAGGCTGTGACCACATTGATCAAGTGACGGCCTTTCCATTTCCAATTGCATAAGGACGTCCAATGAACCTGACGGCTGCACGTTTCGTCATCTTTAGCTACGCCATATTGATCGCTTTTTTATCTCTGAGTTCAGGTGAACTGCAAGACTGGGGCAATATTGCGTATCTCGACAAAATGCAGCACGCTATGGCGTATAGCGGCTTTGCGTTTTTAGGTTGCTTTTGCGTGTGGCGTTGGCGTCAACGTTGGGCGGTGGCGATTGGTATTTTGCTATTCAGCGCCGTTATTGAGTGGTTGCAAGGGTATGTAGGGCGACAAACTTCTTGGTTAGACCTTGTCGCCAACTCAACTGGCATCTTAACTGGTCTGTTATGTTACCGTATTTGGAGCCTCTATCGACCTAGGTTGGTGAAGTCGCTATACTCGATTCGTTAATGAAGAGGGAACACGATAACAATGAAAACGCGCGACAAAATCGTCTACGCGGCACTGGAGTTGTTCAACCAACATGGTGAGCGAAACATCACCACCAATCACATTGCCGATCACATCGAAATTAGCCCTGGTAATCTGTATTACCACTTCCGCAATAAGCAAGAAATCGTTCGTGAGATCTTTGCGCTTTATTCAGCAGAACTTTTAGAAAGATTTACCCCTATTCAAGGTTCGCAAGAGAGCCTGACTATGCTGAAGAGCTACCTAGACTCTATTTTTACCTTGATGTGGAAATACCGCTTTTTCTACGCAAACTTACCAGAAATCTTGTCACGAGATGAACAGCTACACGAACAGTACATCGATGTGCAAGAGAAGCTGCAAGCGAACCTCATTGCTATTATGCAAGAGTTCGTAACGATGAAGCTGTTGAATGTCGATCAACAACAGTTGAAGTCATTGGTATGTACATTGCACTTGATTGCGTGTAGTTGGTTGGCGTATCAATCCGCGATGGCTTCAAAAACCAACATTACCGAGCAAATGGTGAAGCAAGGGATGTTGCAGATGCTTAATGTCGTTAAGCCATTAGCAACTGAACAGGGCTTAGAGCAGCTACTGTTATTAGAAGATGCGGTTAGCAATCTACACAGTTAAACGTCAAACTGCTTAATATTTCGAGAGTCACTCTCATTTTCGAGTCGCGGCTCGAGTTGACTTGTCAAATATGCCACGCACAATAGTCCCATACGCTAAAAACCCTTGCAGGGATAAGATTCTCGATAAAGGAACTATCGCCCCATGAATTACGACATTTTTAATGGTGATGCTGATGGCATCATTGCTCTTCTGCAATTACGTTTGGCTGATCCTGTCGATGCCCAGTTAATAACTGGTGTAAAGCGCGACATCAAGCTGGTGGAAAAAGTAGACGTGCAAGCGGGTGATGAGCTGACTGTGTTAGACATTTCGATGGAAAAGAACATGGCAGGTCTAGAGCAAGCTTTGGCTCAAGGCGCTCACGTCTTTTACGCCGACCATCACAAAGCGGGTGACATTCCTCAGCATGGTAATTTGGATGTGCACATCGATCTCGATGCCAACATGTGCACGGCGTTGATTGTCGATAAGTTGCTTGATGGGCGTTTTTATGACTGGGCGATTACGGCGGCTTATGGCGATAACATGATTGCTAAAGCCGATGAGTTAGCGAATAACGCGGGCTTGTCGCAGCAACAGAAAGAGCAGCTAAAAGAGCTGGGTACTTTAATTAACTACAACGGCTACGGATCGAAGGTCGAAGATTTACACTTTCATCCTGCGGAGCTGTACCGAGCTTTGCTGAAGTACACGTCGCCATTTGAAGCTATTGAAGATAAGGCCTCGCCATACTACCAATTGCAATCGGCTTACCAACAAGACATGGAGGCGGCTCTCGCAGTGCCTGCCATGCATGAGAGTGGTAAGCTGAAGTTGTTTGAGTTACCAAACACGGCGGCATCACGCCGAATCAGTGGTGTTTATGGCAACTCGCTGGCAAACCAAAACCCTGACTCTGCGCATGCGGTACTTACTGAAAATGCAGATGGGACTTATACGGTTTCACTTCGTGCCCCGTTAAACAATAAACAAGGTGCCGTGGCCGTGTGTGGTCAGTTCCCGACAGGTGGGGGGCGAGAGGCGGCGGCAGGAATCAACGCGTTAAGCAAAGATGATGTGAATGCTTTTATTGATGCGGTAGAAACCTACTACGCATAGCATTTTCCAAAACATGAATACAACAAAGGAGCCGAGTGGCTCCTTTTTTATGACAAGTCAATAAGTCAGATAATCAGCGCTTTAACCAAGATTTCGGATTCTGCGCTTCACTATTACGACGAATTTCGAAGTACAGCGATGGCCTGTCTTGACCGCCCGTATCACCCGCGAGAGCAATCACTTCGCCGGCGGTGACTCGGTCGCCTTCTTTTTTAGTTAAGGCTTGGTTGTAACCATAGAGGGTCATGTCACCTTTGCCGTGGTCGAGCAATACCACTAAACCGTATCCGCGCAGATACTCCGCAAATACGACAGTTCCGGGATAAACGGCTTTCACTTGTTGACCATAGTTGGCAGACAGCACCATGCCCTTCCAGTTTACCTGCCCGGTTTGTCGCGTACCAAAGTTGTGTAACACACTGCCTTTGAGTGGCCAAGGCAACTTACCGCGCTGTTTGCCGAGTCCGTCCATTGGCACCGCATTACGCTTCGCTGCTTTGGCGATCTCTGCTTTTAAACGGGTTTCGTTGCGTTGCAGCTCGGCTAAGTAGCGTTTGTCATTCTTGATACTGCTCTGAATTTTATTCAGGGTTTGCTTACGCTTGGATTGTGTACTCGCTAGCGCTGTACGTTTTTCGGATTGCTGCTTGAGCAGAGTCTCGATTTGCTCTTTTTCTAGCTCGAGCTGGTTTTTGTTGTGCGCTAATTCTTGGGTTATTTTGGTGATCGCATCAATCACTTCAGCACGTGCTTTAGCTAAATGCTGGAAGTATTGGCTCATGCGGTCTTCTTCCACACCTTGATTTAACAAGTGACCATTGGCCTTCGCTCGCTCGGTTACGTAATACGTTTGCAGCAGCTGTTTGAGTTCTTCTTCTTGCTCTTGACGCTGTGCTTCTTGCAAGGCAATTTTCTCTTCCAGGTTTTCTATGTTTTTGTCTGCTTGTGCGAGGTTAGACTTGGTTTGTCGTATTTCACGCTCAAGCTTAGAAATACCAAGCTCTTGATCTTTTAGTGATTTCTGTAACTCATTGAGCTGCTTTTCTTGGGAAGAGAGCGATTTGCGCTGACGGCTTATCTCACTGGATACGCCTTTGAGCTCTTGCTGACTCACAGCAGAGGAGGTAATGGGATAAGTGGCAGATAAAGCACAAGTTAATAAAATAGCCGAGCGTAGAACAGGGTGATTTTGTTTTCGCACTTGAGAGTTACCTACCACGTTGTTGTCAAAAAGGTTTGTTGACGATTAAATACCATCTCCATGGATAAAGCTTTGCGACTTGCCGTTAAAGCCTTGATCCATATCGAGAGAGGGTTTGTCCGTTTTTGGACGTCCGACGATTTTTGCAGGCACGCCAGCCACCGTTGTGTGAGGAGGCACGGCTTGCAATACCACAGAGCAAGATCCGATTTTCGCGCCTTCACCGACTTCGATATTGCCAAGAATCTTTGCACCAGCTCCGATCATCACACCCTCGCGAATTTTCGGGTGACGATCACCGCATTCTTTACCAGTACCACCAAGGGTGACATCTTGCAGTATAGACACGTCGTTTTCGACCACGGCAGTTTCACCAATCACGATGCCTGTTGCATGGTCGAGCATGATGCCACTACCAATGCGCGCTGCAGGGTGGATATCGACCTGACATGCTACCGAAATCTGATTTTGTAGGTAAGTCGCAAGAGCGTGACGACCTTGCTTCCATAGCCAGTTTGCTACTCGGTAGCCTTGCAGTGCGTGATAGCCTTTTAGGTACAGCAATGGCATTGAGTACATTGAAACAGCAGGGTCGCGATTGACCGTGGCACAAATATCACAAGCCGCGCCGTCAGTGATGGTTGGATCAGCTGCAAAGGCTTCTTCAACCACTTCACGTACAGCCATCGCTGGCATGGAAGCGGTGTTCAATTTATTAGCCAGAATATAACTCAGAGCGGCACACAAACTTTCATGCTTGATAATGGTGGCATGATAGAAGCTCGCCAGCATAGGCTCTTGTTCTGACATTTCACGGGCTTCTGAGACAATTTTGTTCCAGACTTTTTGTTTTTCGCAGTGTTTCATTCTCAATATCCAGAGTGGTTCTTCCGTGACCCGACAACTTCAATTTTTCTCAGATGAGCTGCAAAGGGCGGTAGATTGCTACTTTCCTTCGGCTTTTTTGTCACGAGCAAGTAAATCTTGCGCTGCTAAGCGCGCATCTTTTCCTTGATACAATACTTGATAAATTTGATCAACTATCGGCATCTCAACACCCATACGTTGAGAAAGTAGCCATACTTCTTTTGTATTGCGGTAACCCTCAACCACTTGACCAATTTCTTCTTGAGCCGTATCAACGTCTTTACCTTGGCCTAATGCCAAGCCAAAGCGTCGGTTACGTGATTGGTTATCGGTACATGTCAGGACAAGATCGCCTAAACCTGCCATGCCCATAAAGGTTTCTGGCTGTGCACCCAGCGCAGCACCAAGGCGACTCATTTCAGCCAAGCCACGAGTAATTAATGCAGTACGGGCGTTGGCGCCAAAACCAATACCATCAGACATACCCGCACCAATCGCAATAACGTTTTTCACAGCGCCGCCCAATTGCATACCAATAAAGTCACTATTGGCATATACGCGGAAGGTTTTGCTACAGTGGATTTTTTCTTGTAGATCCGCAACAAATTCAGAATCTGGAGACGCAACTGAAATTGCAGTCGGCATACCCATTGCGAGCTCTTTCGCAAACGTTGGGCCAGACAATACTGCTAGTGAGTAGTTTTCACCGATAATGTCATAAGCAACGTCTTTCAGTAGGCGCCCCGTTTCAGGTTCAAGCCCTTTGGTTGCCCAACAGATGCGAGAGTCTTCGCGCAAGAATGGTTTACAGCTGTTTAGCACGATGCCAAAGACATGGCTTGGAACCACAACCAACAAATCTCGGCTTGCTTGAACGGCTTTTTCTAAATCCGATTCAATGATCAAGCTTTCAGGGAAATCAACACCTGGTAAGAAGGCATGGTTAGCTCGGTCTGCTTCTAGGCGAGCCATGTGCTCTGGCTCGTGTCCCCAAAGGACAACGTTCGCGCCGTTACGAGCGAGTGAGATTGCCAAAGAGGTGCCGTATGAGCCTGCGCCAATCACAGTCATTGCGATGTCTTTACCGTAAGCATTGTTTGTATTTGCTTGTGTCATGCTACCGCCTAATTGTCTTGCTACTAGTAGAATCTAGTTCCTAATCGTCAAATTTTACGCCTTCTGGCGATTAGGAACTAGGAACTTTTGTCAGAAATAAAAAATGCACATTGCATCGGATGGTAGACGCTCTGTGCATTTTATTTGAGTCGGTGACGTCAGCACTGTGGCTATTCGTCACTTACAAAACGTGAATTACGCTTCAGCTTCGCCTTGTTGAGCTTGCTGTTGTAGGTAGTTCATGAATAGCGCGTCAAAGTTTACTGGCGCTAGGTTCAGTTGAGGGAACGTACCTTTAACGACTAGGCTTGAGATAGTTTCACGAGCGTATGGGAATAGGATGTTCGGGCAGAATGCGCCTAGGCAATGTGCAAGTTGACCAGCTTCCATTTGTTCAGCAGTGAAGATACCACCTTGTTGAACTTCACATAGGAACGCAGTCTCTTCTTCGTTCTTCACAGTAACGGTTAGGCGTAGAACAACTTCGTAAACGCCTTCACCAAGCTCACGGCTTTGAGTGTCTAGGTCTAGTTTAACGTCTGGGTTCCACTCTTTCTGGAAAATTACTGGAGAGTTCGGCGCTTCAAAAGAAACGTCTTTTAGGAAGATGCGTTGAATTGCGAAGTTTTGTTGTGCGTCTTGAGGTGCTGCTTCAGCCATTTTTTAATCCTTAAATCAATATTTGTTGAGCCTAGAAACGTCTAAGCTCAGAAAACTGGTATGTCCTGAGACTAACTGAGCCAATCTACCTTGACTAGATGAAGCGTGTATTACGTGCAAAGCGTCACAACTTAGTGCTCCAACTGCTTTCAATTTGCTCAGTTTTTTGTCCGCGAGGCTTGGTAAAAGCGCGTTTAAACGCGAACTTTCGTTCTTGCCACGTTCCTACTTTTTACCGCGAACTAACGGCAGGTTCGCTTCGTTCCACGCAATCAAACCATTTTTTAGTAGGCTCACTTTTTCGAAGCCAGCTTTTACTAATAGGTTTGCGCTTTCTTGAGCGGTCTGTCCTGTCTTGCATACCACAATGATTGGGTCTGATTTGTGGTTTTCAAGGCTACCCAAGTTACCCGCTTTGATGTCTGACGGTAAAATGTGAAGTGAGTCGGTGATATGACCTTTTTTGAACTCGTCCTTGGTACGGATATCCACTACAACGCCGTTTTCACGGTTCATAAGATGAGTCAGTTGGTTTACGTTGATTTCTTTGTATGCGGCTGTCGCTGACTTCACGATGTTCATGATAAAGGCGACAAGAAGACCTACCCAAACCAAAGATAGAATCATGTTCTGTTGGAAAAATTCAATGTACTCTTGCATGTCTTGAGCTCTTACGCTGTTGGCGGAAAAATAAAGCAGGAGTATAGCGAGGTTACGGCTCTTAGGCGAGAGGGTTAAAATTTTCTAACGAATAATTGAGATCTCTATAAACCCTTTATGCCCTTACTATCCGTACATTTTGCTCTGGTAGCTTGATTGCTTTTGCCTATTGGACTTATCGGTTTAAGTGACTTCTGTTTTACTGAGAAAAGAGAACAATAGGTATTAACCCATCTTGTTTGATGTTGCTTTAAATTAGCGCTGTTTCAAGTGCAAAAATAAGAATGAGAAGCGTAAGAAAACCGAACTTAGACTGGGGTGTACAAAGCGTATTAGAAATGACTATGCTTGTGGAACACGATTGTCGGCACTGACTCGTTGTTCGCTTAACTTGTAAGATAGCAACAATAAATCGCAAACATTATTTGATCTTAACCTACAGTTTTGGTTAAAAAGTGTAGTAAAATTACGCTAGTTTTGTTTCAAGGTTAGATAGGGCAGCGAGGCCCTACGCCAAAAGTTACTTAAATTTGATGAGGTCATCACTATGTCAGCTAAGAAGCCACTGGCTCTAGTTATCCTTGACGGTTACGGTTACCGTGAAGACACAGCAAGTAACGCAATTGCGAATGCGAAAACACCAGTAATGGATGCTCTGATTGCGAATAACCCACACACATTAATCTCTGCTTCAGGCATGGATGTTGGCCTTCCTGATGGTCAAATGGGTAACTCTGAAGTTGGTCACACTAACATTGGTGCAGGCCGCGTTGTATACCAAGACCTGACTCGTATAACTAAATCAATTGCGGATGGTGAGTTCGAACAAACGCCTGCGCTAGTTGAAGCAATCGACTCTGCTGTGAAAGCTGAAAAAGCAGTACACATCATGGGCCTGATGTCTCCAGGCGGTGTTCACTCTCACGAAGACCACATTTACGCTGCAGTTGAAATGGCAGCGGCTCGTGGCGCAGAGAAAATCTACCTACACTGCTTCCTAGACGGCCGTGACACACCACCACGTAGTGCTGAAAACTCACTACAACGTTTCCAAGACCTATTTGCGAAACTAGGTAAAGGCCGCGTTGCTTCTCTAGTAGGTCGTTACTACGCAATGGACCGTGACAACAATTGGGATCGCGTCCAAGTTGCTTACGATCTTCTAACTCAAGCTAAAGCTGAGTTCACAGCAGAAACGGCAGTTGCAGGTCTAGAAGCGGCTTACGCTCGTGAAGAAAACGACGAATTCGTTAAAGCAACAGCTATCAAAGCAGAAGGTCAAGAAGACGCAATCATGCAAGATGGTGATGCGGTTATCTTCATGAACTACCGTGCTGACCGTGCACGTCAAATCACTCGTGCATTCGTTCCTGCATTTGACGGCTTTGAGCGTGCAGTATTCCCAGCAATCAACTTTGTGATGCTGACTCAATACGCGGCTGATATCCCTCTAGCTATCGCATTCCCACCTGCGTCTCTAGAAAACACTTACGGTGAGTGGCTATCTAAACAAGGTCAAACTCAGCTACGTATCTCTGAAACAGAGAAATACGCACACGTGACTTTCTTCTTCAACGGTGGTGTTGAGAACGAATTTGAAGGCGAAGAGCGTCAATTGGTTGCTTCTCCAAAAGTTGCAACGTACGACATGCAGCCTGAAATGAGCTCTCCAGAACTAACAGATAAGATGGTTGCGGCTATCAAGTCAGGTAAGTTCGATACCATCATCTGTAACTACCCGAACGCAGATATGGTTGGTCACACTGGCGTTTATGAAGCGGCTGAGAAAGCAATCGAAGCTCTAGATGAAAGTGTGGGTAAAGTGGTTGAAGCAATCAAAGAAGTTGGCGGTCAACTATTGATCACTGCGGACCACGGTAACGCAGAAATGATGATCGACCCTGAAACTGGCGGCATCCACACTGCTCACACTAACCTACCAGTACCTCTAATCTATGTAGGTGACAAAGCGGTTGAATTCAAAGAAGGCGGTAAACTGTCTGACCTTGCACCAACCATGCTTTCTCTAGCTGGTCTAGAAATCCCAGCAGAAATGACGGGTGAAGTACTAGTTAAATGATTAACTAACGGCTCCGAATGACAAAAGCCCGAGTTTAAACTCGGGCTTTTTTGTATCTGGCAGTAAGGGCTGGTCTGTAAGGTTACTGAACCAATATGCCCGCACCAATCACAGCTAGGGCTGCGCCCAACCATGCAAATCGGTTTGGTCGGCGTTTCGTGTAAATCCAGAGCAGTGGTAGCAACATAATTGGCGTGGTTGAAGATAGCAGTGCAACCATACCTACATTTCCTTCTTGCAGTGCGTATAAGATTAGCGTCATGCCGACGGCCATCGCCAAGAAACCATTAAGTGCAGTAATACCAAATACGCGCCAAGTAATGTGTTGCGTCGAGCGAGCGACTTTGACCCCTAGAATTAACAACATGCTGTGGGCGAAAAAGGCACTGATCATTCGAATAGCAGAAGCCGCAACTGGGTCAATACTGGTTTGCATTACTGGCTTGGCGATGATGCCGCCCAATGCTTGGCACATTGCTGCGGTTAAGCCAAGTCCAATACCCACCCAGATGTTACCTTTAATGTCTTCCAAGACGTTATTCACTTGACCTCTTCGGCCAAAGAATATCGCCATCACCACGCCGCTAAATACCAATGATGCGCCCAGTAGTTCTATTGTGGTCATGACTTCGCTAAATAAGAAGTAGCCCAAGATGGCAGAGAACACGGCGTGGCAAGAGAATAGTAACCCGGCCTGTCTTGGCCCCATACGATTCAAACACGCGAATAGAGCGGTATCACCAATAAAAATACCAATCAGTCCTGAGGCCATCATTGGCGTTACATGTTCCCAAGAAACCGTTAACCAGCCGCCAGTTATCCAGGCCATTGTTGATAAGATCACGGCTGTGCAGCCCATACGCCAGCGGCTGTAAGAAAATGCGCCTAGGTGTTGTGCAGGAATGACCGAAATTAGGCTAGAAACTGCCCACAGAAAAGCGGCGCATAAAGCAAGCCATTCGTAACCCATGATGTGTCGACGTCCTTGTAGAGTAGAGGAGTCTTAATATGCACGAAATTTAATGGATGTAAAAGCGGCTCTGCAAGGGCAATAGTTGGCGAACAGCTCCATGACAACAAGCTCTGTCACGGAGCTTATCGATTAAAACAGCACCAGAACTGCGCCATACACGATAAATAGACCAATCAAACCAAGAATCAGCCCCACTTTCGCCATGTCTTTGCTCTCGATGAGGCCTGTTGAATAAGCCAAAGAGTTTGGTGGTGTGGAAACCGGTAAGATCATGCCAAGTGATGCGGAGAAGGCGACGACAACCAGTAAACCTTGTAGGCCACCAACCGCAATAAGGCTTGGCATTGATGTACCAATAGCGGCAGCAATAGGCATCAATAAGTTTGCTGTTGCGGTATTAGACATAAAGTTCGCCATTAACCAACACACTACTGACAGGGCTAAAACAACGGCAAATGGTGATAGCAGGCTGTAATCAATGGCGTGCGCTAATGCTTCGGCTAAGCCCGTTTTGTCTAAGGCAATACCAATTGCTATACCACCGGCAACCAGCCATAAAACATCCCAGTTAATCAGCTTGAGCTCTTCTTTTCCCATAATGCCCGTTAACGTGAACACTGCTAGTGGGATAATCGCGACAACGTATGTATTCATGCCATGCACTTTCGTTGTCATCCAAAGCACAATGGTTAGTGCAAAAGTGATGTAGACGACGATCGCACGCCAGCTCCTTTTGAATGTACCATCTAGCTTTAGTTTCATTTCTGGTTCGCTAGACGGAAACAGCTTTTGCAACAAGAACCAAGCTACAGTGAGTTGTACCAACACAAAGGGTAGACCCATTGTCATCCACGATAGGAAGTCTATCGCGTTTTCTCCAGTGAGATATTGAAGCGCTATCGCATTAGGTGGCGTGCCTATCGGAGTCGCAATGCCGCCTGTATTCGCGGCAATTGGAATACACAACACCAGTGCTTTAATGCCTAAATCCCCTTTAGGTGCTGAAGCGACGATGGGGCCAAGCAGGGCTAGCATCATCACGGTCGTGGCAGTATTGGACATAAACATTGAAAAAACGGCGGTAATTAACATCAAGCCCAGCATGATGAACTTAGGTTGGGTGCCGAATGGTTTTAATAGAACTCGGGCGAGGTTGTTGTCGAGCTCGTATTTGGAAGCCGCAATCGCAAGAGCAAAACCACCCATAAAAAGAATAATGATCGGTGAAGAGAAGGCCGAGAAAATATCGGTGTAAGCAATTAACTCTCCTAAATCATGCCCCGCTGGTGGATTGCGAAATAGATGCAAACCTTTATCCGATATCATGATCAGTTCAAGAGCGATAATAAGAATGGACGTAGCAAAAACGGGAACCGGCTCGAGAACCCAAAGTAGGGCAGCAAGAAGAAAAATAGCCAACAGGCGATGCTGAATTAAAGTGAGATCGTCAATAGGAATAGCATCAATCGGCATCATCAAAACACCGAGCGGAATTAAAAAGCACACCAGCAATTTCGCCAACGTGTTTACACTCATCTTTGGCATTGGCTGCCCCTCTAAATATTCATTCTAAGCGCAGGATAATTGATTGTGGAATGAGGGTCTTAGAGGCAGGTATGAGTTTGAGAAATAGAGGCTAAATTTCGAACGGAGTTTTGCTTTTTATCAATAAAAAGAGCCCTTAATAAAGGGCTCTTTAACGGTGTTTTACTTATTTTTTCAAGGCGTAAGGTGTGCCCATAACGGTTGGCTTACCGTTTTCCATGCTTGCGTCAAACTCAATCGCGTCTTTGGCAAACAGGTTAATAACAGTAGAACCCAGTTTGAAGCGGCCCATCTCTTCGCCTTTTTTCAAGATCACGGCCTTGTCACCCTCTGCTGGGTAATCCCATTTGTAGACAGTGTTTCCACGAGGCGGAGTGATAGTGCCAGCCCATACTTGCTCAATGCTACCAACAATTGTCGCACCAACAAGCACCTGTGCCATTGGACCAAACTCAGTATCGAAGATACACACCACACGCTCGTTACGAGCAAATAGGTTCGGTACGTTTTCTGCTGTCAGAGGGTTTACTGAGAACAGGTCACCTGGTACGTAAATCATTTGGCGCAGAGTGCCGTCACATGGCATGTGTACACGGTGGTAATCGCGCGGAGATAGATACAATGTGGCAAAAGAACCATCTTTAAATTCGTCCGCTAAATTCGCGTCACCGCCCAGCAATTCTTGTGCTGAGAAGTGATGACCTTTTGCTTGGATAAGTTGACCATCTTCAATAGGGCCAAACTGGCTAACACAAGCGTCGGCTGGATGAGTGATGACGTTTTCGCCTTCAGAAATTGGGCGTGCGCCTTCTTTTAGCTCACGAACGAAAAACTCGTTGAACGTTTTAAAATGCTTAGGATCTGAGTGCTTTGCCTCATCCATATTCACATTGTATTGTTTGATAAACCAACGAATAACTGCTGTTGTTAGACCGCCAGCTTTTGCTGAAGCCAGTTTACCCATTAGGCGAGTGAGGCCGTGTTGTGGGATCCAGTACTGCAGTCCAACTTTAAACTTGTCCATCTTTAATTCCGATACTTCTGTTAGATTCGCGCTTTAGGGCGCGTGATGTTACTGAAATTTAATTTGCTTGTCAGTATTAGGTGAAGACTTTTTACACAGTTACAGCCTTAACTCAATTACAGATCGGCTTTTTTATTACGTGAATACTGACGATTTGCTTTGTTTTCAACCATGCTTTCCAAAATGCGATGATAGTTTTCAAAGCGAGTTTCGTTAATTTCCCCGTTCTCGACAGCTTCGCGTAGAAGGCAGCCTGGGTCATCATTGTGTTTACAATCTCGGAACTTGCAACCGCCTAAATATGGTCGAAATTCAACGAATGCTTTTGTTACTTCTTCTGCTTCCAAATGCCAAAGACCAAATTCACGTACTCCAGGTGAGTCGATCAAATCGCCACCCGTTGGAATGTGGTATAAACGTGCAGCCGTCGTGGTGTGTTGGCCCAAGCCAGAGTTCTCAGAGACTTCGCCTTCTTCCACTTCGCTCTCTAGTTCCGGCATTAACGCATTGACTAAGCTGGATTTCCCTACGCCTGATTGACCAACAAAGATATTAATTCGATCACGCAGTAGGGTTTCTAGTTCAGCAATGCCTTCTCCAGACTTCTTGCTGACCAGAAGCACTTTATAGCCAATACGTTCATATTCTTTGAGCCATTCTTCATACATTGCACGGTCATCGGCTTCTAGAAGGTCGACCTTATTTAAGACCAACAATGGCGCAATATTCAGTGTTTCTGATGCAACGAGATAGCGGTCAATAATATTTAGCGATAGCTCTGGTAATACCGAAGAGACAATGACCATTTGATCAATATTGGCTGCAACGGGTTTTAGACCATCGTAATAATCTGGACGAGTGAGCACTGAAGAGCGAGGTTCTACCGCTTCAACAACACCAGAGATGCCCGCCATAGACTCCAATCCTTCGCGCCATAAAACACGATCGCCAGATACTAGAGACTCAATACCACGGCGGAGGTTACAGCGTTGAATTTCGCCTGTTTCAAGGTCTTCAATGTCCGCGTGCTGACCAAAACGAGTGATCACGAGACCTTGCTTGCTGGCGCCTAGCATGTTTTCATCCCACTGGATGGAATCTTCTTGCTTCTTCAAACGCTTTTGTTGGTTGCTACGTACGCGTCGCACCTGACCTTTGGTTAACTTTTTCTTCTTTGCCACAATTCTGTACTTTATGTGAATTTACTCAAATGGTTGAGCCGTACTCCTGGCTCCGTGTATGAGTATCGTGTTTCTCGTATTTTGAGGTATAGTACCTCTTTTATCGATAAACAAATAGGCGGCGTAACCATGTCCTTTAGCGATCAAAACCTAATTTGGGTTGATTTAGAGATGACAGGGCTTGATCCTGAAACGCACAAAATCATCGAAATTGCTTCTATTGTCACGGATAGCGAACTAAATATTTTGGCTGAAGGTCCAGTGTTAGCGATTCATCAGCCGGAAGAAGAACTGGCGAAAATGGACGACTGGTGTACTAATACGCATACGGCAAGCGGTTTGGTGGAGCGCGTTCGAAACAGTCAAATCTCAGAACAAGACGCAGTCGCACAAACCATTGAATTTTTAGAAAAATGGGTGCCAAAAGGGGCGTCGCCAATATGTGGTAACAGCATTGGGCAGGATCGCCGCTTTTTATACAAGCATATGCCTGAGTTGGAAGAGTTCTTCCATTACCGATATGTTGACGTTAGTACTCTTAAAGAACTAGCACGTCGCTGGCAACCTGAGGTGCTAAATGGGTTCACAAAACAGGGAACACATTTGGCCTTGGACGACATTCGTGAGTCCATCGCAGAACTTAAGTACTATCGAGGTACTATTTTCAAGATTTAACTGTTAAGGTTGCGATCCAAATTGTTGTAATTTATATCGCTTTTGATTGCTTTTTCGTCGTTCAGTAAAAAAATAAAGTTTTTTTGAAGGAAGGACTTGCATCACAAAAAAATGCTCTTATAATTCGCAGCCCTAAACAGCGGAAACGTTGTTGATGCGACACTAGCTCAGTTGGTAGAGCGCAACCTTGCCAAGGTTGAGGTCACGAGTTCGAACCTCGTGTGTCGCTCC
>NZ_JAWOVY010000028.1:0-10866 GCF_033340155.1 Vibrio sp. 1562
ATTGCAGACCAAACCTTGGCGGAAGATTTTACGCCATACAGCATCGATCTGAATACGGCCTTCAGTGATGTGGATAACGCCGATGGTGAGTTAACGTTTAGCGTTTCTGGTAATAGCAACATTCAAGTGGCGATCGTCAATGGCATTGCTACGTTCACTCCAACCGCAGACTGGAATGGCTCAGAAACCCTAACCTTTACCGCCACCGATCCAAGCGGTGAAAGCGTTAGCCAAACGGTGAACTTCACAGTGGCGCCTGTGGCAGATATTGAATCTGACCGCGCGACGGTTGTGGAAGACACACCAACCATCATCAAGGTTTTAGGTAACGACACGTTCGAAGGCGACGACAAAGTGGTGTCGCTCGATAGCAATCACGGTCCAGCGAACGGCACGGTCTCGGTCAACCCGGATGGCAGCGTCACTTACACGCCAAACGACAACTACCACGGTACAGACAGCTTTACCTACATCGTTACGTCCGGTGGCGTCAGTGAGTCCACCACGGTGAACGTCGATGTGACGCCAGTCAATGACAAGCCTGACAGTGAGGACTTTACGCATGTGACTGACAAGCCTGTGACGCAAGTTGTATTTGATACTGATACGAAACCTTTAGGTGATGGCGACTCTCAAGATCATATCGCGGATGTTGAAGACGACTTAAAAGGCAACGATCTACATGTCCGAATTACTGAACTGCCAACCTCAGGTACGTTGTTCTTTAAAGATAGTGATGGTGAGTTGCACGAAATTAAAGAAGTAAGCGATACGCTTTATGACAAAGACAGCCTTTACTATGAAGCTGATAATGTTGGCTTCTTATTAGGTATCAAAGATCGTCCAAATACGCCTAATGGCTCGGAATCTACAACAGATTTCAATAACTGGGGATTAAGTGAGGATGGTGGTTCATCACATTCCCGTACTGAGCATTTAGCCAATGGAGCTTCTATCACCATTTCTTCTGATAGCGGTGAGCTTGCGCAGTACAACCGCCAGGTGTCACACATCGGCAATGGTATCGCTGACAATGATGGGCAGGGTATTGAGAAAGGTGAAACGATTACGATCGATTTGTCTAATAACCCTGTGGGCAGCGTAAACCTTGGCTTAGATGGATTAGGTGGATTGTTTGATTACGGTGATGACAACGCAGCACTTATTACGGTTACATACTTAGATTCAAATAATGTCCAACAGACTCAAACGTTCGAGTTTTTGAAGCCTGAAGGCAACTTCATGCTATTCCAAGAAACAAGCGTTGGTTATGGGAAAGATCTAGCTCTTCCTGAAGGTTCGGTCATTACTCAGTTAGATTTTTCTACGAAAAATGAAGGTAACTGGGAGTTACGTTATGTAGAAGGTGTTCCTGCCGAAGACAGCTTTGGATATGTTGCAGTCGACTCTGAAAATGGCGTTAGCGATCCATCTACAGTCAATATCATTAACGAAATGTTAGATGGTAATGTTGCGGAAAACGGGCCAAGTCTGTCTGTGGTCGGTGATAGTGTGACCGAGGGTGACAATATCACGTTCTCGGTTGTTTTAGATGAAGTCACCAGCACTGCTGTTAAGTACCAAGTTGATATGCTTGCTCAAGGTTCTTCAGTTGATAAGAATGACATAAATCTATCGAATGCAACCTACACAAATGGTGTTGTTTTCTTAGGTGGTTACTTGATTGTTCCAGCAGGTATAAGTAGCTCCGAAATATCGATTCCGACTATTGATGACTTGGTTGTGGAAAGCAGCGAAACGGTCGTTCTTGAGCTCGGAGGTGAAACGGGGACGGCAACAGTTCTTGATAATGATAGTACAGAACTTAGCGTAATAGATGCGGGCGATGTAATTGAAGGAACTGACGCAATATTTACCGTTTTACTCTCTAACCCTGTTCAAGAGGCCGTTGTCGTCAATCTGAAGTCAACAACAAATGATAGCTATACTGCGGAAGATGTTGATCTAGGCACTATGGTAGTGACCTATGTGGATACTCATGGTCAAACTCAAACATTAGATATAGCGCCTAATGGAGACGTTACTATACCTCCAGGTGTCGCTGAATTTAAAGTCGCAGTCCCGACCAAACTAGATAATGTCCATGAAGGTGATGAGAGCTTTGGTCTTACGGTTACGGAAATCGGTAGTGTCACCAGTAATGGTATTGCAACTGGTAACGCAAATATTGTGGATTCTGATCCTGCACCTTTAGTTAGTATTAGTGCCGATCAAAATAGCGTAAATGAAGGTGAAACGGCAGGCTTTACGCTGACACTTGATAAAGTTGCAGATGAGAGTGTTACGGTTCATTTCGAATATAGCGGCGTGGCCCAAGATGGAAAAGATTTTGTTGGCGTTCTGAGTGTTGAAGTTCCTGCGGGTCAATCTTCAGCTGCTCTTGACTTACTGACGGTCACCGATGGTATTTATGAGGGCGCAGAATCTTTCACAGTAACCATTAAAGAGGTTGATGGCGCTGATGCGAGCATTGCTTCAAATAACAGCGCAAGTGTTGTGATCGTTGATGCCCAAAGTGCACCGAAAGTGACTATTAGCTCAGATCAATCCTCAGTTGATGAAGGTAGTGATGCAAAATTTATCGTCAACATTGACCAAAAAGCAGATGAAGATGTACTGGTAACATTCACAATCGGAGGGAATGTTGATGACAAAGATTATATTGCTCCAAGTACGTACACAGTCACGATTCCAGCGGGTAAAACGTCGGCGCCGATTGATATAAAAACTCTCGATGATGGTATTTACGAAGATCTTGAAAACCTAACCGTGACTCTAATTGATACGGTTGGTGCAGATTCGACGCTTGCAAGTGACTCGAATGAAGCAACAGTCTCTATTATAGATGCTCAGCACGCTCCAGAGTTTATTTCTGGCGGCGATAGTGCTGGTGACAAACCAAATGATGATGTTTACGACTTCGGGTCAGTTAACGAAAACACGGTGAGTGGGGCCGTTATCGGCACGGTCGTTGCTGAAGATCACGATAATGACGTGCTTGTATACCGCTTTGCAGATGGCTCGAGCACTAATGGTATTTTTGATATCGACCCGACAAGCGGAGAGATTTCATTGAACAAGACAATCGATGATGTTGACTTGGGCGATTATACGCTTCAGGTTGAGGTTATCGATGGAACTGGCGGGATTGATACTGCCGAGGTAAATGTATCTCTGGTAAATGTGAATGATGCTCCTGAATCTTCGCCTTCAGTGGTTGAGATGAATGAAGATTCTCAAGTGATGCTTGATTGGTCATCATTCGGTATTAGCGATGTGGACTCTGATGTATCAGATCTCTCCGTCCAAATTACAACGCTTCCTGGCGATGGATCATTAGAGTACAGAGATTCGCAAGGCGATTGGCAGTCTGTCCAAATCGATCAAGTGCTTGATAAGCCGCTCTTTGATGAAAACAGTGTTCGTTTTGTACCTGAATTAAATGAGTCTGGCAGTGACAGCTTCGGCGGAAATCAAGTCGGAGACCAGGAGTCTAGTTACGCTCAAATTGGCTTTAAACCAACAGATGGACAGAGTACCGGTCAAGAGTCAACACTGACAATAGACGTAAACCCTATCGCTGATAAACCGAACTTAATCGCAGTGACGCCATTAAACTCATTGCCTCAACAAGAGTTTAACGTTACGACATGGAGTAATGTTCAAGTTGGTTCTAGTGATGGTATGGGGGTCAATGGAGAGACTCTAATCTCAGCGATCAACGCTCTTAATGAAGCCGATGGTACTCGATTGAGTTGGGCAAATGTGGAAGATTTAGGGACTCATGCAACCTTGGCAAATGAGGCCGTTCTAGTCACATCTCTTGTTTATCTCGAAGCTGGCTCGAGTTACGACTTTGTTGGTCAAGCCGATGATAGCCTTGCAATCAAGTTGGGTGGTACGTTACTTGATCAAGCTCGTTGGGGGAGCGACAGTGGTGATATTAAGGGAGCTAGCTTTACCCCTTCGGTATCTGGCTTTTATCCAATTGAAATTTATCACCATAACCAAAGTGGTCCGGGTAACTTTAATGTGGATGTATCCATTAATGGACAAGCGCCTGTCAACCTGAGCAATAGTAGTCTTTACGTAGTTAGTGATGAAAGTGCACTAGAAGCAACTGATATCAGAACGTCTGAACTACAAGAAGTTAATGGTGTTGCGTTTTACGAAACATACCAGCTGAACGAAGGGTTACAAGATACAGCGATACCGCTCTCTGAAATTAAAGCAAGCTTAA
Organism: Vibrio sp. 1562; assembly: GCF_033340155.1. Classification (NCBI taxonomy): domain Bacteria; kingdom Pseudomonadati; phylum Pseudomonadota; class Gammaproteobacteria; order Vibrionales; family Vibrionaceae; genus Vibrio; species Vibrio sp. 1562. The sequence goes on from NZ_JAWOVY010000028.1 coordinate 4,262, forward strand.
ATGATACAGATGGCTCTGAATCACTTAAAGTCACGCTAACTGGCTTACCTGTAGGTGCGATCCTTTCAGATGGAAATAGTTCTATTACTGTCGCAACTATTGATGAAGAACTGGACGTGACAAGTTGGGCATTAGATGCACTTACTGTGACTCCACCTGCGGGCTCCCATGATGACTTCACTATCAATTTGACTGCAACGAGTACAGAAAGCTCGAATGGTGATTCAGCAGAATCTAACTTGGTGATCAATGTTGTAGTACATGAGAACTTACCGACGGAAACGGAAAGTGATTTGGGCGAAACCATAGAAGACAATACTCTACAAGGGAATGTATTGCTTAATGACTCTGACGGCGACAATATTCTGATGGTAGATCATCTTACTATCGATGGTGCTGATTACGAGGTAGGCGAAAGTGTTTCTTTGACTAGTGGTACGTTACTAGTAAACCGAGATGGTAGTTACATATTTGAACCTGCTGAGCATTGGTCAGGTGACGTTCCATTAATTAGCTATACCACAAATACTGGCGTAACAAATACACTTGATATCAATGTTGTTGCTATCGCAGATGCACCTACGATCACGATCAATGTTGGCGACTTAGTTAAACGAGATGCTATTGATCCAAACCATCACTTAGCTACATCGGCAATAAATAATACCAATACCGAAAATGAGGCTGTCGCAGCCAACCTTGGGTTGGATAATGCAGTACCTAAAATTAATACACACGCTGGTGTTGTGTTGGGAGTCAATACTGACTTAAGTGACACCGACAGCTTGTTTGTTGGGACAGATTTCAACGATGTATTCTATGGTGGCGGTGGCGATGACGTATTTGTTGGCGGTGGTAACAATGATACGTTTTATGGTGATGACGCGACCAGTCTTACTCTGCATGATGGTAAAGATACAGTTTACTTAACAGGGAACTTTGATGACTACAAAATGACCTTCAAAGACGATCATGGCGGTAAAGTTCCATATTGGATTTTATTAGATAGTCGTTCTATCGATTCGGTAAACGATCATACAGGTAGTGATGACCGAGGTGATCATTTATATGAAATTGAACGCGTTGTTTTTGCAGACAAAATTGTTGATTTGAAACCTGATGGCACTTATGAAGTGCTTCAAGATCGCTGGATTTCGGTCGATGTGGATGTTGATCTAGTTGATGTCGATGGAAGTGAGGATTTAGCGCAGACTGCTCTTGTACAAGATCTACCAGACGGTGTTGACGTGTATGTTGATGGGCTCGCAATTAAGCAAGATTCAAATGGAGATTACCCTGTCACTCTTGGTACAGATGGTAAGCTTTCCCTGGATATCAGAGTGCCATTCGATTATGAAGGCAGCTTAGAGTTCCCGCTAAGCGTTACTGCTACGTCTGTTGAAGGATCAAATAATGACGCAGCTTCAACAACTGAATCCGTTGAGCTTACAGCTCGTGACTATGTGTTGGAGTCGGGATCACATGGGAATGATCAGATAACGGGTAGTGACGATCACGATATTATTGTTGGTGATGTTCAAGGATTGGAGATCATTGCAGGTCAGGACTACAACATCGCATTTGTTCTGGATACTTCAGGGAGCATGGGTAACTGGGTAGGAACTGCGAAGCAAGAAGTGCTAGACGTGTTTGATGAGCTGTTAAGTGCGGTAAATCAAGGAGAGAAGCCAGGGACAGTGAATATTCACCTTAGTGAATTTGCTTCAAGTGCATCAGCGGTGATTTCTGTTGACTTGAGTTCTCTTACAGCAAGAAAAGAGTTTGTAGAAGAGTTGAATCGTGTAATTGATGATGAGGGTTCTGGCGGCACAAACTATGAGGCGGGCTTACAGTCGGCCGTTGAATGGTTCAGCAGTCAACCTAACCCTAATGGCCAAAATATCACGTACTTTGTTACGGATGGTCAACCAAATAGAGCAACATACCTCTATGGTGTAGCACCGAGTGAATTCTCGAAAGTGATTTTGGACGTCGATAATTCTGGCAAGCTTGTTACCCTGCAAGATATTGCGAGTAAAAACAATTACTCATACGGACAAACAGTTACCTACAAAGGTGATGTCGTTATAGATAGTTACGGTAAGGTTTATTCACCGCTAACAGGAAGAATCCTTGGCGATATCGACAGATATTATGGCTCTATCCGTTATTACGATGAAGGGAATAGCTCGACACAAGCTCAACACATGTATCAAGTACTAGCGGCATTGTCCTCTATAGAAGCGATAGGTCTTGGGAGTGGCGTTGATGAACATACACTCAAGCAGTATGACACTGATGGTGTGGTAGAGTCAGATATTGATGTTACTAAGCTTGCTGAAACGATATTGGGTCAAGATGTACCTCTCAAACAAGGTTCAGACACTATTCAAGGAGGTGAAGGTAACGATATCTTGTTAGGTGACTTAATTGAGTTTGGTGGTAATGAACAAGGCTTAAGTGCGATTCAATCACATGTGGCGCAGCAAACGGGTCAGGATGTGTCTACCGTTGACGGCGAAGATATACATGAGTACGTTAGAAATAACTTGGAAGAATTCAACCAAACTCACCAAGGAGATAAATCGGATAATTTATATGGCGGCGCTGGTGATGACTTACTATTTGGTCATGGTGGCAACGACATACTCGTTGGTGGTGAAGGGGATGATATTCTGATTGGTGGTTTAGGTAGTGATACTTTAACAGGGTCAGAAGGGGCCGACATCTTTAAGTGGAGTGAAGTCACTAACGATGTTGATACTGTCACTGACTTCAATAAAAATGAAGACGCTCTAGACTTCTCAGATCTGTTTGACGACTTATCTAAAGATGAAATTGGAGAGCTTCTTAATGATCTTCAATCAGGTGATCATACTGGTGATGTCGGAGAGTATCATGTAGAAGTGGCACCAGACGGGGGATCTGAGGCAAACCTGAGTATTACAAAAGGGAGCTCGACATTGGACATCCATTTTGACGGTGCAAGTGTTGATGATGTGACTCAAAGCTTAATTGCGAGTTTAGAAGCTCAGTACAAAGACATGTAGTAGCGCTAAACTGTAGTCAAATTTAAAATCAAAAAAGGTCTAGCAATTTGCTAGACCTTTTATTTTTACGGTCTGTTTATTGTTGTGCTAGCTTTTTGGAAGTGTTGTGAAAACGGTCCATTCTTTCTTCACTTCACCCTTGTGGCCAATCACTGTTGCGGTTACTCGACGGTTCAATGCGTGACTAACTTGGTCTGTACCTTGTGTCGCAAGTACTGTGTCTCCATAGCCGACAATGGTAACTCTATCTCCACTAATGCCATTCTTCATGAGCTCTTTTCTAACGTTTTCAGCGCGGCGCTTAGATAGGTCAAGATTATGTTCTGCAGTACCAGTGCGACTAGCATAACCTTGAATCTCTATAGACGTGTTCGGGTACTCTTTCAAAAAGTCGGATAGTTCAAGAATTTGTTGCGTAAAGATAGGGTTGATCACATCGGAATCGTTCGCAAATAGTACTCGAATTTGCATTTCTTGTGAGGAGTCAACGTACGAACCACAACCGTCGTTGTCTATTTCGGCACCCAAAGGTGTACCCGGGCACAAATCTCGCTCGTTAATGACTCCGTCAGAGTCATCATCTATATGATCAGCCCACTGATCGGCAATTGGGGTATCTATGTAATCATATTCATCACCACGATCTGATGAACTGCATGCGGAGAGCATTAATGAGAGTGTAATAAAAGCTATGTGTTTCATAATTAATACTCCACTTCTTCTAGCCATTCTTTAGGCATTTCAACCCTTAATGCACTCAACAGTTGCCCAGTTGCGTTCATCACTCGATATTTGGCGTACTGCTCTGCGTATTTAGAATCTAAGTAGTCTTTACGCGCCTCAAAGAGCTCGTTTTCAGTGTTCAATAGATCAAGCAGTGTTCGTTTACCGATGCGATATTGCTTCTCGTAAGCAATTACGGTCTCAGACGCAGAGTCTACATGATCTGATAGAAACTCTTTTTGTTGTAATGTTAAATCAAGCGCACTCCAAGAAAGCCTTAACCCTTCTTCAACATTGCGATAGGCACCTTCACGCAAGTCTTTTGCTTTATTTAGCTGGTAGGCGAAGTTTTCTGAGTTCGCTGCATCACTGCCGCCATTGAATAGGTTGTAGCGTAGACGCAGCATGGCAAGTGTCTCATCACTTCGACCTTTTAAACCATCAGCGTCGTCACGCCATGTTTGCGAAGCTTCAATGGAAATGGTTGGGTAATTAACACCTTTAGACTGTTTGTATTGAAACTTAGCCGAGTCTACGTCTGCGAGCGCCACTTGAATAACGGGATGAAGTTCAAATGCCAAGCCTACCGCTTCATCAACCGTGTACGGGATAAAGTTTTGGTCCGCTCTCGGAAAGATTAACCCTTGTGGTGTTTGACCGACTAAACGAGTGAACATCGTGTGAGAGTCATACAGGTTATTTTGAGCAGCAGCTAAGTTTCCGTGTGCTTTTGCCAAACGTGCTTCTACCTGCGTCAAGTCAGCAGTAGAGCCGATACCCGAGTTGACTCGTTTTTTAATATCATCGTAAATATCTTTATGAACAGCAAGGTTGTTTTCTGAAAGCTTTAGGACTTCATACGCTTTAACAGCGTCCAAGTACACTTTAGTCACTTCAAGTGCCTTATCTGAAGCATCTGCTAAGAGTTGAAATCTAACAGATTCAGCATCAGCTGCGGTTCGATCAATATCATTTAACGTAGCGCTACCATCCCATATTAGTTGGGTCAGTGTCACTGAAGCTTCCTTTCGAGTGTAATCCGTGTCGCCTCGACCAACTTCATCTGACGGGTCTAATCCTTCATATCCAATTCCAGCATCTAGATCAACAGAGGGGAGGTAAGCACCTGATGAAGCTTCATTTATGTACTTCTGGCTCATAAACTCGTTAAATGCACTTTTAATATCGGGGTTATTTTGTAGCGTCTGTGCAACCGCTTGCTCTAGAGTTTGACCGAAAACTGGTGAAGACACTATTAAGCAACAGCAGGCTATATGTACTCGATTCCATCTCACGTTAGTTCTCCTAAAATCATGTCGCTCTTATTCTGTTTCATATTTGAGACGAGAAGTTACAAACAATGAATTTTCTTAGTGCGTATTATCAACTTGTTGATGTTTAAATGTTTAATTCAATAAAAAACAACAATCTTACTCTCTAAACTCTAGCATACGAGGCAAAGCTTGCTTGGTAAGTGGTCGATTTTTTCGTAGAAAACCTTTTTATCTTAAGAGCATAGCGGAAACTGGTTTAAATGAAGGCAAATTCTTCGGTTATTTTCCTTATTACTCTCAAAAAACTAAATCCTCTTGGAATAAAACGAAAAATTCATATTTTGTCTAAACTATAGACGTGTTTAGTGCAGTAACAAGCCTTTAATTAAACTAATACAAGGATGAAGAGCATGGATCGAGTAGCGTTAAGTTCATTGATGAGCAATGTCGTGGTTATAGGGCTTGATGGGAACCTGAGAAGTCTTGAAAGTGGTCAGCTACCTCAGCCTGGTGAATTAATTATTGAGGAAGTTTCTGATACATCAGAATTAATTGTACAACAGGTAACACCGCAAGGTAGTTCAATTAACGTTACTGATGATGTCACTGCGCTAATCGAGGCTATCGCTAGTGGAGAAGACCCGGCTGCTCTTGGTGAGGATTTTGAGCCAGCTGCTGGTGAGGAAAGTGGTTCTAGCCCCCAAAATACTGGTGCAATAGATCGTACTGGCGCTGAATTGTTGGCTAGTACGAATTTTGAGACCGTCGGTATTGATGGAATCGGACTATCTACAACTCAAGCACTATCTTTGTTGGATCTTTTCAGAGTAATTAATGGCCCTGTACCACCGACTATCTTAGTTCAAGAAATATCTAGTCCGACTATCAACGAAGGTGACCAAGTTGTATTCGATATTACTCTAAGTCAAACAACTGAAGACAATACTGATGTCATTCTTTCTCTCCTTGATGGAACCGCAACAGGCGGCTCAGCTGACGAGAACGGGAGTGACTACGTCAATGAGCGTGTCCTCATAACATTTTCTGATGGTACAACAGAAGAAGTTTCAGTCGGTGAAAGCGGAACCTTTACCATTTCGATCCCACCGGGTGAAAGTGACTTTACGGTCTCTATAGACTCTATTGACGACTCTGTATTTGAAGGCCCAGAAACGTTTACGCTCTCTGGCACGACAGAAGAACAAAGCACACCTGTTACTGGGACTGCCACTATTTTAGATGATGGTAGTGGACCTGGCTCAAATCCTGATGATGATCGCCCAGCGGTAACGATGAGTGATGCAGGTACGGTTAATGAGGGTGAGACAGCGAACTTCAAAGTGACGCTGTCGAATGCCTCCGAGTCCACTGTTCAAGTCGAGCTAGGCCTGAACTTAGGTGATACCGAAGTTGGAGACTTAGGCACCTTAGAATACAACACGGGAAGTGGTTGGGTTGCAGTGCCAAACGATGGCGTGGTGACGGTGCCGGCGGGGCAAACTGAGTTTGATGTGCGCATTGCTTCCACTGATGACGCCGTTTATGAAGGCCCAGAAGA
>NZ_JAWOVY010000028.1:10966-50805 GCF_033340155.1 Vibrio sp. 1562
GCAGGGCAAACTGAGTTTGATGTGCGCATTGCTTCTATTGATGACGCGGTGTACGAAGGCCCTGAAGATTTCAGTGTGACGGTGACCGGCATTGGCGCAGTACAAGGCAGCGATACCGGTACGGCAACGATTATTGATAATGATGCTCCTCCTTCTATTTCAAATGTTGTGAATGCAGTTGTTTCGGAAGAAGGTTTAGCTAATGGTATCCCTGATAATACAGGATCACCTTCAGACACCACTAACTCCGCAAGTTTCTCAGGAACATTCACAGTTGCCGATCCAGACACGGCGAATGTTTCAGTGGTATTGGCAGGCCCTAACAACCTAACATCAAGAGGGGAGCCTATATCGTGGACGTGGGACAACAGTACTCAAACGCTGACTGCGAAAACTGCTCACCTGAGCGTTGTTGCTACTGTTGTGCTGAGCGAGCCTTCAGCTTCAGGTCAAGGCTCTTGGGACTATACTATTACTCTGTTTGAGCCACTTGATCATCCTGTTAATGATGTGGAAGACATCATCAACTTTGATTTACAGATTTCTGTAAGTGATGGACAAACAACAACATCTCAAAGCTTAAATGTGGCCGTTGAAGATGATTGCCCATACGTGCCTGTTGTTGTTCAACCCGTCGATGTGTCGCTTACTGGTGCACCTAACGTTCTGACAGGGCGCATAGATTTTGCAGGAAGTGAGGCAGACGCAACCAGTCGAACATTTGGGGATGTTGTTGTGACTGCAAACGGTTTTGTGTCTGACGAATCTGTGATGCTGGGAACAGCTGAAATCAATCAATCATCAGAAGGGATTGGCGTTAAAAGTTCTGGTAACAACGGCTTCCAATTAGAAAACGAAGTCGATTATCGATTCGCGGGTAATGAGGGTGTATCAGAGCAGTTAATCATAGACTTAGGCAATAAAGTTGCTTACGGAGCAGAAATAGAATTTGAGAAAATGTTTGGTGGTGAACTTGAGAAAGGAATCGCATCTTTTTATAGAGATGGTGTATTAATTGCTCAGCAATCGTTCAGCTCTGACGCAAGCAGTGGTGATTACGCGGCAAATTTCAATGTTCAACAGGGAGGCTTTGATAAAATCATCCTCGAGGCGACCAGTAATGGCAATGGCCCGGATACTGAAGACAACAGTGACTTTACCGTTAAATCAATAACCTTTACAGGTGCGTACTCTGGCGTGCCAATTGCTAGTGCGGATGGGAACCTCGGTGCTGTATATGGAGCTGATGGCCCTGGTTCTATAGTCTTAAATGGAGGTGAGGCTGGTTTAGAGACTCTAGATGGTAAAGACGTGTTGATATACGTCGATCCACAAAACTCTAATAGACTGATTGCAGAGGCTGATGGAGAGCTTGCATTCGAAGTTCAACTTACACCTAGCACTGGAAAATGGGAGTTCTTCCAATACTTACCTTTGACCTCACCTTATGGCGATGGGGATATCGATTTTAACTACACGATTACTGATAATGATGGAGACAGTAAAACGGGGTACTTTTCTGTCAACCCTTACGCCCCACCAATCGTAGAAGGTGTAACTCTAAACGTTTCTGAGGAAGGCTTAAGCAACGCCATTGCTGATGACTCTGCTCTAAACGGCTTTGATGACACAACTGACTCGAGTACTGATGTAGAACAATTGACGCTGGGTCAAACCGTTGATTCTGTTACGCTCAGTGAACCATCTACAGCTCTTACTAGTAACGGTATCTCTGTAACGTGGACGTTATCAAATAACGACCAAATGCTTATCGGTTCAGCGAACGGTGAAGAGGTTATCAAAATATCAGTCAATGATACTGGAGTGGTATCTACGGAGCTTCTTGGTCCGATTGATCACTCCAACCCATCTGGAGAAGACACCTTAAATATTGAGGTGCCTGTGCTTGTCTCGAATGCTCGTGGTCTTACTAACTCCACAACGGTCAACGTTATTGTGGAAGATGACTCACCAGATTCTGCATCTATTATTCACGATGTAGTTGCAGAAACTAAAGAAAGTGCCAACGTTCAGCTCATAATGGATGTCTCGGGTTCTATGCGAACGGATAATCGCTTGCAGATAATGAAAGATTCGGCAACTCAGTTATTGAATCAATATGAGTCTATCGGTCAAACGCGAGTTCAAATTATTACTTATAGCAGTACAGCATCCACTTACGCTATAGGTGCTGCGACGTGGCTGACGGTCGAGGAGGCCAAAGCGTATATTGAGACGCTAACTGCGGGTGGCGCGACTAACTATAACAACGCGCTAAATGAAGCAAAACAGTCATGGGATGATGTAGGTAAGTTAACCAGTGCGTCGAATGTTAGTTACTTCTTGTCAGATGGTCAGCCAAACCCTGCGTCATCATTTATAAACGACGCTCGCGAGCAGAGTTGGATTGATCACCTAACCGATCCTGATAATCAGATAACAGCCCTAGCGTATGGTATGGGCGTTAATCTTATGCCGGAGCAATTAGATCGCGTAGCATATGATGGCTTTTTGAATCAAGACCTTGATGGTGTTGTGGTTCCTGACGTAACTCAATTACCTCCGGTTATGTTGCAGTCAGTGATTCAACCTGTTGGGGGGAACTTGATGTATACCACTTCTCCAGATACAGGTATTGGTGCAGATGGTGGTTATATTAGCGAAATAGAACATGACGGTGTCACTTATTCGTTTGATGGTACAGACCTAATAGTAACTGACAATAACGATGGTATTTCGCATGCATTTGACGACACAACGATGCAGCTTACTATCTATATCGACAGCAAACATACTCTGGAAATCGACTTAAACGACGGTGCGTATGCATTTTATGGTGCGGTGGGTGATACAGTTGAAACGTTAGACTTCGATTATGTATTGACGGATAACGATGGTGATCAAAGTGAGAACACCCTGCAATTCGTTATTGATGAAAACGGAGGAGTAAATGCTTCAAGTAATGGCTCTGCAAATATTATTGAAGCTGAAGTGGACGTAAGTCATGACATCTTGATCGGTAATGATAACGAGGCAGATGTCTTTAAATGGGTCAACGACTCCTTGGATACAGGAACAGATCTAATTAGAGGTTTTGAGAGAGATTTGGACACCTTAGATCTGAGTGAAGTCGTTGAAGATGCAGGGCACAATACGATAGAAGAACTTCTCAATAGTATTGACTTGAACATTGATGGCGATGACTTATCTCTAGAAATAACCCATAACGATGGAAACTCAATTCAAACTATCGTAATAGAAAACGGGGCGACAGAGTTTAGTGATTTAATCGTGGGAAATGCGGACTTTGAGAGAGATGTGTTATCCGCACTAACTAAGGTTAACTTAGAGCCATAATGAAAAAGGGCCAGTAGGCCCTTTTCTTCTGCTTTGTCTTACTTATTCGTAGCCTAAAGCACTTTACATGCAAAACCTTTTAAGTAGAAACCTTCTGGATATGCGGTATCGGTTGGGTGGTCAGCGGCTTGTTCAAAACGCTCCACAAACTTTACTTGGCGGTTAGCATCTACGGCTGCATCAGCGATGATTTTCTGGAACAGAACTTGATCCATCAAGCCAGAGCACGAGTAGGTTAGTAGCGTGCCGCCCGGTTTTAGAATTTGCATTGCTAGCATGTTGATGTCTTTGTAACCACGACATGCGCCGTTTAGTTGTGCTTTGCTCTCTGCGAACTTCGGTGGGTCCATGATCACAACATCGAACTGAGTTCCTTGATCACGATACTCACGAAGCAGCTTAAACACGTCTGCATTTAGGAACACGGCACGCTTCTTCGAAATATCAAACTCGTTTAGCTCTGCGTTGAATTTTGCGGTATCTAAAGCAGGTTGCGACACGTCAGCGTTAATCACACGCTTTGCATCACCTTTTAGAGCGTAAAGTCCGAAGCCACCTGTGTAAGAGAAGCAGTTAAGAACTTCTTTGCCTTTCATATATTTCATCGCTTGCTGGCGACTATCACGTTGATCTAGGTAGAAACCTGTTTTGTGTCCGCCAACGATATCTACACTAATCTTTACGCCATTTTCTTCGATGACGACTGATTTAGGTGGCTCTTCGCCGTGCAAGACGCCCGTGCTCTCTTTTAAACCTTCTTTTTTACGAACGGCCATGTCAGAGCGCTCGTACACATTACAATCAGGGAAGCACTCAACCAGAGCGTCAACAATAGCCTGCTTATTGTGTTCTGCGCCAGCACTGAGAAGTTGGCACACAAAGAAATTTTGGTAACGGTCGATCGTAACGCCTGGTAAGCCGTCAGACTCTGCTGCGATAAGGCGATAACCCGTAAGGCCATCACGTTCGATAATGTCTTCACGAAGAAGTTGTGCGTCTTTAAGTCGTTTAACGAAAAACGCGGTGTCGATTTCTTCTTTATCAAAACTCCAAATACGAGCACGAATTTGTGAAGCTGGCGAATATGCCGCTTTAGCTAGCCATTTACCGTCGTGAGTGAATACATCAACCGTTTCGCCAAGAGCAGGTTCGCCCTCAACTTTGTTGATGCCTCGAGAGAAGATCCAAGGGTGCTTGCGCTTGACCGATTTCTCACGACCTTTAACCAAATAGATAGCAGCTGTCATTTCATTAGCTCTTGTTGAATTTTGAAAGGGGCGTATTGTCCGGGATGTGAATGGTAAAAGCAATATCCCTCGGCAATCCAGTACATTGTAGTGACTTTTAAATACAAAAAAGGTCACTAAAGTGACCCTTTTATTTGAATTTGCTGTAACAGATTCCGTTGCTATGCTTTAAGTCCAGTAAGTAGTGCTTCCATTGTGTCGCTTTGCTTACGCAGTTGATCAACGTTTTGTGAAGTCGTGCTTATCATATTGCACACGTTATCTGCTTGAACTCGAATTTCTTCAACGCTTGAGGCGATATTGTCCGCGACTACACCTTGCTCTTCAGCTGCTGTTGCAATTTGAATGCTACTGTCGGAGATAGTTTGATTTTTATCTGCCAAAGAGCCGATTTCGTGATTCACTTCCGTCATGAGGTTTTGTCCCTCATTTGCATTATTAACTGTCACTTCCATCAGTTTAGTAAGCGACTGGCTGTTACGCTGTAATGATTCAATCATCGTTTGGATTTCAACTGTCGCTTGCTGAGTGCGTCCCGCAAGAGCGCGAACCTCATCCGCAACGACCGCAAATCCACGACCTTGTTCTCCAGCACGTGCAGCTTCAATAGCCGCGTTCAGAGCAAGTAGGTTGGTTTGCTCGGAGATCCCATTGATTGTTGTCACTACTTCATCAATTTGTGCTGCATTGGCATCTAACTCGGCAACGGCTTGAGACGCAGATTGAATCTCATTAGAAAGGTTCGAAATCGAGTGAAGCGTATTCTCAACTTTCACTTGTCCAGACTGAGCCACGTTACGTGCATCATCGGTTTGCGTGCTTGAATCGTGAGCTAGTGTCGCGACTTCTCGAATCGTTGATGCCATCTGTTCAGTTGCACTCGCAAGAGAGTTGAGGTGTTCCTGCTGAGTCGCTGAAATATCTGAACTGTGATGAATCGATTGATTCAGATCTGAGCTAATTTGTTGCATTAAAGCCACAGACTCTTGAATCGACAGCACCATTTGTTGCTCTCGTTCTGCAACTTTGTCTATCGTAATAGCAATTTCACTAAACTCGTCGCGAACAGGGAAGAAGTTCATTCTCGCAGTTAGGTCGCCACCAGCAAGAGTGTTTAATGCTTTGTTCATCGTGAACATCGCGCCGCCAATAAACGTCATGATGTAGTAAACGCCAAGAGCGAGAATAAACAAGCTCACACAGATGATGCTCACTTGAGTCGTTGATAGGGCAGTCCATAAAGAAAGTTCATGGTTTGCAACCAAGCTGTACGCACCATTTAAAACTGACACGGATTGCGGCCCTGAGCCAATAGAAACGGTTTCTGAACCCGCTATGAGGCTTGCTACTTGAGATTGAGAAAGGTTGCCTGCCTCTATCAGACCTTTCATAAGCATGAGCTCTTCTTGGTACATACTTGAGATCAGTGTATTAGCCGCGCTATTAAGGACGAGAGTGAGAATGACTAAAGCAAGAAGAGGGAGAACGAAGAGCAAATAGAACTTTTCTTGAATCTTTAAGTGAATGAGATACTTATCAATCCAGCGGAATGGAATTTCTTTCATAATTATAATAACCGTGCAAAAACCCACTATCCTTAGTGGGGTGAATAGACGAAAAGAATATATCACTCAGTAAAAAGAAGCGGTACAAAGATGAACGTAAAGTGTGAGAGATTTATAGTAAAAGGTCATGTTCAAGGCGTGGGCTTTCGTTACCATACTTCCCATCAAGGATTGAAGCTAGGGTTAACAGGTTATGCGAAGAACCTAAACAATGGTGATGTTGAAGTGATGGCGTGTGGAACAGACGCGCAAATAGTTGCGTTTTCGGAATGGTTACAAGAAGGACCGCGAACGGCAACAGTAGAGCATGTGATGCAGGAACCTGCGTCGTATAAGCCGTTACGCGGTTTTAAAATTTTATGAATCTACAAGCATTTAGCTGGCTTTGGTAGGCCGGCTAATTTGGTTGCTTGTTTGGCTGGCCCCTTTTTAAACAGCTTGAATAGATACTTACTGTTACCTTTTTCTGGGCCGTGCGCTTTTTCCATCGCTTTCACAAGCATACGCACTGCAGGGGAGGTATTAAACTCTTCATAAAAGTCTCGCACAAAATGCACAACTTCCAAATGAGCATCCGTAAGCTCGATGTCTTCTTCTTTTGCTAAAAGCTCAATCATACCTTCTTCCCATTGAGTATGATCCAATAAGTAGCCTTGAGCATCCGTTTCAATTTCTTTGCCGTTGTAAACGAACATAACGTTTTATCCGTTAAGTAAACATGGATGTTTATAGATTAGCGACAGCCGAGAATGTTCTCAACAAAAGAATCTCGAAGTCGTATCGAGCGAATCAAAAGCGTACAAAGTAGTGGCCTATAACTGAATACTCTTAAATTATATTTTAAGCATAAGTTTGTTTTTTTATTCGTGTTGTTAGAAAATTTTCGGGGTTGATATCGGTGGTTTTGCATTGTTATGCAATTCGCTTGGTGTGATTGATTTGTCAGTTATATTTATTGTTTTAGATAAGTCGATCACAACGAATATAAACTAGTTTTAAATCAAAAGAATAAATTGAAAAAAATCGTTATGTTCACCCATGCTTAACAACAACACGGAGCAATTCAGGAGTGTATGGAGTGGTCGAATCTTTTCGTTTCCATTGGATGGGCGGTACTGCAAGCATGCTTTAGCATTTTCTCTTTTCTATGTCTGACGGGATTTGTAAAACATAATCCTATAAAACCGAAGTATGCTTGGTTGCAGTACATCTATGGGCCGTTACTTTTTTTGACTTGGGGAGTCATGTTAGTGACACCGATGATGTCGGCCTACATATTTTTTAGCGTAGCTGGTAAATCAGTAGTCTGGTTGCCCGCGCTCAAGATGTTCGGTTATTGGTGGGTTGCGTTTGGAGTATTTTGCTTCTTGTCATCAGTCGATGAGCGATTGCGAAGTCGCGGTTTGAATTAAGACAAGTTATACCTTGAAATCAGTTTACAAACTGAGAGAGGTGATTATAAAGCGCTCATACAAGCGATATAGCGATTGTTTGAGAATTAATAGCTTAAACGTTGTGTTTGTTTTCATAGACCGATATTCTCATTGGATTAATGAAAGCCTGTATTCAGGTTAGAAACAACAATGATGACAAGGAGTTAGTCATGTCGAAACAACGTTACATTGAGATTAATGACAATGTAAAATCCACTTGGTCCATCGAGCGTATTTGGCAACTTGCAGAATCCTTACCTGTAGAAGAAATTTCGATTGATGATATCAAAGGCCCAAATGAAGTGACTTGGTTTAGTCATGAAGGGCCACAGCCAACCTGCCGTGAAATTGCAAAACATTGCCAACGAATCAACAATGCTGATTTGTCGTATCCGGTAATCTTAACCAGTGACTATCGTGTTTTTGACGGTATGCACCGAATCGCCAAGCAAATCATGTTAGGAGAGGAAACGATCAAAGTGAGACGCTTTAGAGAAAATCCAGAAGCTGACGAAGTTATAGAGTTGTCAGTAGAGCAGGCGTAATACACTGAATTGCACACAAAGAAAAAGCCCGAAGGAATTACCTTCGGGCTTTTTTATTCTACTTAACGAGAAACGATTAATCGTCGTTCATGATGCCTAGAATGCTTAGCAGACTAGTGAACAAGTTAAGGATGTTTAGGTACATCGAAATTGTTGCACTGATGTAGTTTGTCTCTTCACCACGAACGATACGACTTGTATCGAATAGGATGAAACCAGAGAACACGAGTGCAGAAACACTGCTGATTACTAGGTGAGCCATTGTTGAACCAACGAAGATGTTAATCAGCGCTGCAACGATCACAATGATCAAACCTGCCATCAGGAAGTTGCGCATGAAAGAGAAATCTTTCTTGCTTGAAATGGTGTAAGCCGATAGGCCAAGGAACACCATACCAGTCAAACCTAGAGCTTGAGCAATGATAGTAGGACCGTTTGGAATTGATGCGTAGTAGTTAAGCATTGGACCTAAAGCACCACCCATTAGAGTCGTGAAAACGAATGTCCAAACGATACCAGATGATGAGTTGATTGCCTTTGGCATAACAAAGAACAAAATACCAATCGCTGCAACCTGCATCACAATTGCCATGATTGGTGAAATTTGCATTGCCATAGTCGCGACTGCTGCGATAGCACTGGTCATCAGTGTCATCGACAGTAGGAAGTAAGTGTTTTTCAGTACTTTGTTAGTTTCTAGTGTATTAGGAACACTTGTTGAACGAGTAAACATTGGACTGTTCATAATTATCCTCAATAAGGGAGTTTACTATTGGTACATTTATGGGGCTGAAAGTTCAAAAAATCAAGCCCTTTTCATGCATATCCTAGATAAAATGATAATGGAAATAAGATGTTATGTATTTGGCAACTTGTAACACAATATTACTGCCTAGCATAGCTATGTTGATTCTCACACAGATTTTTGAATTTAGTAACAAAAGCACTGGCTTCATAGAAACCAGTGCTTTTTTATGTCGATTCGGCTAAATCTTAGTGGTGTAAGATTTGCGCTAGGAAGTTTTGGGTCCTATCCGATTGAGGATTCTCAAAGAAATCGACCGGGTTGTTTTCTTCGATGATCTCTCCTGCGTCCATGAATATCACGCGATCGGCAACCTCTTTAGCAAAGCCCATTTCATGTGTCACACAAAGCATAGTCATGCCTTCCTCGGCGAGTTCGACCATTACATCCAGTACTTCGCGAACCATTTCCGGGTCGAGTGCAGATGTTGGCTCATCAAAAAGCATGACTTTAGGGTTCATACACAAAGAGCGAGCAATCGCCACGCGTTGTTGCTGACCACCAGACAACTGACCGGGATACTTCTCCGCTTGGTCTGGAATTTTTACACGTTCCAGATATTTCATCGCAACTGCTTCTGCCTCATCTTTTGGCATCTTCTTCACCCAGATAGGCGCGAGCGTACAGTTTTCCAGTACGGTTAAATGAGGGAAGAGATTAAAGTGTTGAAAGCACATGCCCACTTCTCGGCGTACTGCTTCAATGTTCTTTAAGTCTTCAGTTAATTCCGTACCAGAGACGTAAATGCTGCCTGTTTGGTGCTCTTCAAGACGGTTAATACAGCGAATCATCGTTGATTTTCCCGACCCTGATGGACCACAGATAACGATTTTCTCGCCGCGCTTAACGTCGAGGTTAATATTTTTTAGTACGTGAAACTCACCATACCATTTATTCATGTCCTTCAATTGGATCATGTAGTCTTGTTGTTGCGTCATAATACGTCCTTGATCTTGATGAGTTATCGTTTGTGACCGGTATGAAGTTTGTTTTCAAGCCATATCGAATAGCGCGACATGCCAAAACAAAATACCCAAAACACTAACGCGACAAATACATAACTTTCTGTAGCAAAACCTAACCATTCAGGGTCGGTATTTGCTGCTTGTCCTATACCGAGTACGTCAAACATGCCAATGATGAGTACCAAACTGGTGTCTTTAAACAAACCGATGAAGGTGTTCACGATAGAAGGAATAGTAATCTTTAGCGCCTGTGGCAAGATAATCAGCCCAGTCTTTTTCCAGTAACTTAACCCAAGCGCATCAGCGGCTTCATATTGACCTTTCGGAATGGCTTGTAGACCACCGCGTACCACTTCTGCCATGTAAGCGGAGGCAAACATAACCACACCTATAAGGGCGCGAATCAGTTTATCTGTCTCTGAGCCTTCAGACATAAACAATGGAAGCATAACCGAAGCCATGAACAAAACCGTAATCAGAGGAACGCCACGCCAAACTTCAATGTAGACGGTACAAATGCTGCGAATGATCGGCATCTCTGAACGTCTACCAAGCGCAAGCACCACACCAATTGGCAATGAAACTACGATACCAACTAGCGCAATAATGAGCGTAACGAGTAGTCCACCCCACTTGTGTGTATCTACCACTTCTAGTCCAAAGACACCACCGTATAAAAGTCCAGCGATGATGAATGGGTAGATGTTTACGAAGAAAAGCCAAATCCACATCCGTTTCGGTGTCTTCTCATACGCGAGTAAAACAGTAAATATGGCTAATGTGATATAGAACAGGCGAGGGCGCCATAGTTCGGACTCTGGATAAAAACCATACATGAACTGCTCCCAGCGCACGCTGATAAATACCCAGCAAGCACCATCTCGGCTACAGTCGTCACGCGTTGAGCCAATCCAGTCTGCGTTAATAAACGCCCAATCCACGATATACCATATTGCAGTTACGACAATATACGCAAGAATGACAGTAACAATGGAATTGATAGGGCCATTAAATAGATTTTTCCGCATCCAACCAACGAAGCCTACAGTATTGGCGGGTGGCGGGAGATCCGGTTGAAATTGATGAGTACTCATATTATCTCTCCACCAGCGCGACTTTACGGTTATACAAGTTCATTAATGCAGACGTAATCAGACTTAATGTCAAGTACACGCCCATCGTCATCGCAATGATCTCAATCGCTTGTCCCGTTTGGTTCAGGGTAGTACCAGCAAACACAGAGACAAGATCTGGGTAACCAATCGCCATCGCTAACGATGAGTTTTTGGTGAGGTTGAGATATTGACTGGTTAAAGGTGGAATAATAATTCGTAACGCTTGAGGAATGACAACAAGCTTTAAAGTTTTCGAGCGTGGTAAGCCTAGCGACATCGCTGCTTCGGTTTGACCATGGCTAACCGCATTAATACCAGAGCGCACAATCTCAGCAATGAAAGAAGCTGTATAAACACTCAATGCCAAAAGTAGCGCAGCCAATTCAGGAATAATGCTAATACCACCTCGGAAGTTAAACCCTTTTAGTTCAGGATAATTCAGTGAAATTGGCATACCAGCAAGGAAGTACACAACCAATGGAAGGCCAACAACTAAACCCAAAACTATTCTTCCCATTGGGGTTTGTTGCCCAGTGAGACGTTGCTTATTATTCGCCCATACATTAATTAATAAGCTTGCGATTACCCCGAAGATTAACGCGGCAATAACGTAGCTACTGCCAGGTTCCATAGTCGGTGCAGGGAAATATAAGCCACGAACGTTCAGGAAAATAGCTTCACCAAGACTTAAGCTTTGGCGTGGTGAGGGTAATGCTTGAAGAACAGCGAAATACCAGAAGAATATTTGCAGAAGAAGGGGGATATTTCGGAAAGTTTCGATATAAACTGCCGCTAAACGACTAACTAACCAGTTAGAAGAAAGGCGGGCAACCCCCATGGTAAAGCCAATCACAGTAGCCAGAATAATACCTAATACAGAGACTAACGCCGTATTAAGAAGGCCGATGATAAATGTTCTACCGTAAGAGTACGTTTCATCGTATTCAATTAATGTTAACCCAATACCAAACCCGGCTTCTTGATTCAGAAAACCGAAGCCCGTTGCAATACCACGAGCATCTAAGTTATTGAGAGCGTTGTTTACAATCGTGTAAAAGAAAAATACCAGTGCAGCAATAGCAATGATCTGGAAAATAGCAGAACGAAAGGCAGGATTATAAATCAGGCTCTTGCTTCCGCTTGGTTTGGACATCGTACTTGGCGATGCATCTTGTGTCGGTTTCATACAGCGATAACCTCAAACCTTAGTTATAGATATCGGCCTGTATAACGAAGTTTCGTCCTTGCTGGCTAAAGAATAACGCTCTCATGTCTAGCGGCTTACGAACCTTTAAAGCCGTTCCACAAAGCGAGCGCTTTTCGCCATCCAATGAGCGATCCTTACTCATACAGTGAGATATAATCAAGAAAAAGGGCGGCATGAACCGCCCTGATTAACTCTTTCTATCGGATTGGTGGCGCGTACATAAAGCCGCCTGCATTCCATAGCGCATTAACGCCACGAGAGATTTCTAATGGCGAACCAGTACCGACTGTACGTTCGAAGCTTTCACCATAGTTACCAACTTGTTTGATAACCTGGTAGCCCCAATCGTCACGGATACCCAACCCTTTGCCTTTAGGGCCATCAACACCGAGGATACGTTTGATGTTTGGATCTGTTGACTTCAGCATTTCATCCGCATTCTTCGAACTAATACCGTATTCTTCAGCGTTAATCATCGCAGACAATGTCCACTTAGCGATGTTAAACCATTGATCATCGCCTTGACGAACGACTGGACCTAGTGGCTCTTTAGAGATGATTTCTGGAAGAACGGTCGCAGAGGACGGATCTTTCAAATTCAAACGTAGTGCATAAAGGCCAGATTGGTCAGTTGTTAATACGTCACAGCGTCCCGCATCAAAACCTTTCGAAGTTTGCGCCGCTGTGTCGAATACCACTGGTTTGTACGCCATGCCTTGGTTGCGGAAATAATCTGCAAGGTTTAGCTCGGTTGTTGTACCTGATTGAACACATACCGACGCACCATCAAGCTCTTTAGCACTTGATATACCAAGTTCCTTCTTCACCATAAAACCTTGACCGTCGTAGTAGTTCACACCTACGAAGTTTAGGCCCAGAGCTGTGTCACGGTGGAGAGTCCAGGTCGTGTTACGGGAAAGCACATCAATCTCACCAGATTGAAGCGCAGTGAAACGTTCTTTTGCGGTTAGGGGTACATATTTAACTTTCGTTTTATCCCCAAGAACGGCTGCAGCCAGTGCTTGGCAATATTCTACGTCGATACCTTCCCATTCGCCTTTTGAGTTAGGGTTAGAGAAACCAGGTAGACCGGTACTTACGCCACAAGTAAGAAAGCCTTGTTTTGTGACTTTGTCCAGAGTAGTGTCTGCTGCTTGAGCTGATGTTGCCATCATCGCAGTAGAAGCCGCTACGACGGAAGCAAGAACTGTGAGTTTATTTGCCATTTGTATCCTTCCTGTATGATCCATGTTTAATCAGGAGTGACCTGAAATAACGTGTCCAATTCGTTAGAGTTATCGTCCTACGTGATTGATTTTCGAAGAAACGGCATTCGATAGATCAACCAGTTATAAGCGTAGGAAAGGATCTGTTAATTCTCAAATATATAATTTAAATGAAGTTTTGAGAGAACTTACAAAGTGCCTTGAGATTTAGAATGACGAAATGTTAATTGTTTGTAAATAGTGCAATTCATGGACAATTTGGTGCATCAGAACAATCAATAGAAGAGTGAACAATACAAAAGAATAAAAAGTTGTTATTAAAACTGTCATTAGCTGAGCAAGGTGAAGTTCAGTAAAAATTCAAACAAAAATTATTTGTGATACCGAAACAGGGTGATGAGCTTGCCCCATTTTTGGTAGCATGGTCTACAACAGCTAATTAGAGTAATCATGGATTGAAATGCGATATTTTCCTCTGTTCTTAGATTTAATTAATAAACCCGTTCTCGTCGTGGGTGGCGGTGAGGTGGCAAGCCGAAAGGTGGAAGCGTTGCTAAAGGCTGGGGCGGATGTAACTATCGTTTCTCCGACGTTGGTTGATTTTCTGTCTAAGCTTGCTTCTGAGCATCAACTACGCTGGGTACAACGTTTCTATTCGAGTGACATTGTCACTAAAAGCTTTGTTCAAGTGTGGGCGACGACAGACAATCCTGAGCTAAATCACCAAGTGTACAAAGATGCCAAAGAGCTAGGCATCTTGGTTAACGTTGTGGATGATAAGCCTTATTGTGATTTCATCACGCCGTCTATGATTAATCGTGGCCGCATCCAAATCGCTATCTCTAGTGGTGGAGCTTCGCCAGTTTTAATTCGAAACATCCGTGAAAAACTTGAATCGATACTGCCACAAAACATGGGGTTGATGGCGGATTTTGCTAACTCAAAGCGAAACTCAATTAAAGAGGCGCTGCCTAGTGTCGATTTACGCCGCAAGTTTTGGGAGCAATTCTTCTCGAATCCCGAGGTGGAAAACGCGCGAGATAATCGTGAGTTAGAAGCAATTTACCAAGCGACCATGGCAACACCTTTAGATGAAAAGGGAAGTTGTACTTGGATACATGTTGGGAAAGATGTTGAGATGTTGCCAATAAAAGCCGTACGCTATATGCAACAAGCGGAGCTGGCTCTGTACTCAACTCGATGTGAAGCGAATGTGTTAGAACTAATACGCAGAGATGCAGAAAGAGAAGCTTTCTCGAGCGCTGCTGAGCTTTCGGATATGCTGGCCAAGGCTAAAGCTGAAAAGCTTCGAATTTGCGTGTTCATACCACAAGGAACGAGCGAATTCGTATTGCTGCAAGGGCAGGACTTGGTTATCTAGCAATGCCAAATGCTAAAAGTGGATACGTAGTTCGTTACACAAAAGCCAATAAAAAACGCCAGCGGATTATGCGCTGGCGTTTTTATTTACTTCTCAGATTGATTAATCACGGAAGTTGTTAAACTGGAATGGGATACCCATCTCTGCTTCACGAATCGCTGCCATTGTCGCTTGCAGGTCGTCGCGTTTCTTACCAGTAACACGTACTTTGTCGCCTTGAATAGAAGCTTGTACTTTTAACTTTGCGTCTTTGATAAGTTTCACTACTTTTTTCGCCGTTGGAGTATCAATACCTTGACGGAAAAGCAGAGTTTGGTGCCAGTTTTTACCAGTAACGTCTGGGTCTTGTGCATCCATTGCGTTCGCGTCAATGTTACGCTTCGCTAAGTGGCCGCGTAAAATGTCGCGCATTTGCTTAAGTTGGAAGTCACCTTCCGCAGACATTTTTACGTTTTCTTCTACTAGCTCAAAGCTCGCATTTACGTTGCGGAAATCGAAACGAGTAGACAATTCACGGTTAGCATTATCAACGGCGTTACGTAGTTCAACCGTATCGATTTCAGAAACAATATCAAACGATGGCATGAAGATTCCTTGATTATTTTGTTATAGGGACTTTCGGGACTTAACAGCGCTTGCCAGCATATCTAGCATTGTAGCAGTGTCTTCCCAACCTAGGCATGGATCTGTAATAGACTGACCATACGTTAGGTTATTGATGTCAGTCATTGGCTGATTGCCTTCAAGAATAAAGCTTTCTGCCATGATACCCGCAATACGAGTGCTGCCTGACTTAATTTGGTTACAAATGTCTTGAGCTACGTCGATTTGTTTTCTGTGTTGCTTCTGACAGTTTGCATGGCTGAAATCCACAACCAAACGTTGTGGCAATCCAAACTCAGCTAAAGCATCACATGCTTGTTTGACTGATGCTTCATCAAAGTTAGGGCCTTTTTCTCCACCGCGCAGAATAATATGACCGTAAGGGTTGCCACTTGTGCGGTAAACCGTCATTCGACCGTTCTTATCTGGCGAGTAGAAGTAATGCGATGCTTTCGATGCGCGAATTGCATCAATTGCAATTTTTACGTTGCCATTTGTGCCATTTTTGAAACCAACTGGGCAAGATAGTGCCGACGCCATTTCACGGTGAATTTGTGATTCCGTTGTGCGAGCACCAATCGCGCCCCAAGTGATCAAATCCGCGATGTATTGGCCAGTGATCATATCAAGAAACTCAGTAGCAGTCGCAAGACCAAGCTTGTTGATATCCAGTAGTAGTTTACGAGCTTTATGAAGACCAGCTTCAAGTGCGTAAGAACCATCTAGGTTAGGGTCCGTAATCAAACCTTTCCAACCAACTACTGTACGAGGCTTTTCAAAGTAAGTACGCATCACGATAAACAGTTCGTCTTTGTACTTGTCTTGGATTTCACTCAGGCGAGTGGCGTAATCAATGGCAGCTTCAGTGTCGTGAACAGAACACGGACCTACAATCGCAAGAAGGCGATTGTCTTCACCCGATAAAATGTTTTCAATCTGACGACGAGATTGAGCGATACGGTCTGCAACGTCATCCGTAATAGGATGTACACTACCTAGCTCTGCTGGGGTAGGCATTGGACCCAAAGGTTGGGTTCTCAATTCATCTGTTTTTATAGGCATGTTATAGCTTTATTCTCTATTGCGAAGGGGTAAAGATAACGGAATTACAGGCAGGAATAAACCGTTTCACGGGAATCTTCGCCAGGAAATACCGAATTGTATACAAAGGTGTAGGTATTCATTTAAATGACTTATGTATAAATGACAAAACTTGATCATTAAATCAATATATATACATTTGAATTTATAACCATTTTATCTATCTCGCTGTAAGGTAATCTAAGTAACTGCGATAAACTTCATACCTCACGGGTGACGCCGTCACTTCCTGAAGGTTAAATAACTCGTGAGATCGAGCTTTTGTTAACATTTCTTTGACATCTATTTCTTTCGTTGATTAACTGGTCTGACTAGATTGGTAAGGAGACCAAAATGTTATCAGCTCTACGTCGTGCGAATTTGTATCTAAATCTGTTTGGCTTTTCGAAAGTGCCGCTGATTTGGCTTTGCCACCCTAAAATCATTGCGATAGATAGCAAGCATGTTGAGGTTCGTATCCCATTGCGCAGAAGAACGAAGAACCACCTGAATAGCATGTATTTCGGCGCTTTAGCCGTTGGCGCTGATGTTGCTGGTGGTTTTCTTGCTATGAGTAAAGCGCAAGAAAAGGGAGAAGCGATCTCGCTAGCATTTAAAGGTGTGAAAGCCGAGTTTTTAAAGCGCCCGGAAGCCGATGTGCACTTTGTTTGTAACGATGGTCATGTCATTGATGAGATGCTCGAGCACACCTTGGCAACGGGTGAACGAGTAAATCGTGACGTAAAAATTGTCGCGCTGTGTCCTAACTTACATGGTGACGAGCCAATGGCTGAATTTTCGCTTACTCTTTCGATAAAAAAAGCAGCCTAACAAAGAAAAGAGGCTGCCTAGTGGTTTGTGGCTCGTTTGTTTAAAGGCGTTGGCTTAATTGAGTTCAATCTTCTCGATAGAGACGATTTTGGAGCGATTTAAGACCACTTTCCAGCGGTAATAAACAGGCTCATCGGTGTGGTTGTCCTCTTTGACAATCACATTGAGCAAATGACGTTTCTCTACTGACTCTTTGGTTACTTGACCTTCATTTAAACGGTAAACTCGGTTTGAGCTTTTATCCATCAAGCGGATGATAGGGCGTAAACTGATGTTCAATGTTTCTCTCGTTTGTTCGTAACCACTCAAGAAAAGAGAGGTCGCCATTTCGGTTTTCTCGTGATAATGAAGAATCTGCTCTTCACGTTGAACGACGCGTTTTTTACGTATTCTTTGAATCTTATCCGGCAAGCTACTTAAGGTACGATAATCGAGCCACTCCAATTTTTTGCCAACCACTTTTTTCGTCGTTGGATCAACATACTTCTTACGCCATTTTGGTTTGCCTTTACGGATCCATCGCCACATAGCATCGCGTAAATCATCTTTAAAGATTTCTCGTAAAGCGTAAATAAAAGACATCGCGATAATGAATGAGGCAGAAATTTCCCCCAGATAATCGCGAGCGAGAATCACGGTAGAGGTCACGACAACCATAACTAAACCGGTTGCAATGCCTTTGATTGCACGCTTGATGTTGTTACCCATCGATATGGTTTCTTCACGAAGCACGATAGGGTGTTCAATCAATCGCCTTAGCAAGCGCATTTTGTTAGATAAGCGAGTAACGTCTTCAACGACTCTTGATGAGTTGTATTTGTTGAGTTTACGATGGGCTTGCTCTTTCTCACATAGCGTGATCAGGCGCTTCTTGATCGTGCCATAGTCGCCTTCACGTGGTAGGTGGGCCACCAGTGACAGGAACTTTTGCTCGGTATACCAAGACAGATAGTTATCGATGTTAACGTAGTAGCGTTTTAAGTTCTCTTCGTAAGGAATAGAACGCCGCAAGCGCTTTAAGATCTCAAGCGTGAGCTCGATAACTTCGTCCACTTCATCTTCCGTTACGGAGTTGTTCTCATGCTTGTTTAAACTTGCTACCGCTTTGTCTAGCGCGATAACGTATTGGTAAGCGAACAAACTCAAACTTACTCGGTATTGCTGATTCGACAGGCGTCCACGTTTGGCAAGTCGACTGTGTACTAGCGGAAGAAGGATTTCAGTACTGTAATAAGATCGTTGCTGTGTGATTGAGGTGTAATAAAATTCGGATTCACTGATGATATCGGCGTTTAAACCAAGCTCACCAGGTATAAAAAAGTAAATATCTAGGTCGACACTTTTGCTCTTTGCGAGTGCATGACTGATTTTTAATGTTATTGAGTCTTGTTTATCGACGGTGACCAAAGAAAGCTCCTGACTTTGCTAAAGCATTCTTAACTTATGCGTTCCGTTGAGCAGGTAAGTATAAGAGTGCTAAAAGAGTGACTGGGGCATATAGCTGAACGACAACAGCATAACAGAGCACTATGCTTTTCTCTCTGATTTTCTTGTTAGTTTAGGTATAATTCCACGTAAATTTAAAAAGAGACAAAATCAATGATTAAAATTGGTCAAATTAACAGCTTAGAAGTCATTAAAAAGGCTGATTTTGGCGTATTTCTGGATGGCGATGATTACGGTTCTGTTCTACTACCTAGTAAGTATGTACCAGAGGGTACTGAAATTGGTGAGTATGTAGACGTATTTCTGTACTTCGATTCAGAAAGCCAACTTGCTGCGACCATTGAAAGACCAATTGCCCAAGTGGGTGAGTGGGGTTTAATGAAGATTGAGGGTGTGAATGCGACAGGTGCTTTTGTAAATTGGGGCATCAAAGAAAAGGACTTACTGATTCCTTTTAGTGAGCAACGCACTCGCTTCTCTGCCGGACAAACCATTTTAGTGTATGTTTATACCGACAAAGCGTCAGGTCGCATTGTTGGTACGACTAAGTTCAATAAATGGTTAGATAAAACTCCAGCGAATTATGAAGTTAACGAGCAAGTTGATTTGATCATCGCAGAGCGTAGTCAACTTGGTTATAAAGCTATCGTTAACGGTAAGCATTGGGGCATGATTTTCCCATCGGATGTTTTTGGTAAGCTTTACATCGGTAAAAAGCTGAAAGGCTTTATTAAGCACATTCGTGAAGATGGCAAAATCGACCTTGCTCTACAAAAAGTCGGTGTGGCGAAAATGGACGATCTTTCTAGTAAGATCCTTGACTTGCTAGAGAAGAAAGGCGGATTTTTGCCTTTGAATGACAAGTCTTCTCCTGAAGCGATTTTTGATGCTTTCCGCACAAGTAAAGGGACTTATAAAAAGACCATCGGTGGCTTATACAAGCAGGGTAAAATTGTCATTGAGAAAGACGGTATTCGTATAGCGTAGTCCAAACTCACGTATAGTGGAACTACAGCCAAAAAAACGGCCCAAACTTTTCCTTTTTTTGGGCCTAGGGGAAACGGCTCCGCAGAGCCTGCGCTAAACTTGTCCAACAATAATTTTGTTGGTGAACATAGAGAGAAATGCCACATCAAAGCATTACTTTGATACAACTAGTTTAGTACAGCGTGTCCGGATCGCTAGCGAGCCCACTTGCTTTCATACTTACGAATTAAAAAGCCATCGCAAATACGATGGCTTTTCATTTATTTATGGTTCGTTACGTCTTTTAAAATAAGTTCTTATCTCGTACTAATTCGCGAGGGAGACCATTCTTTATTCGGTTGCTTACCCACTTGCCAAGGCCAATAACTGCGCCTTGATAGGTGACAAGCACTTCGCCTTTACCTGTTTTCATTCCCTCAGGAATGGTTTGTGGGCGAACATCACGCCCCATGTACCATTCGCGCGCTTCTTCAATACTGAGTTCAATGGCGTTGCTTTCAGAACCTGTCGCCAGGGCAGTCGCGACTTGGTGTTGCCAACGGTAGCCATTTTTATGGGCTTCCGCGATCTTTATACCCATACGGGAGAAGCGTAATTCGCCGATCATCGCTTCTAAAGCATTAGGGAATAACCAGACATCTTTATCGCGAAGCCATACAGAACTGTCATTTGGAAGTTTAATACCTAACGCGCTTTGGAGTTGTTGAGCAATTTCTGTCGATTCTTTTTTTGAAGTTTTAGCAAAGGGGAATTTCCCCATGCGCTTTTTGACTTCTGGCGCCTCAACAGCAGCCTGTTTGCGAATTCTTGCAACAAAGAACCCTTCACTGTCGTAGACCTGCGGGAAAATATGCAAAAAGCCTTCTTCAGTTAGAGCTGCCTCTGCGTTTTCAAACAAGTTCTCAAGGCTTTCAAACTCTACAGCATCCCCAAAGGTTTCTTTCAAGTGTTGACAAACTTGTTGGTTTTCTTCTGTACTGAGCGTACATGTTGAGTAAACCATCACACCACCGGGCTTTAATGCATGGAAGGCGCTTTCAATAAGATCTTTCTGTGTGTCAGCGATGTCGAGTACGGAAGCTTGCGTCCAGTTTTTCATCGCATCTTCGTCTTTGCGAACGGTGCCTTCTCCAGAGCAAGGCGCGTCGAGCAAAACCGCATCAAATTGTTCTGGTAGCCAACCGCCAAAAACGCGTCCATCGAAGTTACTTAGTGCGGCGTTACGTACCCCACAACGTTCCACATTAGCGTGCAGTACTTTTACACGACTTGCGGCGTATTCATTGGCCACAAGTACACCTTCGTTGTTCATTAAAGCTGCAATTTGAGTGGTTTTTGAGCCTGGAGCGGCTGCGGTATCTAACACGGCATCGTAAGATTCATCATTCATAAACAGAGCAGATACCGGCATCATCGAACTGGCTTCTTGAATGTAGAATAAGCCAGACATGTGTTCTGCTGTGTTTCCTAATGGTACAACTGACTCATCCGCTTCAATCCAAAAACCTGTGTCACACCAAGGCACAGGAGAAAGCTTCCAGCCTTTTGTTTCTGCTCGTTCTAGAAACGCTTCAACACTGATCTTCAACGTATTAACTCGAATACTTTTGCGCAGTGGCTTTTGGCACGAAGCGATAAAGTCTTCCATGTTGAGGTGAGCAGGAAGGATGGTTTGGATTTTTTCCAGAAACGCGTCTGGGATGTAAACATTAGGATGCAATGTGGGATCTCGTTTGCAGAATTTGTGGCAAATAATATACGAAAGCGAAGCAGAAACGAATAGTGACAAGGGCCGAGCAATAAAAAAGAGCAGCGATTGCTGCTCTTTTAAAGTGATCAAACTTCAATTGTACGTGAATTGAGCTTTATTCTACGGCTTAGGAATCGCTGTACGCCATTGAGTCCAACCTTCTTCAGCTTGTGGATACAAAAAGAAAGATTGCCCACTCTTTGCCGCTGGTGGAATAGTCGATTGCTCTGGCGTTGAAAACGCAATTCCTCCGCGAACTAAACTATCAAAGGTTCCCGCTTTGATGTTAGCGCCGGTAAGCCCGATGGAAACATCTACTCCTGAAACATTCCAGAACACACTGTTTTGACGAACGAGGTAAGCATATTCAGGCTGTATTTTGATAGTCGTGACGATGCGATCAGCAAATTCTCCTAGGCTTACGTCGGTCACTTGGCCAACTTCCATCTGGCGGTAAAGGATAGGGGTACCGACTTGTACTGAGCCTCTTTGTTCACTTTGTAACGTAAACATGATTCCATGCACGCGTTCTGAACTATTTTCTAACTGAAAATCAAATTTGGCTTTACCTTTACCTGGTTCAACACTGATGGATTTCGACACCAACGCTCCGAGGTTTTTAACGCCACCTAAACCAATTTCTGGTTCAGTTAGCCAAAAATGTGAACCTTCAACCGCAATGTTTTCTACGTATTCAGGTAGGATCCTTGCAGTGACTTCAACCATGTTACGACGAAAATTCGGTACAACCAGAGTGATTTCACCAACTTTAACACCTTGATATTCAATCGGCATTCCTTTAGCAATCTCTTGCGAACCGTCGGTTTCTAAAGCAATGACGCGCCCAAACTTGCGAGCGGTTTTTTGATCAGAATACAGCTTCCAGTTTTCTCCGATTTTGTTTTCAACGCCTGGCACGGAGTCAAAAGCGATGCCACCTTCGATTAACGACTTCAAAGGGTGTGCTTTCACACTGACGCCAGCTAATGATGCATCTATCTCAATCCCTGAACGATTCCAAAAAACGGTTTTTGGCGTTACAAGATAAGCGAAGCGGTTTTCGATAGTAGCCTTAATTAGTACTCCGCCATCAACTAGTTGGAAATCGGAGACGTTACCAACTGGAAGATTACGATAGAGTAGAGGACTGCCTTTGGAAATCGGCGGCAATTCAGAAGCAAATAGTGTTAGCGCCCTAGAGCCACTTTGATTGTACTGCGCCAATTCAGCCAATGATTCATTTTGGAACAGTTGATACTCTTTTTGAATATCTTGCTTGCCTTCGCTCACAAAACTAATTGACCCAGTTAACAACTGCTTTGCTGGAGGAACGGTAACGCTGAGCCCCGATTCAGTTAACTCTGCTGATGCACTGCCGGTTACATAAAAACGATTGTTTGATTTGATCAGATGTTTATATTCATGGTCAATCAATACATCCATAAATACTTCGTGTTGTGATTTTTTATCTTCCTTAACTAGGCCCACTTTGATGATTGAACCAACAACGATGCCTTTATAAAGTACATTGGCACCGCTATCTAGGCCAAACGAATTGTCGGATACCAAACGAATCGCGATGGACTTTTCTTGCTGTTGGTTAAACACGTTTTTACGAATGGCAGTAAAGCGGCGAGAGCGTTCACCCGCGCCCGGCGCGATCGTTAAGAAGTTTCCTCGCACTAAATTAGCAATGTTTTCAACACCAGAAAGGGACACCTTTGCTTCTTCTAAGACAAATCGAGTACCTGTCGTCAGCATGTCACTAAAAGCGGGTTGAATTGCCGCTGACGCCAATATCACTTCTCGGCCTTCGGAAAGGCTCAAGTCCGTAACTTGGCCAATTTCGATTCCGCGATACATAATTGGAGCGCCTTCTCCGCTGATCTTGCTGTCATCAGGTAGGACGATTTTAACCGCGATGCCTCGACCAGCAGTTTTCAAATCTTTATACAAACGGAACTCGGTGTTCTCTTCTACAGGCTCACCATCATCCGGAGAGTCGACGGCGATGGCGCCACCTAGTAAGGCACTCATGCTTTCTAGTCTTACATCGACACCTTCAAAACCGATGCTGGCACCAATTCCACTGACGTTCCAGAATCGACTGCGGTTGTTAATGATATGTCGGTATTGATCCTGAATGTTGGCTTGAATAGTGATAGATTTTGCATCTTCATCTAGCTGGTAACTGTACACTTCACCGATTGGGATTTTCTTATAAACAATTTGAGAGCCAACCGATACACCACCTAAATCACGGCTTTTGAGCTTAATATTCAAACCTTGAGAAACACGTA
The DNA here is from genome assembly GCF_033340155.1 of Vibrio sp. 1562. Taxonomy (NCBI): domain Bacteria; kingdom Pseudomonadati; phylum Pseudomonadota; class Gammaproteobacteria; order Vibrionales; family Vibrionaceae; genus Vibrio; species Vibrio sp. 1562. Next base: position 34,810 of record NZ_JAWOVY010000028.1, read on the forward strand.
AATCTGTTGGGGCAGAGTCTAACGCATGGAATGTTGTCTCAAACTCTTGACCATCTCCGGGTTGAATCGAGATGTAGTTACCTGAGACGAGCGCATCCAGTCCGGAAACTCCCGTTAGGCTAGCTGTTGGTTTTACTAACCAAAAGCGTGTTTTATCGTTCAGTAACTTTGCAGCTTCAGGATAGATATCAGCATCGACATAAATACTGCCGAGATCTTCGGTGAGGTTAATGTCTCTTACCATGCCGACTTCTAATCCTTGGTAACGGATAGTGGTTCGGCCGGCGACAAGACCAGCGGCATCAGAAAAATAGATTTGCACTCGTTGTCCTGCATCGTGTATCGACTTCACTACAAGCCAGCCAGCTAAGACCATGGTCAAAATTGGCAACAGCCAAAGAGGAGATATGCCTTTACTCCGCTTTACATCTGGTACGTATGACGTTTGAGAACTGTTCTGATCACTCATTCATTGACTCTTTTTCTGATTGTTTTGGGCTTGTTTGGTCCCAGATTAGCCTTGGATCAATACTTTCTGCTGCAAGCATGGTCAACACTACGACAACACCAAATGCTACGGCGCCATATCCTGGTGTGAAATCCAGTATCTGACCACGATCGACTAAAGTCATCATGATAGAAATAACAAACAAATCCATCACAGACCATTTACCGATCCATTTAACAACAAAGTAAACCATCATTCGTTGTCTCTTAAACACCGAACGTTTGAATTGGATGCAAAGCATGATGTAGGCGAGCCCAAGTATTTTAATCACCGGGACAACGATACTGGCAACAAAAATGATCGCAGCGATTCCATACATGCCGCTTTTTACCAAACCAGCCACGCCTGAAAAAATAGTGTCCTCCAAACGCTTACCATTGGTAAGCAAGATGGAAATAGGGATCAGGTTAGCAGGGAAGATGGCGACCGTTGCTGCGATGAGGTAAGCCCATGTTTTCTGAATGGAGTTTGGCTTGCGATGATATAACTCGTGATGACAACGCTGGCAATGGTCACCTTCAGGTTGGGACAAGTGGCATTCATGGCAATGCACATCTTTATGCTCAAAAGCATATAAACTTTCTGGCTTCCAAGCTTCCCAATAACGACGGACGCTGATTCTTGAAACTAACAAAACGGTAAATATCTGCAAAAGAACCAGACCAATTAACCCTGGACCGACGAAAATGTCGGAATAATCTTGGAGTTTAAAACAGGAAATGGCGATGCTAACTAAGAACACATCCAACATAACCCAATGCTTCAAATGTTGAATTAGCCACAGTGAGATACGAAGCCCACGGAACCATCGTTGATGTAAAGAAATATGTGCCGTTACCACTGAAACACAAACCGTCAGTGGCGCAAGAGAGCTACAAAATAGAATGAGCAATGAAAGAAGAACAAATCCTTCTTCCATCAATGTGATCATCCCTGAAGGTAGGGTTGCCGGAATCATCACACCAAAGAGTCGGATGCTAATAAAGTTAAAAAAGTGCGATGGAATAAATAGTAGGATGCAGGTTATCGCGACGGCTAGATTACCAGAGAGGCTAGGGCTACCTCCGCGATATAATTGTGTACCACAACGAGGGCAGTGTGCATTTTTTCCATGGGGTAAGTCGACGATGTCGACAGGCAATTCACAACCTTGGCACAAACGTACGTTATTGGGTTGCATGGCGTGCTTAGACAGAGAGGTCATAACGACCTCTCTAGCTTGAACGATTTAAGCGTGGGACTGTATGCCCCCATATAAGGTTTGATATAAGCCTTCTTGCTCAACTAACTCACCATGAGTACCTGTTTGCGTCACTTTCCCATCTTCAAGCACGTAGATCAAATCGGCTTGTTTAACAGCGGACAGTCGGTGCGCAACGATTAATGTTGTTCTACCACGTAAGAACTCGGTCAGTGCTTTGTGTAAAGCCGCTTCAGTAGCGGTATCTAGCGCAGACGTGGCTTCGTCTAAAATAACAAATTGAGGATTACTCAGCACCATTCTAGCAATGGCCAGCCGTTGTCGTTGACCTCCTGACAAACGAATGCCATTACGACCAACTTGAGTATCCAAGCCGTGGTTCAGTTGAGAAATAACATCTTGCAGCTGAGCCACTTCAAGCGCACGCCAAAGTGACATTTCGTCAAAATCCCCACCAAGCGTTAGATTATGCCTCAAGGTGTCGTTAAATAGTATAGGTTGCTGTAATACCACGGCAATTTTGTCGCGAATTACTTCAAAACCAATATCTTCTGTTAATTCATCATTAAAGCGAATGCTACCGGAGTTTTGACGGTAAACCCCAATAAGTAATTGTATCAAGGTTGACTTACCACCGCCGCTTGCACCAACTAACGCCACTTTCTTTCCTGCCGGCATATGTAAAGAAAGATTATCTAGGACTTTGTTTTCATTATTGTAAGAGAAATTAATGTTTTCTACTTTAACATCAACTTCTCTACCTTCTTTGAAAGGATTTACCTTAGAAACCGGTCTCTGCTCTTCTTCTAACTCTAATAAGTCGTTGATGCGTTTTAATGCCGCTTTAGCGCTATACCAAGAAAACTGAATCCCAAGCAACTCTTGAACAGGAGACAGCATGAACCATAGGTAACCAAAAACGGCAAATATTTGGCCAATAGTAAGGTCACTGAACATGACCATTAACATTGCTACAGCTCTGAATAATTCAAAGCCGATCAAAAAGAGAAGGAAAGATACGCGACCAGCAGCTTCAGATTGCCAAGCATACTTGTCTGCATCAACGCGAACTTGGTTCGCACTGTCTTTGAGTTGCTGGAGAAATTCTCGTTCTTTATTGGCCGCGCGTAGTTGGTAGATTCCATCTAATGTTTCAACTAAACGGTTTTGGAAAATTTCAAAAGAATGATTTTCCTTCCGTTTCAGATGTTTAACCATACTGCCTAGTTTACGTGAGAAGTAAATGACAATAGGGTTAACTAACAGGATAAACAGACCAAGTCGCCAATCGAGCCAAAGTAGAACGATAGCAGTACCAATAACAGTCAGAAAACTGATAACGAATTTTGCTAACGTAGAACCAATAAATTTATCAATGGTCTCAATGTCAGTGATAAGGTGTGCGTTGATTCCTCCGCTACCTTTGGTTTCGTATTGTCGGATGCTGATACGGCCGAGTTTGTCGATCATTTTACTGCGCATCTCAAACGTGATGGTTTTTGAAACAAGCGTAAATTGTCGGCTTTGAAGGATATTTAATCCTTGGCTCGCAGCTCGCATAAGAACAACCAAGAACAGGGTGAAGAAAATATAGCCTGTCGGAGTGTGCCACGCTTCAGGGAGAATGGCATTCATGGCATCTAAACCTTTTGCAGGTTGGTCCAATAAGACCTCATCAACCATCAAAGGCATGAGGAGGGGAATTGGAACACTAATCAAGGTTGCAAGCACCGCTATCAAGTTCGCTATGATCAGCTTGGACTTGTGCTTTTTTACTTGTGTTATCAACCAAGAACGGCTAATAGTGTCATTTTTCAGAAGCATTGTAATTGAGAATAAGTCCTATTATAAAGTAGGGCTGCATTTTAGCGCCATACATTGAGAATGGAAGCTTTTATAGTAAGTAGGAAGTTAATATGAACTTAGAACAATACCAAAGACTAACCAAACAAGCTGTTGCTCTAATTGAGTCTGAACCAGACTTTATTGCGAACCTAGCAAACTTGAGCTCATTGCTTTTCATGGAACTTGACGATCTTAACTGGGCAGGCTTTTACCTAACAAAAGGTGAAGAGCTTATTCTTGGTCCGTTCCAAGGAAAAACAGCTTGTGTTCGTATCCCAATGGGTCGAGGCGTCTGCGGTACTGCTGCACAAACTAATACTATACAAAGAGTATACGACGTTCACGAATTTGAGGGGCATATTGCGTGCGATGCAGCGAGCAATTCAGAAATTGTGATTCCATTTTCTATTAATGGAAAGGTGGTTGGTGTACTTGATATTGATAGTCCAAGTATTGGCCGATTTAATGAAACAGACGAAGAAGGTCTCACTCATTTCATGGTTGAAGTAGAAAAGCTGCTTAATTCACACGCGAACGACGCATAAATTAGCCTTCGAGTGTGGTTTTTCCTTGGCATGTCACTATAATACGAGAATATTTTTTCTTAATGCTCGCGGAAATCCGCTCAAATCAGGACCCCTCATGACTGAAAAGTTAAAAAACAGCAAAGAAGTTATTGCATATATTGCTGAATGTTTCCCTAAGTGCTTTACTTTAGAAGGTGAAGCAAAACCTCTGAAAATTGGTATTTTTCAAGATCTTGCGGAACGTCTAAATGAAGACGAAAAAGTAAGCAAAACACAGCTTCGTGCAGCGTTAAGACAGTACACTTCATCATGGCGTTACCTACACGGTGTAAAACCAGGTGCAGTACGTGTAGACCTAGATGGCAACCCTTGTGGTGAGCTAGAAGAAGAGCACGTTGAACACGCGAAAGCGACACTTGCAGAAAGCAAGGCGAAAGTTCAGGCTCGTCGTAAAGAACAAGCACAAAAAGCTCGTGAAGAGGGTAAGGCGAAAGCGAAACCTGCGGCTAAAAAGCCTCAACAGCCTCGTCGTACTAATAAACCAAAAGTACAAAAACCAACTAAGCCTGTAGAAACGCGCGCTCTAAATGCTGATGAAATCACAGTAGGTAACGCAGTTAACGTGAACATGGGCAAAGGAAACATGGCAGCGACCATTGTTGAAATCAATAAGGATGATGTACGTGTTCAACTTGCTAACGGCCTACAAATGGTTGTGAAAGCGGAGCACTTGCGCGCATAAAGGAGATACTCCTACGCATGAATTGCCGTTCAAAAGTGACCCTGATTGCTGCTAGCTTATGGCTAGCAGCATCAGCTCAGGCTCTTGAAGCCAAACTACATAAAGATGACCTGCCGGTTCTTTCTCCTGAAGTTCAGCATGAAACAGCTAGCAAACGAGTCACCTCGCGATTTACCCGCTCTCATTATAAGCACTTCAGCCTCAATGATGATTTCTCTAAAGCGATATTTGAACGCTATGTAGAGTTGCTTGATTACAATAGAAATATTTTCACTCAAGCAGACATCGATTCATTTAAAAATTGGTCAGTCGAGCTTGATGATCAGCTTAAATCGGGCAACAACCAAATTGCTTTTGATGTTTACAACCTCTCAATGCAGAAGCGTTTCGATCGTTTTGCTTATGCGTTAACTCTACTCGATGAAGAGATCAAGTTTGATACCGATGACGAGATAGAGTTAGACCGCTCTGAGGCCGCATGGCCAAAAGACGAAGCAGAGCTCAACGAGTTGTGGCGCAAGCGTGTGAAATATGACGCGTTAAATCTGAAACTGACTGGCAAAGAGTGGCCAGAGATTAAAGAAGTTTTAGAGAAGCGTTATAACAACGCGATGAAGCGCATCACACAGACCAACAATGAAGACGCATTTCAGTTGTATATGAATGCCTTCGCGCGACAGGTTGACCCTCATACAAGCTACCTTTCTCCACGTAATGCCGAGCAATTCCAATCGGAAATGAACCTTTCTCTAGAAGGCATCGGCGCCGTTTTGCAAATGACAGACGATTACACAGTAATTCGTTCACTTGTTGTTGGCGGTCCGGCATCAAAGAGTAAGCAACTTGGTGAAGGGGACCGAATCACTGGTGTTGGACAAGACGGTGAAGAAATTGTCGACGTGATCGGTTGGCGTCTGGATGATGTTGTTCAGTTAATCAAAGGCCCTAAAGGCACAAAGGTTAATCTACAGATCTTGCCAGAAGGTAACGATGCGAAGAGTTACATTGTCACAATTGTTCGTGACAAAGTTCGCTTAGAAGATCGTGCGGTTAAGTCAGAAATCATCGAAAAAGACGGTAAGAAGATTGGTATTTTAGAAGTACCAAGTTTCTACGTCGGCTTATCGAAAGACACCGATAAATTACTAGCTGAGTTGAAAACCAAAAACGTTGACGGCGTAATCGTTGATCTACGTAACAATGGTGGTGGTGCGCTAACAGAAGCGACGGCATTGACAGGTTTATTCATTAAAGAAGGTCCTGTAGTTCAAGTTCGTGACAGCTATGGCCGCATCAAGGTGAATGCCGATACCGATGGAAAAGTGAGTTATGATGGCCCATTGACGGTATTGATTAACCGCTACAGTGCTTCAGCATCTGAAATTTTTGCAGCGGCAATGCAAGATTATAATCGTGCAATCATCTTAGGTGAAAACTCTTTCGGTAAAGGTACAGTTCAGCAACATCGTTCACTGAATCATATTTACGATCTTTTCGATAAAGAGCTAGGTTATGTTCAGTACACGATTCAGAAGTTTTATCGTATTGACGGTGGAAGTACGCAAAATCGTGGTGTTGCACCAGATATTTCGTACCCAACGCCAATTGAGGCTTCTGAAACAGGTGAAAGTGTTGAAGACAATGCTTTACCTTGGGATCAGATTGATAAAGCACAATATCAAACGTTTCCAAGTAACGACGCCTTAGTTGAAAAACTTACTGCTCTTCATAACAAGCGTATTTCTGATGAAATGGAGTTCCGCTTTATCAATGAAGACATCGAGAAATATCGTAAAGAAAAAGACGATAATACTTTGTCTTTGAACGAAAAAGTTCGTAAAGCTGAATCGGATAAAGCGGAAGCACTTCGTTTACAACGCATCAATGAGCGTCAAGCTGCTTTAGGTAAGGAAGCATTCAAAACATTGGATGATATACCTAAAGATTATGAAGCGCCTGATGTTTATTTAGATGAGTCTGTCGCGATTATGGTTGATCTACTCAAGCAGAAAAATCAGTCATAATAACTGGCAATTCAAAGTAAAAAGAGTGAGTCTTTCAGGCTCACTCTTTTTTTATGTCTTTTCATCTTTGTTTGTATTGAGTATCAAGTAAGATATTCGCTTATTTTTTCCCAATAATTTACGTGATCTACATCTAAAATTTCGCGAAAGTGAAGACTACTGGCTAAGCTAAAAGAAAACGATAAGGATGCCGATATGAAGTGGTTCTTTATTTTACTTAGCTTTTGCTGCTTTAGTGTGGTTGGTGGAGAAAACACCAGAGAAGATGAATTAAGTCACTTTGACACGCCGTTTCTCATCGGAGACTGGTATTTAATGAACCCAAACCCCGAAGAGTCGGCTGAAAACTTTCGCGCGATCAAACTCTCATTAGGTTCGGACTACAGCTTTTCTATTGATATTCAAAAGAAAGACTATTCCGTTGACCATTGGGAAGGGCTGTATAACGCAAATGAAGACACCATCGTTCTTGGTTTAAACACCGACGAGCCTCAAATTTATGCCTATCGCAACAACCATAATACGCTTGATCTTAATGGTGTAACATTCACTAAGGGATTATCCAATTCACTTGCAGGTATTTGGTCTAGCTCTCACGTATCTGGCGACGGTCTTGTGGCAAACAACATTAATCAGATGGATTTGATACTTCAACCTGATTTCGTGTTCATGTTTAGGATTTCGAACGAAGAAGGGGATGAGTCCATCAAACAAGGTGTGTTTTACACAGAAGATGAGTTTCTGGTTCTGTTGTATGAAAATGGCGAGCATGGAACCACGTATAAGCTCAACAAGAATGAGCTAACGATCGAAGATTCCAATGGTGATATGTACGCCGTACTCAATAGAGTTACGCCATGATGCCTTTAACATGCGCCAAATTACGCGTGCGTACGGTAAGTCATTAATGTTGTTTAAATGTTAATCAAAAAACGGAGCTAGAGCACTAAAAGCTCCGTTTTTTGATGGAAAGACTTGTATTCTGATACCACAACCCCTACAAATAGCTTATATAGTGATACCAGAACTGCATTTTTGATCATGCAGTCTGGTATTTTTGTTGTTCGACATACAAGGATTTATGCTCATGTCTCAAGCTCCCCTGGCCAAATATCGTAAAGATTATAAAGAGCCATCTCATGCGATTACTGATATCGATCTTACTTTTGATCTATATGACAATGACACAATCGTTACGGCGGTATCAAAAGTTGCTCAAAAAGGCGATACAACAACGCTAGAACTCGATGGCGAAGGGCTTGAGCTACGCGCTGTAAAAGTAAATGGTGAGGATTGGGCTCATCACGAGGTGAAGGAGTCATCGCTGGTACTGACCGATCTTCCATCCGAGTTTGAACTTGAAATCGTCACCAAAATTGATCCTGAAGCGAATACAGCACTCGAAGGTTTGTACAAATCAGGCGGCGCATTTTGTACTCAGTGTGAGGCTGAGGGCTTCCGCCGTATCACGTACTATCTAGACCGTCCGGATGTTCTAGCAAAATACACAACAAAAGTGATCGCAGATAAAGCGGCTTACCCATATTTGCTGAGCAATGGTAACCGAATTGCAGAAGGTGATGCAGAGAACGGTCGTCATTGGGTTCAATGGCAGGATCCGCATCCAAAACCAGCTTACTTGTTCGCCCTTGTTGCAGGCGACTTTGATGTATTGCGTGACAAATATACAACGATGTCAGGTCGCAGTGTTGATTTAGAAATCTTTGTTGATAAAGGTAACTTAGATCGTGCAGGTCATGCGATGACATCTTTGATCAACTCGATGAAGTGGGATGAGGAACGCTTTGGCCTGGAATACGATCTGGATATTTATATGATCGTTGCTGTTGATTTCTTCAACATGGGTGCAATGGAAAACAAAGGCTTGAACATTTTTAACTCAAAATATGTTCTGGCGAACGATCAAACTGCGACAGATCGTGACTATTTAGGTATCGAAGCTGTGATCGGTCATGAGTACTTCCACAACTGGACTGGCAACCGTGTCACTTGTCGTGACTGGTTCCAACTAAGTCTAAAAGAAGGCTTAACCGTATTCCGTGACCAAGAATTCTCTTCTGACTTAGGTTCTCGTGCTGATAACCGTATTGATAACGTACGTATTATTCGTGGTCCTCAATTTGCGGAAGATGCAAGCCCAATGTCTCACCCGATTCGTCCTGACAAAGTCATTGAGATGAATAACTTCTACACGCTAACGGTGTATGAAAAGGGCAGCGAAGTTATTCGCATGTACCATACACTCCTTGGCGAAGAGGGCTTCCAAAAAGGAATGAAACTTTATTTTGAACGTCACGATGGTACCGCCGCGACGTGTGAAGACTTTGTTTCTGCAATGGAAGATGCCACCGGTGTTGATTTAAAACAGTTCCGTTTGTGGTACAGCCAATCGGGTACACCAACGCTACGCGTAAATAGCGAATACAACGCTGATGCAAAAACTTACGCACTAACGGTAGAGCAATTTACGGAGCCGACGCAAGACCAAGCAGAAAAACAAGCGCTGCATATTCCGTTCGATATCGAGTTGTATGATTCGAAAGGTCGAGTTATCCCACTGGTAATTAACGGTGAATCTGTTCATAACGTGCTGGATATTAAACAAGATAAGCAAACGTTCGTATTTGAAAATGTCGAAGAACAGCCAGTGCCATCTTTGTTGCGTGAATTCTCGGCACCAGTCAAATTAGAATACGATTACAGCGATGACGAGTTAGTCTTCTTGATGAAGCACGCAACGAACGATTTTGCTCGATGGGACGCTAGCCAAATGCTATTGGCTAAATACATTCGTCAGAATGTGAAAAACGTTCAAGCGGGACAAGAAGTATCGCTTTCTGAAGGTGTGATAGATGCTTTCCGCGGTGTGCTGTTGGATGAAACGCTTGAGCCAGCTTTCATTGCTCAAGTTTTCTCTATGCCTTCAATCAATGAGATTACTGGTTGGTACCAGCAAATTGATATCGATGCCGTAGACAAAGTGCTAAACAGCATTACAGTGTCACTTTCTAAAGAGTTAGAAGATGAGCTAAGTGCAACTTATCACACGCTTAAGCAAACAGAGTATACGATCGACCATGCTGCTATTGGTAAGCGTGCTTTACGTAACCGTTGCCTTCAGTACCTAGCACATACGGAAAAAGGTAATGATTTAGTCAACGCGCAGTACGCATCTGCAAATAACATGACAGATACGATTGCTGCGATGAGTGCTGCAAATAACGCTCAGCTCGAGTGTCGTGAAGCACTTATGGCTGATTATAGCGATAAATGGAAGCACGATGGTTTGGTTATGGATAAGTGGTTTGCACTTCAAGGTAGCAATCCTGCAGAGGATGCTCTTGAAAAAGTAAAAGCAACCATGAACCACGAAGCATTTAGTTTGAAAAATCCGAACCGTACGCGCAGCTTAATTGGCTCGTTCTTAAGTGCGAACCCTGTACGTTTCCATGATAAATCCGGTGTAGGTTACCAGTTTGCCGGTGAAATTCTTCGCCAACTAAATGATTCGAACCCACAAGTAGCTTCTCGAATGATTGATCCTTTGCTTAAGTTCCGTAAATACGATGAAGCTCGCCAAGCAATGATTCGTGCAGAACTTGAAAAGCTCAAAGCAATGGATAATCTTGCTAAAGATCTATTCGAAAAAGTGACTAAAGCACTAGACGAATAGTAAACAACACAATAGGGTGGTCATTTAGACCACCTTATTTGTTTATGTCACTTAGTTTTCACTTCATGAACTATTACTACTTCAATCTCAACATTTCATATCAAACGTTTTTATCTCATTATTCTGGTGCGGCAAGTGTTGTTCAAGTTGTCACACACAACGGTTTGCGTTTGCAGTTACCCGCCGCGAGATTTAGACCATTTCTTAGTCAATTGGGCGTTAGAGGCCAGTTTAGACTAACAACTGACCAAAATAATAAGTTTCTTAAGTTAGAAACTCTGTGATGTATTGTATTTGCAGAGAGTTAAATAGGAATCTTAGTCACAGAATCGGACATTTCACCTCTTACCACTACGATTAGTTGTTAAACATTTGTAATTATGCTTTTACAATGGGCACATGCATTACCTATGCTTAGTTTCTAAGGTAACAACCTAGCTACTAAGTCCCCCTACAAAACAACAATTCTAATGTGGAGTGTGAATATGACCGCGCGTGAAAATGTAGTGCCGGTTCTGCTTGAAAAGGTTTACCAACTGATTCAAGACAAACTCGAGCTTTCTCACCAAACGCTTGTAACTAAACTTGCTCAACACTTATTCAGTAACATTGCTGATGATGATCTAATTCAGCGAAACGAATCCGACCTTTATGGTGCTGTCGTTAGCCTTTGGCACCATATCAATGAAAAAAAACCAGAAGAGATTTCGGTTCGAGTATTTAACCCGACCGTAAGTCGTCAAGGCTGGCAATCCACACACACAATCGTAGAAATTGTTGTTCCAGATAGTCCATTCTTAGTGGACTCAGTCAAAATGGCTTTAGCACGTTTGGATCTTGTTTGTCACCTAATGTTGAATAACCCAACACAGATTCAGCGTGATAAAAAAGGCCAAGTTACAGACGTAAACGGTGAGGGTGGTGTTCTTCAATCACTTTTCCACATAGAGGTAGACCGCCTTACTAGTAAAGACGAGATGCAAGCGCTTAAAGAAGAGCTGTTAAGAATTCTATCTGATACTCGCTTAGTCGTTGATGACTGGAAGCAGATGGTTGATAAGCTTAAGTTTGTTACTGATGAACTTGAGAAAAATAAAGATCGTGTTTCTATCCAAACTGATCGTATGGATGAAACGATCGCATTTCTTCGTTGGCTAGAAGATCATAACTTTACCTTTATGGGTTATAAAGATTATGACTTAAAAGAGGTCAATGGTGATACCGAACTTGTTCCTGCTAAAGAAAAAGGACTAGGTCTGTTTGCTGATGACAAGCGCGTGCGTAGCGTCAAGCTCTCTGAATTATCAGATTCAGCGCGATTAGAAGCGAAAAAACCATACGCTCTGATCATCACCAAAGGTAACAAAGCATCTCGTATCCACCGTCCAGCTTATACTGATTACATCGGTATTAAGAAGTTTGATGAAAACGGTAAAGTAATAGGTGAGCATCGCTTTACTGGTTTATATACCTCCGCCGTTTACAACCAAGCGGTACAAAGTATTCCTTTGATCCGTGAAAAAGTTGACCGTATCCTTGAAGCAAGTGGATACCGTCACGGATCATACTCATACAAAGCATTGCACAATATCTTAGAAAACTACCCACGCGACGAGTTGCTTCAAGCTAATGAAGAAGAGCTGCTTGAGGTGGGAATGGGTGTTGTACAAATGCAAGATCGTGACTTGCTGCGTTTGTTTGTTCGTAAAGACCCATTTGGTCGTTTCTTCAGTTGCATGGTTTATGTCACTAAAGATCGTTACAACACAGAATTGCGTCGTCAAACTCAACGCATTCTTAAGCAGTACTTTGGTTGCGAGCAAGAGGTTGAATTTACAACGTACTTCTCAGAAAGCCCACTAGCGAGAACACATTACATTGTTCGTGTAGACAATAACAACATTGACGTAGACGTGAAAAAGATCGAGCAAAATCTAATGGAAGTTTCTACCTCTTGGGATGACAGACTAAAAGAATCCATCATTGCTAACTTTGGTGAAAGTAAAGGCCTTCCTCTTTCAAAAGAATATATGAGTGCGTTCCCTCGCTCATACAAAGAGGACATGATGCCAGGTTCTGCGGTTGCAGATATCGAGCGCTTAGAAGCGTTAAGTGATGATAATAAACTTGGTATGTTGTTCTACCGACCTCAAGAAGAGGGAGCAGATTCCAAAGCTGTCCGCTTAAAGTTATATCATCGCGATGAACCAATTCACCTTTCTGACGTAATGCCGATGTTGGAAAACCTTGGTTTGCGTGTGATTGGCGAATCGCCATATGAGATCGAGAAAAACAACGGTCAGACTTTCTGGATCCTTGACTTCTCTATGCTGCATAAGAGCGAGAAAACCGTTGACCTTCGTGAAGCTCGTGATCGTTTCCAACAAGCATTTGCTGCCATTTGGGCGGGTAATCTTGAAAGTGATGGTTTCAACCGATTGTTATTAGGTGCGTCTTTATCTGGCCGTGAGATTTCCATTCTTCGCGCTTACGCACGATACATGCGCCAAGTCGGCTTCCCATTCAGTCAGCAGTACATCGAAGACACGCTAAGCCACTACCCAGACTTAGCGACAGGTCTAGTCAAGCTGTTCACCAAGCGATTTGATCCGAAACACAAAGGCAGCGAGAAAGGCCAAAACGATCTAATTAAAAAGCTAACAGAGCAGTTGGATCGTGTAGAGAGCTTGGATGATGATCGTATTATTCGTCGTTATATTGAAATGATCATGGCGACGCTTCGTACCAACTACTACCAAGTAGACGAGAATAAGCAGCCTAAGCCTTGGTTATCTTTGAAAATGAAGCCAAGCGATATTCCTGAGATTCCGCAGCCTGTACCTGCATTCGAGATCTTTGTTTACGCACCAGATATTGAAGGTGTTCACCTTCGTGGTGGAAAAGTGGCTCGTGGTGGTTTGCGTTGGTCAGATCGTCAAGAAGACTTCCGTACGGAGATTCTTGGCTTAGTAAAAGCGCAACAGGTTAAGAACACTGTAATTGTACCAGTTGGTGCAAAAGGCGGCTTCGTTTGTAAACGCCAGCCATCTCTCACCACTCGTGATGAAATTTTTGCGGAAGGTCAGCGTTGTTACAAACGCTTTATCCGTGCACTGCTAGATGTGTCAGATAACATCATTGAAGGAGAGGTGGTACCACCACAAAACGTTGTTCGTCACGATGAAGATGACCCATATCTAGTAGTGGCTGCCGATAAAGGCACAGCAACCTTCTCAGATTTGGCAAACTCTGTTTCTGCAGAATACAACTTCTGGCTAGGTGACGCATTCGCTTCAGGTGGTTCAAACGGTTACGATCACAAAGCAATGGGAATCACCGCAAAAGGTGGTTGGGAATCTGTTAAACGTCACTTCCGTGAAATGGGCATCAACTGTCAGACCACTGATTTTACTGCAATCGGTGTAGGTGATATGGCAGGTGACGTGTTCGGTAACGGTATGCTGTTATCGAAGCATATTCGATTGCAAGCTGCGTTTAACCACATGCACATCTTTATTGATCCAAATCCAGATTCAGCCAGCAGCTGGGAAGAGCGTAACCGCTTGTTTAATTTGCCAAGATCAAGCTGGGAAGATTACAACAAAGACTTGATCTCTCAAGGTGGTGGCATCTTCTCTCGTCGATCAAAATCGATCCAGTTGACGCCAGAAATTCAGAAAATGTTAGGTACGAAGAAAGCATCTTTAGCGCCTAACGATCTGATAAAGATGATCTTGAAAATGAAAGTCGATCTTCTTTGGAACGGTGGTATCGGCACTTACGTTAAATCATCAACAGAAACTCATACAGATGTTGGTGACCGTGCTAACGACATGCTGCGCATTGACGGCCGTGACTTAAGAGCCAAAGTGGTTGGCGAAGGTGGTAACTTGGGTATGACTCAGCTTGGTCGTATCGAATACGCACTAACTGGCGGTCGAGTGAACACGGACTTCGTTGATAACGTAGGTGGCGTTGACTGTTCGGATAATGAAGTCAACATCAAGATCTTCCTCAATGGACTGGTTTCAAATGGCGATCTTACGGTTAAGCAACGTAACCAAATTCTAGAGTCTATGGAAGACGAAGTGGGTGAAATTGTCTTGGATGATGCTTACCGTCAGTCGGAGTCGATCTCTGTTACTGAACAGCAAGGTGTTGGCATTGTTAAGGAGCAAATTCGATTCATCCACACTATGGAGAAAGCAGGGTACTTGGACCGTGCTCTCGAATACATTCCTGATGATGAAACGCTAATCGAGCGTGAAAAACAGGGACTAGGTCTGACTCGCCCTGAGCTATCAGTGTTAGTTGCCTACGGTAAAATGGTACTTAAACAGCAACTTGTTACGGATGAAATCGCAAATGATGAATTCCATGCAAAACAACTTGTTGAATATTTCCCAAGTGCGTTACGACGTAACTATAAAGATCAAATGGTTAATCACCCACTGCGAGCTGAAATTATCGCTACAGCATTGGCTAACCAGATGGTTAATGAAATGGGCTGTAACTTCGTTACTCGTTTGCAAGAAGAAACTGGTGCAAGTGTTGTCGATATTGCCAACGCTTACAGTGCGGCTAGAGAAATCTTTGATTTAGAAGAAATCCTCAAGCAAACTCGCAAACTTGATAACGTTGCGACAGCGCAAGCTCAATACGAAATTATGTTTTACGTGCGCCGAGCACTGCGTCGAATTGCACGCTGGTTGCTTCGTAACCGTAGCGGCAAATGCACGGTCGGTGAGTTGATTGCTATCTACAAGCAAGATGTCAATGTTATCACTGAAACCCTAGACACTATGTTAGTTGAGTCTGAAGTTGAAGAACACAATGAGTTGGCTCAAGGTTGGATAGAGAAAGGGGTTGAAGAGAAACTCGCTCACCAAGTTGCCCGCTTATCAAGCTTACAATCTGCACTGGATATTTCATCAGTAGCAAGTGAAACAGGTAAAACGGTTGAGCAAGCATCGAAACTCTACTTTAACTTGGGTGACCGTTTATCGTTGCATTGGTTCTTGAAGCAAATTAATAGCCAAGCCGTTGATAACAACTGGCAAGCACTTGCAAGAGCGGCATTCCGTGAAGATCTGGACTGGCAACAACGTCAACTTACCGCTCAGGTACTGACTTGTGGCTGCTCAACCGAAGAGCTTGACGTGATGGCTGCGTTAGAAGATTGGATTGAAACTAACGAGCAATCGTTGCACCGCTGGGAGAGTATCTTAAACGAGTTCAAAGTTGGCTCAGTACACGAATTTGCTAAGTTCTCTGTAGCACTTCGAGAGCTAGTACTTTTAAACCTCAACTGCTCATCGAAAGAGTAGTGGAATAATCAAGTCATAAGTAAAAGCCTCGTTATTTAACGGGGCTTTTTATTTTCAGCCCTAAACCACCTACTTCAGTAGGTGGTTATCATCCGTTTCGGCTTTGCCTGTAAAACTACTCATGCTAA
>NZ_JAWOVY010000029.1:0-48897 GCF_033340155.1 Vibrio sp. 1562
TGTTTTACCGTGGTCAACGTGGCCGATAGTACCAACGTTAACGTGCGGTTTCGTACGTTCAAATTTTTCTTTAGACACGATCGTGTTCCTTCCTAGTTATGATTCGTCGTGATCATTATTGATCGACGACGCGCCAGAAATTGTTATTTTATGCGCCAACGCCCGTTAGCGCAATATTTGGACGCCCTGATCTCGCAAAAAGTCGTAAACTTTTTGCAGTTCAATCGTCAATTAGTAACCACGCTCTGCAATAATTTTATCTGCGAAGTTTTTCGGCACTTCAGCGTACTCGTGAAACTCCATAGAGTAAGACGCACGGCCTTGAGTTGCAGAACGTAGATCAGTTGCGTAACCGAACATTTCGGATAGTGGTACTTGAGCACGGATGATCTTAAGACCAGCCACACCTTCGTCCATGCCTTCAATGATACCGCGACGACGGTTTAGGTCACCAACAACGTCACCCATCCAGTCTTCCGGAGTGGTTACTTCGACATTCATCATAGGTTCTAGAATCACAGGTTGTGCTTCTAGTGCACCTTTCTTGAATGCCATCGAGCCAGCGATCTTAAACGCCATCTCGCTTGAGTCTACATCGTGGTAAGAACCATCAAATAGTGTAGCTTTAATATCTAGTACAGGGTAACCCGCTAGAACACCACTATTCATTTGCTCTTCGATACCTTTCGATACCGAACTGATGTATTCCTTAGGAATCACACCGCCCACGATTTCGTCTACGAATACGAAACCTTCACCAGGCTCAGAAGGCTCAAGTTTGACCCAAACATGACCGTATTGACCACGACCACCTGATTGACGAACAAACTTACCTTCAACTTCCGCTTTACCACGAATGGTTTCACGGTAAGCAACCTGAGGTTTACCAACGTTACAATCAACGCTGAATTCACGCTTCATACGATCAACGATAATGTCTAGGTGAAGTTCACCCATACCGGAGATCAGAGTCTGACCTGATTCGTCGTCCGTTTCCACGCGGAATGATGGATCTTCCGCTGCTAGTTTACCTAGCGCGATAGCCATTTTCTCTTGGTCTGCCTTAGAACGAGGCTCTACAGCAATCTGAATAACTGGTTCAGGGAACTCCATGCGCTCTAGAATCACTTTGTGGTTCTGATCACACAGTGTGTCACCTGTTGTTACGTCTTTCAGACCGATAGCAGCTGCAATATCACCAGCGCGAACTTCTTTCACTTCTTCACGCTTATTCGCATGCATCTGAACGATACGACCGAAACGCTCTTTCTTCTCTTTTACTGAGTTGTAAACAGCGTCACCCGAGTTTACAACACCGGAGTAAACACGCATGAAAGTTAGCGTGCCCACGAATGGGTCAGTCGCAATCTTAAACGCTAGCGCTGAGAAAGGTTCGTTGTCGTCAGCATGACGCTCAACTTCATTTTCTCTTTCGTCGACACCTTTAATTGCAGGTACGTCAACAGGCGATGGCAAGAACTCAACTACTGCATCCAGTACCGCTTGAACACCTTTGTTCTTAAACGCACTACCACAAGTAGCCAGTACGATTTCGTTATTTAGTGTGCGAGTACGTAGAGCTTGTTTGAGCTCAGCTTCAGTCAATTCACCTTCTTCAAGGTACTTGTCCATCAGCTCTTCGCTAGCTTCAGCAGCGGATTCAACCATGTGGTTGCGCCACTCTTCAGCAAGTTCAATCATGTCAGCTGGGATGTCTTCGTAAGTAAACGAAGTGCCTTGATCGGCATCATTCCAGTTGATCATTTTCATCTTGATAAGGTCGATGACACCTCTGAACTCATCTTCCGCACCAACGTTCAGCTGGATTGGAACAGGAGTCGCACCAAGACGATTCTTAATTTGGTTCACAACGCGTAGGAAGTCTGCGCCCGCACGGTCCATCTTGTTTACAAATACCAAACGTGGAACGTGGTATTTGTCTGCTTGACGCCATACAGTTTCAGACTGAGGTTCAACACCAGATGAGCCACAGAACACAACCACAGCACCATCAAGTACACGAAGAGAACGCTCTACTTCGATAGTAAAGTCAACGTGTCCAGGGGTATCAATGATGTTTACGCGATGCTCAGGGAACTGTGCTTCCATACCACGCCAGAATGTAGTAGTCGCAGCGGATGTGATAGTGATACCACGCTCCTGCTCCTGCTCCATCCAGTCCATGGTTGCTGCACCATCGTGAACTTCGCCGATTTTGTGAGAAAGGCCAGTGTAGAACAGAATACGCTCAGTTGTGGTTGTTTTTCCTGCATCTACGTGAGCACAGATACCGATATTACGGTATAGCTCAATAGGAGTTTTACGAGCCACGATTGTATCCTCTTACTAAGGTGTACCTTAGAGTATAGAAAAGTGCTGCGAGAGAACCTCGCAGCACAGAAGGTATTACCAACGGTAATGAGCGAACGCTTTGTTTGCGTCAGCCATGCGGTGAACGTCTTCACGTTTCTTAACCGCAGTACCTTTGTTCTCAGACGCGTCTAGCATTTCAGCAGCTAGGCGTTGAGCCATAGATTTTTCACCACGCTTGCGCGCAGCTTCAACCAACCAACGCATAGCAAGTGCGTTACGGCGAACCGGACGTACTTCTACAGGTACTTGGTAAGTTGAACCACCAACACGGCGAGATTTAACCTCTACCGCTGGGCGAACGTTTTCAAGAGCTTCTTCAAAAATAGCTAAGTGGTCTTTACCAGACTTTTCAGCCATAGCATCTAGTGCAGTGTAAACGATTTTCTCTGCAGTAGATTTTTTACCGTCAACCATTAGGATGTTAACGAATTTTGCCAGCAATTCAGATTTGAATTTTGGATCTGGAAGGATCTTACGCTGACCAATGACGCGACGACGTGGCATGGATTTATCTCCGTTGTCTTCTTCAGGTTTTATCCAAAACTTTTCAGTTTTTTCAAAAAATTAAAAATAATTTAGTGTTTGGCCTTACTTAACGGAATCCATTAAGACTTAGGACGCTTCACACCGTACTTAGAACGACCTTGTTTACGGTCATTTACGCCAGCACAGTCTAGTGCGCCGCGAACAGTGTGGTAACGCACACCTGGAAGGTCTTTAACACGACCACCACGGATTAGAACAACTGAGTGCTCTTGAAGGTTGTGACCTTCACCGCCGATGTACGATGTAACTTCGAAGCCGTTTGTCAGACGTACACGACAAACTTTACGAAGTGCTGAGTTAGGTTTTTTAGGTGTAGTAGTGTAAACACGAGTACATACACCACGTTTTTGTGGGCACGCTTCTAGTGCAGGCACGTTGCTTTTAACAACTTGCTTTGCACGTGGCTTACGTACCAACTGGTTAATAGTTGCCATTAACTAGCTCCTGATTTACTTGAAAGTAAGCTTTGTGAAAAATCTATCCCCAACTGCCAATGCAGTTAGGGACGCAAAATTCTATGCAGCAGTGAGAGGTGTGTCAAGAAATATACGGATCTTTTTTGTTCAATTAGAACAATTCATCCGTAAAGCTTTGTCGACAGCAAATCTTGTTCAATCCCAAGTTAGGGATTTATCCTGTTTTGCTGTTAGTTCAACGAAGCCTGAATAATTCACAATCGTCAGCGATGGACTAATACGATTTGCAATACCGCGAGCTTGTGCATCGCTCTCTAACACAAATACGCTGCGGTTTTTTAGATGGGAAAGTGCTTTATGTTGCGAGTTAGCAGCGTACACTGCATCTTCTATAAGTAAGATGTCATCCTGTTCACTGCATAAAGGCATAGCGTCTTCTAGAGCAGAGACTGTTTTTATGATGTGTAACATAACTTCCTCAAAAAGACAGTAGCTTGCCAGCGTGTTGTAACTTATCTTTGAGCTGTTCTGAGCTTAACGCTTGGGCTTCAATGACTAAATCCGCTTGCGCCAAACCTCGCTGGGTTAACGACTCTGAACACACAAAGACTTGTTCGATGTCGTATAAATCGAAAAGCTTTAACATCGGCGCGTAATCTTTACTCAAAATATTGTTGGGGTCTTGCCCGAGTAGAAGCTGGTATACCCCGTCACCCATGAAAATGACGCTGATATCTTCACAGTAAGCCGACGCGGCTAACAGTGCATCCACACCTTCACGACCAGCTGCACTGCCATGTGGCGCACTACGAAATAGATAAGTTAACTGACTCAAAACTGTACCACTCTGTCTTGGGTTAACATCGCTTCAGCTAGGCTACCTAAGCCTGCTTGTTCAAAACCATCGGCTAGATTGTTCTGTACCAAACCATGTTGATTTGCTTCTTCTTCACTTACAATCCCGCGACGCAAAGCGGCCGCGACACAAGTTTCTAGGCGAACACCATGCTCTTTAGCCAAAAACTGCCACGCCTTATTGAGATCAAACTCATCGTTGGCTGGCACACTCAAAGCAGTACCATTAGTCACACCATCTTGATAAAAGAAGACGCTCACTAGCTGATGGCCTTGCTCTATCACCGCTTTGGCGAACTGATAAGCACTGCGCGCTGACTGGCTGCCATAAACGGGACCATTCACCACTAACGTGTAAGTCAGTTTGCTCACCTTTCATCATCCTCGGTTTTACGTTGACGAATGTACAAGTAAACGGTGTGTTTTGAAATATTAAGGCGATCCGCGACACGGTTGATGGCATCTTTAATATCGAAGATACCTTTGTCGTACAACTCCATCACGATCTGGCGATTTTTGGTGTTGTTAGACACGGACTTATCCGCATTGATCTCTTCGATGGTGCGTTCAACAGTTTGGTCCACCAGCTCTTCTACATCACTAGCAAAGTTGACCGAGGAAGCCGCTTCTTTCGCTTCTTGCGTCGGCATGAAAGACTGAAGGACTTGCGAGAAAGGCGCATCCAAGTTGACGTTGATACACAACAAACCAATCACGCGATTTTCGCCATTACGAATGGCGACAGTAATCGACTTCATCAACACGCCACCTTTTGCACGGGTAAAGTACGAACGTGAGAAGTTGCGCTCCGAGCCTTCGATGTCTTTTAGCATCTTAAGCGCTAAATCGGTGATTGGTGAGCCGACTTGGCGCCCCGTGTTTTCACCGTTAGCGATTTTAATTGCAGAGGTATTTAAGTCTTCTAGAGAGTGAAGAACGATTTCACAAAATGGACCTATCAGGCTGGCGATACCATCCACGACCGCCTCATAAGATCTTAAAATGATTTTGTCGTGCTCGGTAAACGGCATCACGTTAACGGATTCCATTTCGAGCAACATCTCCGCGTTTATTGTTTCTGTAGTTGTCATAAGCCTTCGAGCGAAAAATCAACAAATTGGTGTAAGTTTATCAGAAAATTTGAAAAGCAACCTAGCAAACTCACCAACTAGTGACCTAGAACAAAAAAGGCCCGTTAAACGGACCTTTTTCAATAACTTATCGCAGCTTATTGTTATTGCTCTGCGTTGTCGTTCTCAACTTTTAGCAGCTCAACTTCAAATACTAGCGTTGAGTTAGCAGGAATGCTTGGTGTGTCTTGGTCACCGTATGCTAGCTCTGGCGGGATAACGAATTTGAATTTAGAACCCACAGGCATTAACTGAACACCCTCTGTCCAACCTGGGATTACACGGTTAAGTGGGAACGTTGCAGGTTCACCACGATCGTATGAGCTGTCGAACTGAGTACCGTCGATCAGAGTACCTTTGTAGTGTACTTGAACCGTATCAGTGTCTTTTGGCTTCTCACCTTCAGCTGGTGTCATTACTTGGTATAGAAGACCTGTATCTGTCTTCACTACGCCTTCTTGCTTCTCAAACTCAGCTCGGAAATCATCGCCAGCTTTTTTCGCTTCAGCTGCTTTCTCAGCCGCTTGTGCTTGCATCTTTTCTGCAACACGCTTGTCTAGAGATTCTAGTGCTGCACGTGTTTCTTCTTCATTCAATTCAGCATTGCCTTTGAAGACGTCTTCGATACCTTTTAGTACCAAATCTTTGTTAAGATTAATGCCGATTTCGCTTGGCTTGTCGATGCTTGTGCTTAGGTAGTTAGCAAATGAAACACCGATTGCGTATGCCGCTTTGTCGTCGTCGGTTTTAAAGTGAACCGCTTTACCGGTTTCTGCTTGAACTTGTTCTGCTTGAGGTGCGGTTTCTGTTTTAGTTTCTTCTTTCTGACAACCTACCGCTAGCATAACTGTTGCAGCAAGTAGCGACACTTTTAAAACTGATTTCATTAAATTCTCCCAATAATGGCTCTGCCATTGGTTGTTGTGCACAAATCTTCTATGAGACTAGTGAAGACAATCGTTATACCAATATACTAGCTATATGTCTTAAGACACAAACCGGATTATTAGATGTGATGCAAAGAATTTTTCATTTATTCCTATATTTAATTGTCATCACCACGTTAAATGGTTGCTTTTTCGCCGAGCGTGAAGTGCAGCGTTGGCCGATAGAACCTCAAGGTGCGACGAGCTTCGCACTTAGCAGAGATGGACGGTTTGCTCTGCTCTATTCTCAACAACGTCATTTGATGTTGTGGGACCTAGAGCAAAACGAACAACTAGCCAATCTGGGTGAACTCGATGCCGATGCCAATGTGGTTTCCCATATCCGCATATCTGACAATGGTCGCTACGCAATTACAGCAAGCCAAATGAACTTCGCAGTTTGGGACCTAGGCTGGACGCAATCCGAAGGCCTTTGGTCTATCTCTGATGCGCTCATTCGCGACGTTGATATCACCAGTAATGGTGAACAAGTTCTGCTTGGGTTATCCAACGGTAAAGCAATTTATGTCAACTTAGTCACCGGGCGTCGCATGGAGTTCCTTGCGCATCGTGAAAAAGTCAATTCCGTGGCCATTTCTCCTAATGGGCGCTTCGCCCTAACCGGAGGTAATGACTATAAAGCGTATCTGTGGGACACCGAAACCGGACAAGTACTACGAACCTTCGAACATGAACAACGAATTGTTCGCGTGGCCCTGCAAAGAGATGGAAAATTAGCAATGACATCTGATGGCGGAAACCAAGCGATTGTTTGGGATTTAAAAACTGGACAAGAAGTCACACAGTTGAGCAGTTGGTCACGCCAATTAATTTTCTCTACCGCACGATTTTCTGACGACGGGACTCAACTAGTCACAGGAAGCCCTTCTGGCCGTGTGTCGATATGGGATACTCAAACCGGAAAACGAATGAGTGGATTTGAAGTGGAGCCCAAAAAAGACACTCGCCCTCCCCGTGCGGTCGTGTATGATGCAGCCTTTGATTCAAAACAACGCGTAATTACTGCTACTTCAGCAGGTATTGCCCAAGCTTGGCAGTTAGAGAACGGATCATGACAGAAAAAATCATTCAGCAATTGGAAGCACGCATTAATGACTTAGAATGTCAGCTTGCGTTCCAAGAACAGACTATTGAAGATCTGAACGGCGCTTTATCGCAGCAACAACTGCAAATTACCAAGATGCTCGATCAGATGAAATATGTGGTAGGTAAAGTAAAAAATATGGACTCGTCGAATTTAGCCGATCCGTCAGAAGAAACCCCACCACCGCATTATTAAAATGCAGGCTCAAATAGCATAAAGCCCAGAACATGTTCTGGGCTTTGTTGTATTAATTACTTAAGAAGGTACTCAAGAGGAAGCTATTCGTCGGCGTAGATTTTAACGCTCAGCTCGCCTTGCGTATTAATGCCTGCTCGGTACATGCCAGAACTGTTCATCGCAAAGTGCATCTCACCTTTAGCATCAATGGCAATCAAACCGCCCTCTCCGCCCATCTGTTTGAGATCACCTTGGATAATGTGTTCACAAGCCGTATGAATATCTTCTTGTAAGTAACGCATACGTGCTGCAACGTCTTCCGCAACACGTTTACGAATAAAGAACTCGCCGACACCCGTAGTGGAAACTGCCACGACGCCATTTTCGGCCACCGTACCACAACCAATAAGAGCAGAATCTCCGACTCGGTTGTATTTCTTATTCGTCACGCCACCCGTACTGGTGGCAGCGGCTAAGTTGCCTTGTTGGTCCAATGCCACCGCACCAACCGTACCGTGCTTACGGTCATCTGGGTAACGAGATTCCGACAAAGCAAACAGTCCTTTCTCACGCATAGACAGCAACTGCTCATAACGGCGATCAGTAAAGAAGTAATCTTGCTCGGTATACTCATGGCCTTGCTCAAAAGCAAACTTCTCTGCGCCCTCACCCACCAACAGCACATGATTGCTGTTTCGCATCACGTCACGAGCGAGCTCAATTGGGTTTCTGATATGACGAACACCGGCAACAGCACCTGCCGCTTGGTTTCTACCATCCATTACAGAAGCGTCCATTTCGACCATTTCGTTGTTGGTCAGCACTGAGCCTTTACCCGCATTAAAGTTAGGAGAGTCTTCCAATACTTTCACTGCCGCTACGACGGCATCTAAGGCTTCACCGCCCGTTTCTAGAATTTGATGTCCCGCTTTTACCGCAGCTTCTAAATCCGCCAAGATGGATTGTTGCAGCTCATCGCTCATCTGTTCACGCAAGATGGTGCCCGCACCACCATGAATGGCAATCGAGAAAGGTTTCGTCATCACTTTGTCCAACTGTTATTCCTTGTATGGTTGGCACTACACCTTAGATAAACAAAAAGCGCAAGTTGAAAACTCAACTTGCGCTTTTCAAAGCTTTGCTAGATAAGATTATCTAGTGAAGGAGCTTATGATTAGTGAGAACCACAGCTACCGCCGCCACAGCAGCCGCCTTCTTCTTCGTGATCGTGGTCATGATCGTGACCACCACAACAGCCACCACCTTGGTGGATGTGACCGTGTTCGATCTCTTCTGCTGTTGCTTCACGTGTAGACATAACTTCTACTTCGAAAGTTAGTGTTTGACCAGCTAACATATGGTTACCGTCAACAACCACTTCGTTGCCGTCAACTTCTGTTACTTCAACAGGGATTGGACCTTGGTCAGTGTCAGCTAGGAAGCGCATGCCCACTTCGATTTGCTCAACGCCTTGGAACACGTCCGCAGGAACGCGCTGTACTAGCGCATCGTTGTGCTCACCGTAAGCTTCTTCAGGAGCTACCGTTACTGAGAACTTGTCGCCAGCCACTTTACCTTCAAGTTCTTTTTCAAGACCTGTGATTAGGTTGTTGTGACCGTGAAGGTAATCTAGAGGTGCTTCTGCTGTTGATTGATCAACAACGACACCGTCTTCCATCATTACTTTGTATGCAAGGCTTGCAACAACGTTCTTTTCAATTTTCATACTAACTCCAGGGAGATTAATTGACTTAACCTGAATGGGGTTAAGTACTGAGATATCTGGGTGTATTATGGGGATCAATTATCGAAGTTCAATTACTCCGGCTTAAAAATTCCGATCATTTCCTGATCCGAGTGTTTATTTTTCTCTACAGATTGTGGTTTGCGCTGCTCTGTAAACTCACACTCGACACACTCAACTAATTCGATGTTATTTTCAATCCACCAGCGCAGGGTATCTTGCTGGCTGCAATTTGGGCAGCTAGCGCCGGCAATAAAACGTTTCTTGATTTTCACGCTATTTCCTTAGCTTGAGTCTTGGCTCAAGTACTACTTCCAATGATTAGGTGACTGATGGTCGCTCTCCATTTCACGACCAAATATTTCTTCTAGCTCTTTGCGGGCCTCTTTCGCTCTTTGAGCTAATTTCTTATCTTCATTGTGTTGAGGCAATAAGTCCTTAAGCATAGCATTATCTAACTTGCGAAAATGTGCTTCTGCCCGCTTTGCTTGATAAGGATGCATACCCAGTTCTACGAGCGCTTGGCGACCGAGATCTAGTGCCCCTAGAAATGTTTCACGAGAGTAATTCTCTACACCATGACTCATTAACTGGTAAGCCTCGACACGGCTTCTTGCTCGGGCTAACAACTTAAGTTTCGGGAAGTGCACGCGACAAATGTCCACGATGGCCATCACCTCATCAGGTGAATCAGTACAAATAATCAATGCTTCCGCTTTATCAGCGCCAGCAGCCCTCAATAGGTCAATTTGTGTAGCATCGCCATAAAACACTTTGTAACCATACTTACGTAATAGGTGGATTTGGCTGGCATCACTTTCTAATACTGTCACTTTGATTTTATTGGCATACATTAAACGTCCGACGATCTGACCGAAACGTCCAAAGCCTGCAATGATAACGCGTGGTCGGCGATCCACGACTTTCGTGGTCATGCCCTCTTCTTCTTGATTCAGGGTATGAGCAAACCACTTCTTTTGTCCCATCAGCAAAAGAGGAGTCGTCACCATGGATAGACTGACCACCACCAACAGAAACGCCACTTGCTCTTTGGACAAAATGCCCTCTTGGCTCGCCGCGGTAAATATGACAAAGGCAAACTCACCGCCTTGGCTCAAAATTGCAGCCATACGGCTTCTCGCTTTGGCTCCGACACGGGCAGCTCTCGCCAATGCATACAAAACCAAACCCTTAACCACGACCAAAGCCACCACCGCACCGAGAATCTCTAAAGGATGTAATGCCAATAACCCCAAGTTTACCGCCATGCCCACCGCAATAAAGAATAACCCCAACAACAGACCTTTAAATGGCTCGATAGCGATTTCCAACTCATGGCGATACTCACTCTCTGCCAGCAAAACGCCTGCTAAAAAAGTCCCCAATGCCATCGAAAGACCGAGCTTTTGCATCACGACCGAAATGCCAAGCACAACTAAAAGTGCAGCAACGGTAAAGAGTTCACGAACGCCGCTCATCACGACAAAACGAAATAGCGGACGTAGTAAAAAGTGACCACCAATCAACAGTGCTACCACATTGCCTAAAATAGTGAAGACATCCAACCAACTTCCACCACTATGCCCGCCTGCTAGCAAGGGCAACATCGCCAGCATCGGGATCACTGCAATATCTTGAAAGAGCAGCACCGCAAAACCAGATTGCCCCGTTTCGGTACCATTAAGCCCTTGCTCTTCAATGACTTTAAGCGCAATCGCCGTCGAGGACAGCGCCAACCCCATCCCGATCACTAAACTCACTTGCATGCTTACGCCAAACATACTGACGACACTACCAATCACGGCGGTCGTGACCACAACCTGCGCACCGCCTAAACCTAAAATCGGCCCTCGCATCTGCCACAATTTTTTAGGGTTTAATTCCAGCCCTATCAAAAACAGTAACAACACAACCCCAAGCTCGGCAAAATGCAAAATGGCATCAACGTCGCTAATTAAGCCAAGCCCCCATGGGCCAATCAACACACCAGCAAGTAAATAACCTAAAACCGAGCCAAGCCCAAGGCGCTGAGCAATCGGCACCGCAATAACCGCAGCCGAAAGAAAGACCACACTGCTTTGAAGAAACTCACTAGTGATCGCCATACTGACCTCCTCGATCTGCCGCTTGCCAGTTTTCAAGTGGGTTACTCAGCCATCCACGGTATAACTCGGCATGTTCGTAGCGTTCAATATCCGAAACATTTCTTGACCAATACAACACCAGAGGTTCAATCCAGTGCATTTGGCATAGGGCTGCCGTCAGTTCAAACGGTTGCAAGATTTGCTCAAGTGGGTATTTGTTGTACCCCTTCGCGCTGAAGGCTTCTTCTTTACCACCTGTTGTAATGACACTGCGCCAGTATTTTCCTTCTAGAGCCGCACCTCCGCCAAACGCAAAGCCTTTACCTAACACTCGGTCTAGCCACTCTTTTAATAGGGCTGGACATGAATACATATAAAGTGGGTGGTGAAATACGATCACATCGTGAGCGAGCAACAACTCATGTTCGTAATTCACATCAATAAAGAAATCGGGGTAAACACCGTAAAGATCGTGCACAGTGACATGATCAAGCGACTGAGCTTTTTTTATCATCACTTGATTGGCAATCGAGTTATGTGGCTCTGGATGAGCATAAATGACCAGAACTTTTGGGAGAATAGACGGTGCAACAGCCAAATGGTCGTCCTTGTGGTTATTTTTATCCGTTATCAAATTGTTATACTTTTTTGTACAGCATAATGCAATTAAAGCGAATCAATCGACTTTTCCGGTCAATACCCCTACTATTCACCGCTAGATATATACCCAAGTGGCTTTAAAAACGATTGAAACCACTTCGCTATGTAACCAAGCAACGCGCACTGCGCAAAGTGAATGAAAACTTTATGATTACCTTCTCTGATATTCAGTTACTGCGTGGCGGTAAACCTCTTTTAGACCAAGCTTCTGCGACTATTCACCCTGGCGATAAAGTCGGTCTTGTGGGCAAAAACGGCTGCGGTAAATCAACGCTGTTTGCCCTACTGAAAGATGAACTGTCAATTGATGCTGGCTCATTTAGCCAACCTCAACACTGGGAGTTGGCCTGGGTCGCACAGGAAACGCCTGCGCTAGAGCGCACTGCACTGGAATACGTCATTGATGGTGATCGCGAGTACCGAGCACTCGAAAAGCAGTTGGCTGAAGCAGAAACACAAGACAACGGAACCCTAGTTGCCGAGATACACGGTAAAATTGAAACCATTGGTGGTTACAGCATTCGCGCTCGCGCGGCAGAACTGCTCGATGGTTTAGGGTTCAGCCAAGAGCAAATGAGTTGGAGTTTGACCCAATTCTCGGGTGGTTGGCGTATGCGTCTTAACTTGGCTCAAGCGCTATTGTGTCGTTCTGATCTACTGCTACTCGACGAACCAACCAACCACTTGGATTTGGATGCGGTAATGTGGTTAGAGCGTTGGCTACAAAACTACCCTGGCACGCTGATTCTGATCTCGCACGACCGAGACTTCCTTGATCCAATTGTTGGTCGCATCATTCACATCGAGAATCAGCAGCTGAACGAATACACGGGTAACTACTCGTCATTCGAAAACCAACGTGCGCAAAAAATGGTGTTACAACAAGCGATGTTTGAAAAGCAACAGAAGCAGATGTCGCACATGCAAAGCTACATCGACCGCTTCCGTTACAAAGCATCAAAAGCACGCCAAGCCCAAAGCCGTATCAAAGCTTTGGAGCGCATGGAAAAAGTACTGCCAGCTCAATTCGATAACCCATTTAGCTTTCAATTCCGTGAGCCAGCTGCGCTGCCAAACCCAATCATGATGATGGATGAAGTATCTGCAGGTTACGGTGACAACCTCATCTTAGAGAAGATCCGCTTGAACTTGGTTCCTGGCAGTCGTATTGGTCTACTCGGCCGTAATGGTGCGGGTAAATCGACATTAATCAAGCTGCTCTCTGGTGAACTTAACGCGCAAGGTGGTGACCTAACTTACTCACAAGGCGTGAAAATTGGTTACTTCGCTCAGCACCAGTTAGAAACGCTTCACCCTGAAGAAACACCGCTGCAACACATGATGCAAATCGCACCCGATCAAACCGAACAGCAGCTACGTGATTACCTAGGTAGCTTTGGCTTCCAAGGTGACAAAGCACTAGAAAAAGTTGCGCCGTTTTCTGGTGGCGAAAAAGCCCGTTTGGTATTGGCTTTAATTGTGTGGCAAAAGCCAAACCTGTTGCTACTTGATGAACCAACCAACCACTTGGATTTGGACATGCGTCAGGCATTGACGATGGCACTGCAAACGTTCGAAGGTGCAATGGTGATTGTTTCGCACGACCGCTATTTACTGCGCGCTACGACCGATGACTTGTATTTAGTGCATGATCGACAAGTTGCTCCGTTCGACGGTGATTTAAATGACTATTATAAATGGTTAACCGAACAACAAAGAGCGGAACGCAAAGAAGCGCAGGCTGCGCAGCCAAGCAAAGATACGGCCAACAGCGCAGCTGCGAAGAAAGAGCAAAAACGTCGCGATGCAGAGTTTCGAAAACAGACAGCGCCAATTCGCAAAACGCTGACACAACTAGAAAATAAAATGGATAAGTTAGGTGCTGCACTGGCCGAAGCTGAAGAACAATTGGCGGACAACTCACTGTATGCGGCCGAAAATAAAGCTAAACTTAACCAAGTGTTGGCACTTCAAGCTTCTAGTAAGGCTGAGCTCGAAGAAATTGAAATGGAATGGATGTCTGCTCAAGAAACGTTGGAGCAGATGGAGCTAGAGTTTAATCAATGAGTAATCAACACGCTGAATACACACTCACCCTAGAACACCTTTGGCAGTTTAGTCTGCAATTTTATGGTGTGCGAGAAGTGAAAGAGGCGTGTTTATCATTACAGAACAACTACCACGGTAACGTGAACCTACTCCTGCTGCTCAGATGGCTCGATGAGCAGCAACTCATTTTCCAAGAAAAAGACTGGCCCTTGGTGCAAGACTGTCTAGGTAGGAGCGAAACTTTACTTCACTCCTTTCGCGACCTTCGTCGCCACCTTAAGTCTCAAGTCAATGACGCTTTGTATCGTGAGACCTTGCAGTTTGAGCTGCAACTAGAAAAGCAGCAACAAGCGGATTTGGTGGACTGCATTAACTCACTTGCACTACTCAAAAATGATGGTGACCCACTGACGTTGAGATACTGTCGTCAACTCGGTGGGGAGCATTTGCAGCAAGCCTTTGCTATTCCGGTGCCAAACATTCAACCACCAAAACGCCCATAAATCTGTAGAATACCTATAATCTTTATAAAGGATTATATTAATAAGTTCTTCAACGGACACCGAAGGACCGCATAAGAGCAGTTAGGTATGACACAATTTTTCGCAGCCGCCGGGATCAAAAACCCGCATCTCCAAACGCTTTTGCCGCGTTTTATTCGCAAAAAAGCGTTATTTACGCCGATTTGGCAAACCCTCGATACATCCGATGGCGACTTTCTCGATCTCGCGTGGAGCGAGGACCCAACCCAAGAGCCTGCACAAAAAAAGCCGATTTTTGTTTTATTTCATGGATTAGAGGGGTGCTTCTATAGCCCTTATGCCAATGGGTTAATGAATGCATTTGCTCAATCTGGATGGCTGTCGGTGATGATGCATTTTCGTGGCTGCAGCGGTAAACCAAACAAAAAAGCACGAGCTTACCACTCGGGTGAAGTGACGGATGCTCGTTACTTCCTAGAGCACCTTGAACAACGTTTTCCTGATAATCCCAAAGTTGCAGTTGGTATTTCTCTTGGCGGTAACATGTTGGCGAATTATTTAGCCCAATATAAAGATCACCCTATTTTGAATGCAGCGACTATTATCTCAGCGCCTTTAGACCTAGCGGCGTGTGCAAACCGTATAGAACAAGGCTTTTCAAAAGTGTATCGCCGTTATCTGCTTTCTTCACTGAAACGTAACGCGTTACAAAAGCATCATCTACTGCATGGCGAGCTTGCGCTGTCCTACAACTCAATAAAACGTGTCACACGATTGTATGAATTCGATGATTTGATTACCGCACCATTGCATGGCTTCAAAGACGCACAAGATTATTACGACCAATGCTCTGGCTTAAGTAAACTACAGCAAATCACGCTACCCACACTGATCATCCATGCCAAAGACGATCCGTTCATGACCGACGATGTGATCCCGAAGTTTGTTCTGCCAGATAACATTGATTACCGTCTCTTTGAACACGGTGGCCATGTTGGCTTCCTAACAGGAACGGCGTTAAAACCTAAGTTTTGGTTGGAGGAAGCGCTGCCCGCGTATTACGAAAGTATCGCCGCAGATTACCTTTCTGCTGTATCCAAGCAACGAACGCAGTAAACTAGCCGCTCATCATAAAAGTTAGAGGTATTTATGATCATTCCATGGCAAGACATTGCGCCGGAAACATTGGAAAACTTAATTCGTGAATTCGTCTTACGCGAAGGAACGGATTACGGAACCGTCGAGGTTTCTTTGCAAGACAAAATTGATCAAGTTAAAGCTCAATTGGAAAAAGGTGAAGCGGTTATCGTGTTCTCTGAGCTACACGAAACCGTCGATATTCAACATAAAACAAAATTTTAGACCCTTCACATTTTACCGTATCCCACTCGATGACAAGGTATTGTTACGTGCTATAGTGGG
The DNA here is from genome assembly GCF_033340155.1 of Vibrio sp. 1562. Lineage (NCBI taxonomy): Bacteria > Pseudomonadati > Pseudomonadota > Gammaproteobacteria > Vibrionales > Vibrionaceae > Vibrio > Vibrio sp. 1562. Next base: position 15,970 of record NZ_JAWOVY010000029.1, read on the forward strand.
ATATCGACCGTGCAGTAGTAACTCTACTGCACATTACAGGTAAGTAATTTTCGACAAGGTTTGTCATGTCAGCTAAACACCCAATTATTGCGGTTACTGGTTCGTCCGGTGCCGGCACGACCACTACATCTGAAGCCTTCCGTAAAATGTTCAATATGATGAACGTTAAACCCGCATGGGTTGAAGGCGATAGCTTCCATCGCTTTACTCGCCCAGAAATGGACATCGAAATTCGCAAAGCCCGCGAGCAAGGTCGACACATTAGCTACTTTGGCCCACAAGCTAATGACTTCCCGGGGTTAGAAGAGTTTTTCCGTAAGTTCGGGCATGACGGCACTGGCAGCGTGCGCCGTTATCTGCACACGTTTGACGAAGCGGTTCCCTACAATCAAATGCCAGGCACGTTTACACCGTGGCAAGACTTACCCGAAAACAGCGACGTGCTGTTTTATGAAGGGTTACATGGTGGCGTGGTCGATGGCGATGTTAATGTTGCTCAACATGTGGATTTCTTAATCGGCATGGTGCCGATTGTGAACTTAGAGTGGATACAAAAATTCGTACGTGACACTCGCGATCGCGGCCATTCGCGTGAAGCGGTAATGGACTCAATCGTGCGATCCATGGACGATTACCTCAACTATATCACTCCGCAGTTTTCTCGTACTCACATCAACTTCCAGCGCGTACCGACCGTTGATACTTCCAACCCACTTAATGCAAAAGGCATCCCTAGTTTGGATGAGAGTTTTGTGGTGATTCGCCTACGCGGTATCAAGAATGTCGACTTCCCATATCTGCTGGCCATGATTGATGGCTCATTCATGTCACGCCACAACACGATTGTCGTACCCGGCGGTAAGATGAGCTTTGCAATGGAGCTCATAGTTCGGCCTATCCTACAACAGCTCATCGAAACAGGGAAAATTGGCTAAAAACCTGCCTGCGAAGATGTTTACTTTTCATACCGTGATCATGTGCACAGTTTTGCTTACAAAATCTCAATCATGGCACGATTAAAATCAAGAAATCGTTTTCGAAAAAGGATACTATTTCTTACCGAAACACAAGAGAGCTTGCAGCATATAAAAAGTGCTCTTATTCTAGTAGGCCTAATTCAGGCTTAGCTAAAATATGGATAGCGCAAGCGTACCCTGCAGAGGAAGTGAGATATTATGGTTCTAGGTAAACCTCAAACCGACCCAACATTAGAGTGGTTTCTTTCACACTGTCATATTCATAAGTACCCTTCAAAGAGCACGCTAATTCACGCGGGCGAAAAGGCAGAAACTTTGTACTACATCGTTAAAGGTTCTGTTGCGGTTCTTATCAAAGACGAAGAAGGTAAGGAGATGATCCTTTCTTACCTAAACCAAGGAGACTTTATTGGTGAACTTGGTCTATTCGAGGAAGACCAAGAGCGCACAGCTTGGGTTCGTGCTAAATCTCCTTGTGAAGTTGCTGAAATTTCTTTCAAGAAGTTCCGTCAGCTTATCCAAGTAAACCCAGACATCCTAATGCGTCTTTCTGCGCAGATGGCTCGTCGTCTTCAAGTAACTAGCCAAAAAGTGGGTGACCTGGCGTTCCTAGACGTAACTGGTCGTATCGCTCAGACGCTTCTGAACCTTGCAAAACAACCAGACGCAATGACTCACCCAGACGGCATGCAAATCAAGATCACTCGTCAAGAAATCGGTCAAATTGTTGGCTGTTCTCGTGAGACAGTAGGTCGTATCTTGAAGATGCTAGAAGAGCAGAACCTAATCTCTGCTCACGGTAAAACCATCGTGGTTTACGGTACTCGTTAATCTCAAACTAGAGTGACACGAACAAAATTATAAAAGCCACCAATGGCAACATTGGTGGCTTTTTATTTGCTCATGACCAAATGAGATAGGGTGCAGCGAACACTAATGAGTAAGCTTAACAGGTTAACCCTAAAACTTAGCTATTCGTACTTTCAAAGATTTTGTCAGCTGAAGCGGCCACGAAACCTGGGTACAAATCACCATTTTCCATCGGATAGCGCTTAGCAAATTCATAAAACCCGCCAGGGATAATTTCAGTGCCTTCGCTAAAACGAACCGCTACTTTATCTGCCATGGTCGATGACTGCTCTAGCAACACCTCAGGAGTGCCCTTCACTTCACCACCATTTTCATTAATGGTAAACCCAGCGGTACGCAGATGATCGTTTACCTGCTTCACTTCTTCATATTCATTGAGCTGGTTAACGCTCACCGTGAAGTGGTTTGCTCCGTAACCATGCGCCGCAAGCCAAGATGCGTACTCACTTTCTTTAGCCAACGTTTGGTAATCAGCAAAGCTTAAATCCCACAAGCGTCCACCATGTAAGAATGCGCTATCGTTCAGCTTGTCAGCATCGACTTGTGCCACCAAATTTTTCACAATCTCTTGTAGCTCAGACGAGCACTCTTCAACTTTTAGCTCACTAATAAAGACTTTAGGTTGCTTCGGATCTGGGTGCTCATAGTGCTTAGCAACCAGCTTTTTGCTTTCGAAAACGTAATCACCACACGCCTTGTAACCAATAGCTACAAATGGCTTAGCTAGAGTTTCAATACCAAGAGGCGCGATATTGAAGGTACGTAAAGCTATATGATCATTAATCAGAGGCTCATCTTCTTGAAGCAGCTGATGCACTTTAGCCGCCGAAGGGCAAAGACGTTGAATGTAATCTTGCCATAGCGATTCAAATAACACATCGGGCGTCATAACGACTCCTTGTTACGAGATGTAGAGTTTAAAGGTAAGCGGAAGTTGGCTGCTCGTTCACAACAAAAGTTGTCCAGAATAATGAACGAGCAACCATCAACCTGTGACGGTAAATGCCAGTCAGTCAACACGCTTTTCCGAGTCTTTGCTCACTTTTCGTGTTCTGCCAACGATCACTACAACCCATACCTAAATGATGCGCCGGCAAGGTGAGCCGCAATGCATAGTTGCGACTCTATTATTAAAACTTATAGCGCTACACCTGGACTCAATGTTGCAGGCAAGACAGTCTCTTGACCTTCCATTGATGCCATTGGGTACGCACAGTAATCTGCTGCGTAGTAAGCGCTTGGGCGCAAGTTACCCGACGCCCCCGGACCACCAAATGGCGCATCACCGCTTGCACCAGTGAGCTGGCGGTTACGGTTCACGATTCCTGCACGAATGTGGTCAACGAAGTATTCCCATTCTTGGTCGTCGGTTGAAACCAAACCAGCAGATAAGCCAAAGCGCGTATCGTTTGCTAGCACCACGGCTTTGTCTAATCCTTCGTAGCGCACCACTTGCAGAAGTGGGCCGAAGTACTCTTCATCTGGTAACTCAGCAATGTTCGTTACATCAATGATGCCTGGAGAAACAAACGCCGCCTCTCCTGCTTTCGCTTCAATCAAGCTTTCACCGCCAAGAGACTGTAGATTAGCTTGTGCATCAAGAATAAACTTGGCTGCCGCGACCGAAATTTGCGGTCCCATAAATGGCGCAGGTTCTGCAAATGGTTGGTCTACGCGAATATTGCGTGTCGCTTCAATGAGTGTGGTGATAAGCGCATCGCCTTTTTCACCCAATGGCACATACAAACGACGAGCACACGTACAACGCTGCCCAGCACTGATAAACGCTGACTGGATGATGGTGTAAACCGTGGCATCCAAATCACCATATTTATCAGAGATCACCATCGGGTTATTACCACCCATTTCTAGTGCGAGCATCTTGCCCGGTTGACCCGCAAATTGACGGTGTAATACATGCCCCGTATTCGCGCTACCCGTAAACAGTACGCCATCAATGCCTTTAGCGTCAGCGAGGGCGATACCAGTTTCTTTCGCGCCTTGGACAAGGTTAATCACGCCTTTCGGCAGACCGGCTTCTTCCCATAGCTTCATTGCCAATTCACCCGTCCATGGCGTTTGCTCAGACGGTTTGAAGACTACCGTGTTACCAGCCAATAGCGCAGGCACAATGTGACCATTTGGTAGGTGGCCTGGGAAGTTGTAAGGACCAAACACCGCCATCACGCCCAATGGGCGGTGGCGCAATACGATTTGGTTGCCTGCTGCTTCACGGCTCGCCTCACCAGTGCGGTCATGATAAGCGCGAATAGAAATCGCAATTTTACCTGCCATCGCTGCCGCTTCGGTACGTGTTTCCCAGATTGGCTTGCCGGTTTCTTTGGCAATCACTTCAGCGATTTTTTCGCTGTTCTCTTTTACTTTCTCAGCAAAAGCCAACACGTTCGCCTCACGCTCTGCAAATGGACGCTTTTTCCAGTCAATAAACGCTTCACGCGCTGCAGATACCGCCTGGTTCACCTGCTCTGCCGTTGCACCTTTGCCTTGCCAGATTACTTCTTGGTTGTACGGCGACAGAGACGTAAATGCTTCACCCTGACCTTGTACCCACTCACCTGCAATCCAATGTGTCATTGTTTCTATCCTTAAATTCTGTCGTCTGTTACTGCGGAAGAAGGCGAACGAAATCCCCTTCTTCAACCGAAAGTGCATCCGCAACGTCTGGTGCAATCATCACGCTTTGTGTTTCTGCGTCATACGCCGCTTTAGTGACTGTCGCACGGAAGTTCTCGAAAGATGAATTACACATCAAGAAGTCTTGTGTGCTGGAATGTTCAGAGATTTTGACTTGCGCACGGAATGAATGACGTACCGACTCAATATTACGCAGATCACACTCAACCGTTGGGCCACCGTCGAAGATGTCGACGTAGCCTCGGTTGGTAAAACCTTCACGCTCAAGCAGCTTCAGCGCTGGACGCGTGTTGTCATGTACTTGACCAATCACGGCTTGCGCTTCTGGGCTGAGCAGATTGATGTAAATAGGCAGTTTCGGCATCAAGTCGGCGATAAAGCCTTTCTTGCCGATACCTGTCAGGTAATCTGCAAGAGTGAAATCGATAGAGAAGAAATGCTCTTGAAGCCATTGCCAGAATGGTGAATTACCCTCGTCGTCTGAAACGCCACGCATCTCCGCAAAGATCGTTTCAGAGAAGCGCTCTGGGTGCTCTGCCATCATTAGGAAACGACACTTCGACATTAGACGACCATTCAGACCTTGGCGGAATTTCTCACGCAAGAACAAGGTACAAATTTCGCTGTTACCCGTGTAGTTATTACCAAAAGTAAGCAGTTTAACGACGTTGTTAACGCCAAGCTTTGGCGACGAGTGCACAACTTTACTAATGTGATATGAGTAAAATGGGACATCCCAGCCGATAGATGCTTCGATTCCGGTGGTACCCGCAACCTCACCCGTTTCAGAGTCAAAGCCAACCATCAGGTAGCCTTCATCGCCTGGTTCTGCCACATCTGGCTTACCAAAGCTGTACTCTGAATGTTTGATTCGATTGGTTAACAGTTCTTCGTTAACCGGTAGAGATGTAAATCCGTGACCAGACTCCACCGCACAAGTGTGCAGTGCGTCGTAATCCGACATCGCGATAGGGCGAACTACTAGCATCAATACTCCCTCCAGATGCAAGAAGATCCTAACTATATTGTAGGAACAATTCCCCCATCAGAGATCCTTGACGGGGGTGTCTGCGTTGACGTTTAAACTGATATCGCGCTTAAACTAAAGTCGCGATCGCTTTATCCAGTTTCGCCAAGCCTTCTTCAATTTCTTGTTGTGTGATAACGAGTGATGGTGTGAAACGTACGACATTGGCACCCGCAACCAATACCATGAGACCTTGTTTACCTGCAGCAACCAGCACGTCACGCGCACGGCCTTGCCATTCTTCATTTAGTGCAGCGCCAAGTAATAGGCCTTGACCGCGCACTTCTGAGAAGATGTTGTACTTCGCGTTGATCTTCTCTAGACCTTCACGGAACATTGCTTCGCGTTCTAGTACACCAGCCAAAACCTCTGGCTTAGTGACTTCATTTACAACCGCTTCTGCAACCGCACACGCTAGTGGGTTACCGCCATATGTAGAACCGTGAGTGCCCACTTTCATGTGCTCTGCCAATTTTGCTGTCGTTAGCATTGCACCGATTGGGAAACCGCCACCAAGTGATTTCGCAGTACTTAGAATATCTGGCGTGATACCTAAACCTTGGTAAGCGTAGAAGTTACCTGTTCGGCCATTACCAGTTTGCACTTCATCGAAGATCAGTAAGGCGTTGTGTTTGTCACACAGCTCGCGAACCGCTTGAGCGAACTCAGGCGTTGGTGGCACGATGCCGCCTTCACCTTGTAATGGCTCCATCATGACCGCACAAGTACGATCAGACATGTGTGCTTGTAAAGCTTCGATATCGTTGTAAGGAAGGTGTGTCACGTCGCCTGGCTTAGGACCGAAGCCGTCAGAGTATGCCGCTTGGCCACCAACCGTTACGGTAAAGAATGTACGACCGTGGAAACCTTGTTTGAATGCAATGATTTCAGATTTCTCAGTACCATGAACGTCTGCTGCATAACGACGTGCCAGCTTCAAAGCGGCTTCGTTTGCTTCTGCGCCAGAGTTAGCAAAGAACACACGCTCAGCAAAACTCACTTCTGTTAGCTTTTTCGCCAGACGAAGGGCTGGTTCGTTCGTCATAACGTTACTTAAGTGCCAAAGCTTGTTAGCTTGCTCTGTTAGTGCGTTTACCATTACTGGATGACAATGGCCAAGACAGCTCACTGCAATACCACCAGCAAAGTCGATGTATTCATTACCTTCCTGATCCCAAACACGTGAACCTTTACCTTTAACAGGGATCATTTCCATCGGGTTATAGCAAGGTACCATTACCTCATCGAATAAACCGCGCTCTACTTTAATTTCCGTTGTCATTGCACATTCCTTCTTGATACCGCATGCGTAGCAGATAAGCGAATTTAACCGGCTCTCTTTGCCAGCAAATAATGTTTTGCATTTAAGCTATTGCGGCATTGTATTTACATTTAATTAACCATTTCAATAGTGATTTATTCTTTTCGTTCTCGAAAGCAACTTCCATTAATCACTGCTTATGACTATTTATGCATCAAGAAAGTAAAATAGAGAAGTGATTTTTTATAAATGTTATGTAATACAGGGGATAGAAGGTTTAAAAAGACATGAATAGACAAAGAGACTCGAGAGAATCGCATAGTTTTGCAATCTGCTCACCTCAGCAAAAAGATGAATGATTTGTTAAGAAAAGTGATCGCGATCAGATCGCTTTGCGTGCTAAAAAGTTCGCAAGCAACTCGTGACCTTGCTCAGTTTTGATTGATTCTGGGTGGAACTGCACCGCATCAATTGGCAAGGCTTTATGTTGGTAACCCATTATTTCATCCATGCTTCCGTCCGGCAGTTCTGTCCATGCAGTCAGTTCAAACACGTCGGGTAAAGTACCGTTTTTCACCACAAGAGAGTGATAACGGGTTACCGTGAGTGGGTTATTCAGATTTTTAAACACACTACGACCGTTATGACGAATCGGTGAGGTCTTACCGTGCATCACTTGTCGTGCACGTACCACTTCACCCCCAAACACTTGCGCTATCGCTTGATGGCCAAGGCAAACACCCAATATTGGAAGCTTACCAGCGAAGTGTTCTATCGCTTTCAGTGAAATACCTGCTTCGTTCGGCGTACATGGCCCTGGCGAGATCACCAAATGAGTTGGGTTGAGCGCCTCAATGCCTTGGATATCGATTTCATCGTTACGCACCACCTTTACGTCTGCACCAAGCTCGCAGAAGTATTGGTAAAGGTTGTAGGTAAAAGAGTCGTAGTTATCGATGATCAACAACATAAAGGGTCGGTTGCTCCAATCCGTTTTGGCAATGCTTACGTAGTGAATCGCCACGTTCGTGACAATCAAGGGCGGTATTTTGCTATACCAAGCAAGAAAGGCAAGTTTTTGCTGAATAAAAAGGCCAGCATAGGCTGGCCTTTGGTCTTTACAGTTATTTAGGAACTGTTTGTCAGGAAGTAAATTCGCTTAGCGGCGACGACGGAATAAGCCGAGACCTAGCAGCGCAAATAGAGCACCAAAACCAAACGAACCACCATCTGAATCCTTCGACCCTTCTGTTCCAGCTTCAGTTTGCGTCATTGAAACATCACGAACAGAGCTAAACTTCACGATATTACCTGTCGAGTCAGTCACTTTCTCTTCTAACTGATAATTACCTTGCTCTGGCGTTTGTTCAAACTCAATATTCACGCTACGCGCATCAATATCAGCTTGAACTAAGGTTTGGCTAGCCGAGTAAGCTTTCGTATCGCTGCTTGCCGCAGCCGCTTGTGTGGATGGCGTTAAGTTCACCGTAACAATATCGCCCACAACCGCCGTTGGTGGTAAACGGACATCGACGGCTAAGTTGTCACCTGCTTTAGGTAAATCGATGTCATCATCTGGTAAATCAATCGCGATGATCACTGGATCGTGGTCAGAGGCAGAGAACGCATCTTTGTACTTCGGCATATCACCTGTGTACTTGCTGCTGTATTCGAACAAGTTACTCTCTAGTGAGTTGATGTGCCAATCTTCAATTGCTACCACTTTTTGCGCTAGGCTGCTGCTTGCCAATGCGTGGTCCAAATTACCCAGCTCGCCCGAATAGGTGTAAGAAAACGTATCAGTGCCGTGCAGCAACGTGTTTAAATTGTGCAGACCGTAACCTTTTTCAATTTTGGTCTTCTCTACTTGAAGTTCACCATCACCAATGGTTGTGTAAGCAGCAGTATAAATGTCACGGCCGTATTTCTCTTTCGAGTAATCAGTCAGTGTCAGAAGTGGGTCTTCCATGCCATAAGCATTGAGGTCGCCCATGAGCAATACATCGCCTTTCACCTCTTTCAACGCTTCACCCACTGCGTGCGCAGCAGAAACGCGGAAGTTGTTACAGTTGCCTTGCAGATCCGCTGGCTCAGAGTCTTCTACGCCCGCAATCCACTCTTCAATACATTCAGAACCTTTCGATTTGAAGTGGTTAACAACAACAGACAGATCTTTACCTGTCTCTTTCACCGTGAAGGTTTGTAGCAAGCTATGACGTTGGTATTTGTCGTAAGCTGGGTTGCCTTCCGCATCGTCACCACGCGTAATGGTGTTTTCTTCGATGTGCTGCTCTGGCGTCACAATCACTTTCGCCGCTTCTTTTGGCGTCACTTCGTTTGCACGGTATAGGATCGCCACCATGATCGCATCGCTACCAAAGTATTCGTCTTGGTATTTGTCTTGATCCGCGATTTCAACATAAGTGTAATGATCTTCTGCATCTTCGATTTCAGCATTCAATGCATCAACCAAGTTCTTCACTGCACTGCTGTCACCAAAGCCGTTGTTCTCGACTTCCATCAAACCAATGATGTCAGCGTCCATCTTGTTCATCGCCGCAACGATTTTCGCTTGTTGGATCAGGAACTCATCTAGGTTAGTCGCACCACGGTTTTGTCCGGTTGGGTTTTCATGGCCACTGTCAGCCACAGAGTTGAAGTAGTTCAGTACGTTGAAGCTGGCGATACGCAAATCTGAATCCGCAATCGCTGGAGCATCTTTACGAGCCACGTCGAAGCCTTCACCTGAAGTCACGAAGTTGGTGTTATCAACTTCATTGGTCGCAATCAGGCGGTATTCATTGTAGCTGTAAGCCACGACGCCCTGCAGACCTTCGACTCGCGAACCAAGGCGAATGTGCTGCTCAGAAGAGCCATCTTGATCTGCATCTTTTGCAAAGTCAGGGTAGTAAGGAATTTGGCCGTTTGGTGCTTTGCCGTCAGATTCTAGGTATACGCGGTTCGCTGCGTTGTCTTTTGCTAGCTTAACGGCTGCATCACTCTCTGCAGCGTGCAATTGAGTCGGCTTAAACAGTGGCGCTTCATGAGACAGCATCATGTTGTTACGACGTGAATCGTAGTCGTAAGAGAAGTTGCGAGTTACAAACAAGTCACTTGCCGAAGTTAGTTCAACTTGCATGCCTTCATGACGCTCTAGCGCATCACGTAGTGTTTCACCTTCTTTGATAACAAGATCGGTAACTCGAGGAATATCCGATGTGCCTGTTTTCACATAGCTGTTAGCATCAGAAGCTAGCTGAGTATTACTGTAGTACTCTTGAACTTTACCTTTAACACAAACAACGTCACCAGCTTTTAGCTCCGTATCTGCCGCATCGGTATGAATGAACAAGCCTTCTGAGGTCTTGTCGTTGTTGTCACTTTCTAGTGCTTGTAGGTAGAAACCTTTGGTTAGGCCAGTGGTAACAGCAGTCACGACACCAGTTACGAAATGATCTTCGTCAGTAATGTATGGGTAACCATCAATGAATGGAGATGTATCGCCTTCACCTTGAATATCTTGGATGGTAGTGAAGTTAGGTTGCTGACCGTCTACTTCACAAGCGAATGGTGCTGGTGGCTCAGTCGCATTTAGCTCACCAAGGCCGTCAATGTTGTCTTTCTCAAATGCCGTCCACTGAGATGCATCATAAGTAGCAGAAGGGGTTAGTGCATCACTGTTACGAACTAATGTGGTGTCTTTACCAAAATCTACGTCACCCATCACACCGATGATGTCGTGCACTTCACCATCTTTAAGCAGTGCGATCGGGTCGTCACCGTTAAAGTTCGCAACGCTTTTATCTGTGATATCCGAGACAGCTTTGATGGTATCGCTCGCGTCACCATGCGCCAGTACATACACTTGGTTAGCTTGTAGCGTCACTTGGCTAAGGTCGAATGTGCTACCCCAAGTACCACCACCGTTTGATGATTTCGCCAACTCGTAGCCAGTGAGTGTCACCGCAGTATCACCCGTATTAGCGATCTCTACCGCTTTATTATAAGCGCCGCCTTCTACGTATTGGGAAATAATAATCTCTGCGTTCGCGTTTGCACTAAGTGCACTGGCGATGGTTAATGCGAGTATTGAGGGTTTGATTAACGTGTCCATTGTCATACCTGATATTTATGTAAATGCAAACTTAGCTCTGGTTAGAGCCTGCCATTTGCGTCTACTATCAGGTTTATTTATGAAATAAATAAGAATGAGTAATTAAAGCCGTGAAATGAATCACATGTGAATATAAGAAAATATGCCAGAGCATCCCATTCAAACATTTTTTGTAATAAATACAGAGCGCTATTGATAAACAAGTCAGAATTTAGATTGATTACTCAGTTTACTTTTTCACTTCATGTTAAGGAGTAGAAAATACATCACTTGTTGAGTTGCTTATTAACCCAACCGTTCCTGTTACAAATAAAAAATATAATTAGTCACTAATTTAGAATGCTTTAATTTTCACTTGTATCACTGTTCAAGCCCAAGAATCTATTACTCGCTTCGTTCTCTCTTATACAGGCCCCTCATACTTCAAAGTTTTCATGATTTATTCAATAACTTTTCATTACTCACTAGCCAAAAACATACACAAAAGATATAACACCTGCGCGAGACAATAAGATCTCATTAGCTGTAAACCCAGGAACGACAAATGAAAACAATTCAACGCAGTGTGCTAGCTCTCTCCCTACTTGGCTTGATAGCGGGGTGTCAGTTGACCGCCAGTGAGCCACTTCAACCTACGGCGAATCAAGACATCATCGAATCAGCCAAAAATGAACTGGATGGTATTGAAGAGCTAGAAGTCAGTGACGAGGGTGTTATTACCTTTACTCAGCGTCTAAGAACGCCAGGAACCTACTGGATTCCAGCGAGAATTAAAGAACTCAGCTACGATATATCATGCGTACAGCTTAGTTACTTCATTGATAGAGGCATGGTTGTGAAGTCTGCCTTTCTAGGAGCTCGAGGACGTGTTGAATATTACGACATGGAACGCTGTATGAAAGACACACCATTTCAGTAATACAGGCATAAAAAAAGCTCCACCAAAGTGGAGCTTTTCGTATTCGTTCTTAGCAACTATGGGCGAGCTACAAAACCTACTGCTTCGTATGCTTTCTTAAGCGTTTCAGCCGCTCGTGCCGAGGCTTTCTCAGCGCCTTGCTGCATTACCTCGTCCATGTAAGCACGATCAGCGCGAATACGGTGATATTCTGCTTGAATTGGCTCAAGCATTGCTACAACTGCCTCACCAACATCTTTCTTAAATGGGCCATACATTTCTACGCCTTGGTACTTCGCTTCAATCTCTTCGAAGCTCATGCCTGTCGCCGCAGAGTACAGACCCATTAGGTTAGCAATGCCCGCCTTGTTCTCGATATCATGACGGATACTTGGTGGCGTTTCGGTATCGGTTTGCGCTTTGTTGATCTTCTTAAGGATCGACTTAGGCTCTTCCAGCAGCGTGATAACGTTCTTACGGTTGTCATCAGATTTAGACATCTTCTTCGTTGCGTCTTGAAGGCTCATTACACGCGCATTTACTGTCGGAATGTAAGGCTCTGGAACTTGGAAGATTGGCTGCTCTGGCGAGTAAATATTGTTGAAACGCGTTGCGATATCGCGCGCTAATTCTAGATGTTGCTTCTGGTCACTGCCTACAGGTACTTGGTGTGCACCGTAAAGCAAAATGTCAGCCGCCATCAACACCGGGTAGTCAAATAGACCGACGTTTACGTCATTCGCGTAACGTGCCGATTTGTCTTTAAACTGAGTCATACGGCTCAGCTCACCCATTTGAGTGTAGCAGTTAAGAAGCCAACCTAATTGAGCATGCTCTGGTACATGTGACTGAACAAATAGCGTGCTCTTCTTCGGGTCAACACCAACTGCCAGACAAATTGCCAGTGCGTCTAGAGTTGCTTCATGCAGCGCTTTAGGGTCCTGACGAACCGTAATCGCGTGAAGGTCTACCACACAATATTGGCAATCATAATCGTCTTGCATCTGCTGCCATTGACGTAGAGCACCCAAGTAGTTACCGATACTTAGTTCACCTGAAGGTTGAACACCACTCAATACAATGGGTTTGCTCATTAGAATGATTCCTTTGACTTCTTAATCTAATTAAATGAAAAAAACCGTGCAGTAATAGGTGCACGGTTTACTCAGTGTACTCATTAACGAGTATTTTGGAAGCTCTTTTGTAGCCGTTATGCAGAAACCGCTACAACGTCCAATAATTCTGCCAAACTGTCAGCGACGAAATCTGGATTTGATGCTGAAATAGGTTCACCGTGGTTGTAACCATATGTCAGACCAAATGAGGCACAGCCTGCATTCTTTGCTGCGAGAATGTCGTTTTTCGAGTCGCCAACCATCAGCATTTCACTTGGTTGGATTTGGTGCTTTTCCATTAGCCAGTTCAATGCTACTGGGTTTGGTTTTTTCTCTGGGAATGCATCACCGCCAAGGACATCAACGAAGTATTTTGCGATGTCGTGCTTTTCCAAAACGTCAGGCACAAACTTTGAAGGTTTGTTAGTCACCAACGCCATAACAAAGCCCGCTTTGTGCAGCTCTGCTAGTGTCTCTTTTACCGTTGGGTAAAGATGACTTAGCTTGTGACCGCTTTGCTCGTAGTAATCATCAAACAATACACGCGCTTTAGCACGAAGCTCTTCACTCAGCTCCGGGTTGATGGTCAGGCTTTGGCTTAATGAGCGACCAATAAGCACGTCTGCGCCGTTACCCACGTAATCACGAACTTGTTCTTCTGAAACCGATGGAAAGCCAAGCGCCTGTACTGCTTGGTCTGCCGCGACAGCTAGATCTGGCACGCTATCAAGCAAAGTGCCATCTAGATCGAAGGCGATGAATTTAATGTCTTGTTGAGTCATAACTTCCCTGAGGATTTTTATTTATAAATCGGTGAAAACGACAAAGGATGGCACCCCATCCTTTGTTTTTATCATTATGTCTGATTCGACAGTAACTGTTTGTTTCGTCGTCACTTTGCAGCAATACGCTGACGAACTGCCTCAAACAAACAGATGCCGGATGCCACAGATACGTTCAAGCTTGAAACGCTACCAGCCATTGGGATCTTAATCAAATCGTCGCAGGTTTCACGAGTAAGACGACGCATACCGTCACCTTCTGCTCCCATTACGATAGCAAGGGGTCCAGTCAGTTTGGCTTGGTAGATGTCGTGCGTTGCTTCACCCGCAGTACCAACAAACCAGATGCCTTTCTCTTGCAATGTACGCATAGTACGAGCCAAGTTAGTCACTCGGATCAATGGTACGACTTCAGCTGCACCACAAGCGACTTTACTTACCGTCGCATTCATTGGCGCAGAACGATCTTTCGGTACGATGATCGCCGCAGCACCTGCCGCATCTGCGTTACGTAAACACGCACCAAGATTGTGTGGATCGGTCACGCCGTCTAACACTAAGAGCAGTGGTGATTCGTGCTGCGCCAGGATGTCATCAATATCGTTCTCATTCAGCTGCTTCGCTGGTTTCACACGAGCGATGATGCCTTGGTGATTTGCACCGCGTGCTTTGTCATCCAAGGTTTTACGTGTCATCTGCTGAATAGAAACACCACAAACCTGAAGATCATTTAGGATTGGCATTAGGCGATCATCTTGACGACCTTTTAAAACGTACGCCTCGATAAAACGCTCTGGTTCGCGCTCCAATACCGCCTTCACTGCGTGAATGCCGTAGATAAATTCGTTACTCATTGTTTAACCTGTTGTTCTGGTCGTATTGCCTGCGCCAACCGAGTTTGAACTAAGTTGGCGCTTCAACCTACTGCGCTTCTTTTTTAGTGCGCTTGGTTTTCTTCGGCTTACTGTGCGGCTTCTTTTTACGTGCTTTTTTCACTTTAGGCTTCTCGTTGCCTTCGGCGTCACCACGTTTTGGGCCATTACGCTTACTCGTTGCGCTCGTTTCTTCTGGGCGTTTAGTTGGCTCTATCGCAGGAATTGCACGAGCCGCGCCACCTTCTTTCGATGAAGAGCGAGTCGCAGCGCGTTTTTTATCTTTCGCTTTGCGTTTTGCTTCCGCTGCGCGTTTCTTCGCAGTCTTACCTTCGCCGCGTAGCTTACGACTTGTTTCGACCAATTCAAAGTCAATTTGCTTGTCATCGAGGTTAACAGCCAGTACTTTTACTTTTACTGCATCACCTAAGCGGTAGATGTTACCGAAACTTTCACCAATAAGTCGTTGACCAATCGGGTCAAATTGATAGTAGTCGTTCGCAAGGGTAGAAATATGTACCAAACCATCGATGTGCAAATCCGTTAAACGTACAAAGAAGCCAAAGCTAGTGACATTAGCGATAACACCGTCTAGTTCGTCACCGACGTGGTCTTGCATATATTCACACTTCAGCCAATCCGCAACATCACGTGTTGCATCATCAGCACGGCGCTCTGTCATCGAACATTGTTCGCCGTAAAAATCCATGTCGTCAAACGAGTAATGATAGCCACCTGTTGGTGTCCAGCGATCTTGATTACGACCTTCTTCTTTAGCAATCAGATACTTGATTGCACGGTGAAGTAACAAGTCAGGGTAACGACGAATTGGCGACGTAAAGTGCGCATAGCGTTTCAATGCCAACCCAAAGTGCCCCGCGTTATCTGCGTTGTATACCGCTTGCTTCATTGAGCGTAGCAGCATGGTCTGAATCAACTCTTGATCTTGACGCCCGGAGATTTGACGTGCGAGATCAGCATAGTCCGTTGGTGAAGGCTCTAAACCACCTTTTAGCTCAAGACCAAGTTCACTTAAGAAGTCACGGAAACCTTGCAGGCGTAATTCACCTGGAGATTCGTGGATACGATAAAGCGCGGGCTCTTTCGCTTTTTCTACCAGCGATGCCGAAGCAATGTTGGCTAAAATCATACATTCTTCGATGATCTTATGCGCGTCATTACGAATAACTGGCTCAATACTTTCGATTTTACGTTCCGCATTGAAAATAAATTTGGTTTCAACGGTTTCAAATTCGATTGCACCGCGTTGATCTCGTGCTTCTTTCAGCACTTTGTACATCTTGTGCAACTCTTCTAGATGAGAAACAAGCGGCTGGTAGCGCTCACGTAGTTCTTCATCCCCTTCTAGAATCGCGCTCACTTTGCTATATGTGAGACGAGCGTGCGAGTTCATCACCGCCTCGTAATGCTTGTAACCAGACAGCTTACCTGTATCGGAAATGGTCATTTCGCACACCATACACAAGCGATCTACTTGCGGGTTAAGCGAACATAGGCCGTTCGATAGTACTTCTGGCAACATCGGCACAACTTGCGACGGGAAATATACTGAGTTACCACGATTGATCGCTTCTTTGTCCAACGCAGAGTCAGGACGAACGTAGTAACTGACGTCAGCAATCGCTACCCATAAACGCCAACCACCTTCTTTGTTCTTTTCACAATAAACGGCATCATCAAAGTCTCGTGCGTCTTCGCCGTCAATGGTCACTAGTGGCAAATCACGTAGATCCACACGACCAACTTTGGCTTCTTCTGGTACTTCTTCGCCCAAGTTTTCGATTTGTTTATCGACGGCTTCTGGCCACTCGTGAGGAATTTGGTGTGTACGAATCGCAATTTGTGTTTCCATACCTGGTGCCATATTTTCACCAAGGACTTCAACCACTTTACCCATCATGCCGCGTGAGCGTGAGCCACGATCAGTAATTTCAATTACGACTACGTTACCCATGCGTGCACCCGCTTTGTGCTCATTTGGGATCAGGATATCTTGGCTGATACGCGAGTCATCTGGGACAACATAGGAGTATCCATATTCAAGGAAGAAACGACCGACGATTTGATCATTACGCTCCTCTAGCACACGCACCAAACGTCCTTCACGGCGGCCGCGCTTGCTGTTGTCTGTAGGTTGCACTAAGACAAAATCACCGTGGATGATGTTCTTCATCTGATGGTGCGGTAACAGAATATCATCATCCTTGCCGACGCTGCCTTCTGGACGTACCCAACCATGGCCATCACGATGACCAATCACGTAACCTTTCACCATTTCAAGTTTTTCAGGCAATGCATAGCACTGACGGCGGGTAAACACCAGTTGGCCATCTCGCTCCATCGCACGTAGCCGACGACGCAACCCTTCGTATTGCTCTTCGCCCTCAAGCTTTAGTGCCTCAAACAAGTCGTTACGATTCATTGGAACGCCCGCTTGCTCTAGAAACTCGATGATAAACTCTCGGCTTGGAATTGGATTTTCGTAATTTTTGGATTCACGATCTGCAAAAGGATCGTTTGGAATATTGTCTGACATAGGCACGCCTATCTAGCAAGGAAGGTATATGGCTAGTATATCTGAGTCTCTCGATAAGCTACAGAATTGCTTTGAAAAAAGAATGATCGAGATCGACTCTAGGCATGCAAATGAGTTAAGGACGAGCCAGCAAGATCAAAAGTTCAGAATTGTCACTGAGCAAGGATTCAATCGTGCAGTTATCCAACTCCGCCAGAAAGGCACTTTTTGCTTTCGCCAATTTATCTTTGAGGCGGCAAGCAGGGGTAATATGACAAAAATCCACACCACAGTTGACTAAATCTAACGGCTCTAAATCGCGCACAACACCACCGACTGTGATTTCAGATGCTGGCTTCATCAGCCGGATACCACCGTTTTTTCCGCGCACGGTATGGACATAACCCAACTGTCCTAACCGATTGATAACTTTAACCATATGGTTGCGCGACACACCAAATAAATCCGTCACTTCGGTAATGCTGGTTAACTCATCTTCCGGCAACGAAGCCAAGAAAATTAAGGTTCTCAACGCATAATCAGTGAAACTAGTTAACTGCATATTATCTCCCAAAGTGCGACTCAATAACCCGCTGGTGATGCTAAAACCCCAAACTTGAGCTATCGATAAAAGTGTAAATCTTTTCTTGATCGAAAGATACATTTGAGATACAACTTTAAACATGCATTATAAATACAACTTAAAGTAGGAAGCCCTTATGCTCAGCAATCAAACTATCGAGATCGTCAAAGCGACCGCACCACTCATCGCCGAAACAGGACCAAAACTGACCGCGCACTTTTACGAGCGTATGTTTACTCATAACCCTGAGTTGAAAGATATTTTTAACATGAGTAACCAGCGTAACGGCGATCAGCGTGAAGCATTATTCAACGCTATCTGTGCCTATGCTGCCAATATTGAAAATTTGCCAGCTCTGCTTGGCGCAGTAGAGAAAATTGCGCATAAGCACACGAGCTTTTTGATCACAGAAGATCAGTACCAAATCGTTGGTAAGCATTTACTTGCGACAATCGATGAGCTTTTTAATCCAGGTCAAGAGGTTTTGGATGCTTGGGCTGAGGCTTACGGCGTACTTGCGAATGTATTTATTCAGCGCGAAGAACAAATTTACCAACAAAATGAAGCTTTGGAAGGCGGCTGGCGCGGTCTACGCGAATTTGAATTAGTCGATAAAAAGATTGAGAGCGAACACATTTGCAGCTTTGTATTCAAGCCAACCGATGGTCAAAAAGTGGCGCCGTATAAACCGGGACAATACCTTGGCATCTACATCAACAGTGACCAGTTAGAAAACCAAGAAATTCGCCAATATAGTCTGTCTTCTGCGGTCCAAGAGAACACTTACCGTATCTCGGTAAAACGTGAAGAAGGCGGAAAAGTGTCGAACTACCTGCACGATAGCCTGAACATTGGCGAAAAAGTGCAGCTTGCGGCCCCTGCCGGTGACTTCTTTATGGATGCCGAACCACAAACACCCGTTGTTCTAATATCTGCTGGTGTGGGACTTACTCCAACGCTGTCAATGCTAGAAAGTCTCTCAGCACATCAAGCACCTGTAACCTGGGTTCATGCAACCGAAAATGGCCAACAGCATGCTTTCAAGCAACACGTAAACCAACTCGTTGCAGAAAAAGAAAATATGAACGCGCTCATTTGGTATAACCAACCAACGGCAGAAGACAAACTAGGTGAAGACTTCCACTTCACGGGCTTTGTCAATCTGTATGAAATTGAAGCTGCATTAAAGCAAGATAACGTGCAGGTGTACTTCTGTGGCCCTGTAGGATTTATGCAGCACATAGCGAAACAGCTATTAGAACTTGGCGTACCAGAAGAGCAATTCCATTACGAATGCTTCGGTCCACACAAAGTGGTTTAAGCGCTATCAGCTATCGGGAAAACAACAAAGCCCACGTGACGTGGGCTTTGTTGTATGAAGTTGTTTGCAATATTGAAGCGTTACCAAAAGGTGTCTCGCCGTTTAGCTCGAGCAATAACGTTTTGTGGCATGCGCTGTTCAAGGCCGTTTCTCAATACAGTTATGCGCTTATGCTGCCGCTTATCTGCTGTGACAGAGTTATATAACCAACGATACGCATCTTCGTAATCGAGTGGACTGCCATAATCACGTAAAAGCAACTCGGCCAGATGAATACGCGCGTTTAGGTTTCCCATTGACGCAGCTTCTCGCAAATATGGAATTGCACGTTCTTTATCTTGCTGTACTAAAGTGCCACGCGAATAGTATCGGCCAATCTGCTCTAGTGCAGCAGGTAACCCCTGATGCGCTGCATTTTCGATGTAGTAAAGACCCAGTTCGACATCTTGCTCGACACACACACCCCAAGCTAACATATCTCCGTATAGAAACTCATAAGCGGGTAAGTTAATTCGAGTCGCACGAGCTACGATATCCTCCACCAGCTGGCAGTTATCAGCGCGCACACGTTGTAAGTGCTTATTTTGCTCAATAAGCTTTATCAGCTCTGCTTCGGTATAGATCGGAACTGGTGCCCCCACATCAGCAACATTGGCTTTCACTGTGGTAGCAACCAAGGTCAACAACAGTGAAGCAGCCACTGTTCGTAACTTCATAAACGTACCCTTAAGGTATCTAAGAAACCAAAGATCGGTGAAGGATCTCCTCTGCTTGATAACCTTATCGGCAAAAAACAGCTAAGCTTTAGACAATTTTTGCCTCTGATTTAGGCTCAGCGGCAAAAGCTTGCCATATGAAAGTCACGCTGTTTTTGTTCGGATACAAAAAAGCCGACCAGAAGGTCGGCTTTTGCAATCTTTAACGGCTATCAATTAAGCTTCGAATGGGTGAACTTTGATGATAGTTTCGTTACGGTCAGGACCTGTAGAGATGATGTCTACTGGAACGCCAGTTAGCTCTTCAATACGCTTGATGTAGTTAAGAGCGGCTTGTGGTAGAGCATCTAGTGACTTAGCACCAAATGTGTTCTCAGACCAACCAGGCATTGTTTCGTAGATTGGCGTTGCTTTTTCGAATGCTTCAGCAGCCATCGGAGAAACTTCTAGCACAGAGCCATCTTCCATCTTGTAACCAGTACAGATTTTTAGCTCTTCTAGACCATCTAGTACGTCTAGTTTAGTTAGACAGAAACCAGATACAGAGTTGATTTGGATTGCACGACGCATAGCAACAGCATCGAACCAACCTGTACGACGTAGACGACCAGTTGTCGCACCGAACTCGTGGCCAACTTCACCTAAGTGCTTACCAATTGGATCTTGCTTATCTAAACCGTCGTATAGTTCAGTCGGGAATGGACCAGCACCAACGCGAGTACAGTACGCTTTTGCGATACCCAAGATGTAACCGATGTGACGAGGACCGAAACCAGAACCTGCAGCAACACCACCAGCAGTCGTGTTAGAAGACGTTACGTACGGGTAAGTACCGTGGTCGATATCAAGTAGTGTACCTTGTGCACCTTCGAACATGATCTTGTCGCCGCGCTTACGTGCTGCGTCTAGTTCGTCAGTTACGTCGATAACCATTGACGTTAGTAGTTCAGCGTAGCCTTTCGCTTGCTCAAGTACTTCTTCGTAGCTCACTGGCTCCGCTTTGTAGAAGTTAACTAGTTGGAAGTTATGGAACTCCATGACTTCTTTTAGCTTCTCTGCGAAAGTCGCCATATCGAATAGGTCGCCAACGCGTAGACCGCGACGAGCAACTTTATCTTCGTATGCTGGACCGATACCACGACCAGTAGTACCGATAGCTTTTTTACCGCGAGCGATTTCGCGAGCTTGGTCCATTGCAACGTGGTAAGGAAGAATTAGCGGACATGCTTCAGAAATGAAAAGACGCTCGCGTACTGGAATACCGCGCTCTTCAAGAGGCTTCATTTCTTTAAGTAGAGCTTCAGGTGATAGTACAACACCGTTACCGATAACACATTTTACGTTATCGCGAAGGATACCTGATGGAATTAAGTGAAGAACGGTTTTTTCACCGTCAATTACGAGAGTGTGACCTGCGTTGTGACCGCCTTGGTAGCGTACCACGTATTTTGCATCTTCAGTTAAAAGGTCTACGATTTTACCTTTACCTTCGTCACCCCATTGGGTGCCTAGAACGACTACGTTATTTCCCATCTTTCCAAGTCTGATTGCTAGTTAAAAATGGATTCTAGCACCGAATCTCACTTCTTGCAGTCATTTTTGTTCACAGAGTCGCTACCAGAATGTCATCTTGCCGCTTTGTTCATTTTGAAATCAGCATATCACTGATAGTATTTAGCTTTCTCTATTCGACTGGAAAGCGCTATGTCTGAATCCATATGGTTGGCGATTGGGCTCGTCTTGATCGTGGAAGGCATTGGGCCACTGATTGCTCCTAACGGTTGGCGGAATATGGTGGCTCAATTAAGTGAACAACCCAACAATCAGCCACGACGCATCGGTGGCTGCCTAGTAGTTGCTGGAGCCGTAATCGCCATCATGATGAGCTAGCACTTAGCATCAGATACAAAAAAGGCTCCCTAAGGAGCCTTTTATTTCAATGAGAGGCGGAGATTATTTCTCCATGCTGCCCTTCGACTGGTTCATGTATTGGAAGAACTCACTCTTCGGATCAAGCACCAGAATATCGCTCTTAGAGCTGAAGGACTTCTCATACGCACGTAGCGAACGTAGGAAGCTAAAGAACTCAGGGTCTTTGTTGTACGCTTCAGCATAAATCTTCGCAGCCTCAGCATCCGCTTCACCTCGTGTCACACGCGCAGTTTTATCAGCTTCAGCTAGAATAGTTGCTACTTCTAGTTCTGCTTGAGCACGAATAACTTCCGCCTTTTCACGACCTTGAGAACGGTGCTTACGAGCAACAGACTCACGCTCCGCACGCATACGACGGTAGATAGACTCACTGATTTCATCAGGCAGGTTGATTTTCTTCATTCGGAAATCAACGACACGAACCCCCAAGTCTTTCATTGCGCTTTCACGCGTGTCTTTCAATACTTCAGACATGATTAGGTCGCGTTCACCATCAATCTCAAGCGCTTCACGAGCCGCTTCAGTTGCGACAACATCAGCACTTGCGTCTTCTGGTAGCACATCATCGTTACGTGGACCAGATACGATCTGTTTGATTTCACGAGCACCGATTTCAGAACGAAGCACGTCCGTCACTTTACGCTCAAGTAGTGCCTCTGCCGTTAGCGAGTTACCACCGCCTGTCGCGAGGTAGTAGCGACCAAAATCTTCAATACGCCACTTCACGTAGGTATCAATGATAACGTCTTTTTTCTCAGACGTTACGAAACGGTCTGCACGACCATCCATTGTTTGGATACGTGCATCAAGTTGTTTCACACGGTCAAACAAAGGCATCTTGAAATGCAGACCAGGCTCGTAAATTCGAGTGATGTCGTTATTGTCTTTCAAGACACGACCAAATCGAACCACGATACCGCGCTCACCTTCAGGAATCACAAACAAAGACATCAACATTAATGCCAGTGCGATTACCAGTACAGGGATCATTAACTTACGCATTCTTAGTATCTCCCTTGACGTGAACCTGTTGAACGAGACTGCGAGTTCGAAGTGTCTTCTTGTGTACGATCAGACTCAAGTTGAATTTGATCATAAGTTGAAGATGACTTCGATTTACGTTTGGTATCTGCTTTGCCCTCTTGTCCCGCCAACTTATCGATTGGAAGGTAAAGAAGATTGCCGCTTGATTCCGAGTCAATCAACACTTTCGAAGTGCTTGAGTACACCTCTTCCATTGCGTCGATGTACAGACGATCACGCGTTACACCAGGCGCTGCTTGGTATTCTGGTAGTAGTTTTTCGAACTGTGCTACCTGACCAAGAGCCTCGTTAGTGACACGCTCATTGTAACCTTGTGCTTCTTTCTTCAAACGCTCTGCACGACCCGTTGCCTTAGGCAAGATTTCGTTCTTGTATGCTTCAGCTTCACGAATGAAACGCTCTTCATCCTCACGTGCTGCGATTGCATCATCAAACGCATCTTTCACTTGCTCTGGTGGACGAGCAGACTGGAAGTTCACATCAACAAGTACCAGACCCATATCATAGCTATCAATGATTTGGTTCAGTGTTTCTTGCGTAGTTTGACGAATTTGCTGACGACCACTGGTTAGAATGCTATCCATCAATGAGTCACCAATTACTGCACGTAGTGCAGAATCCGTTGCTTGACGCAAGCTGTCGTCTGCATTGGTTACACGGTACAAGTATTTGTATGGGTCAGTCACTCGGTACTGAACATCCATCGCAACTGTTACAACGTTTTCATCTTTAGTCAGCATTAGACCAGATGCACGTAGTGAACGAATCGCTTGTACGTTTACCGCTTCGTACTCATCAATAAAGCGAGGACGCCAGTTAAGACCTGGGTCTACGATACGATCGTATTTACCTAAACGCAGTACAACACCACGCTCTGCTTCACCGATGGTGTAAAAACCAGCGAAAAACCAAACCGCAACAGCAATCAGAGCAATCACGCCAAAGCCAATTGCACTACCACCACCGCCGCCGATTGGAGAACCACCGCCGCCTTTTTTACCAAACTTGCCGCCCAGCTTTTGACTCAGTTTGTTGAACACTTCATCTAAATCTGGCGGACCTTGATCTCGGCCACCAGGACGCTGGCCACCACGATTATTATTACCCCAAGGGTCATTATCGCGGCCATTGTTGCCGTTGTTATTTCCAGGCTCATTCCACGCCATTAGAAAGCTCCATCATTTGATATGACGTTATACTGTAGCAGTCCTTTAAGTGACTATAAAGCCAGTCAAAACTGCCCCTTCTCTTTTTTCAAGTCTAGACCAATCTACTTGCTGCATTCGAATATCGATCAACAAGTTACCATCCTGGTCATATTCCTCACGTCGAATACACTTCATTTGGAAGAAGGTACTACGGAATCGTCCTTGATACTGTGGAGGAATTCGCAACTGATGCTCGACCATTTGTGACGCCAGACGTTCCGTCAGAGCCTCAAACAGGACATCAATGCCCAACCCATCCATTGCTGAAACCCAAACTGCGCGAGGTACGCCTTCCTCGTCTCGTTCTATACGTGGTTTCTGCGAATCTAGATTGTCGATTTTGTTCATGACAACCAGAGTCGGCACTTCATGCGCGTCGATCTCTTCTAGTACTTCATGAACAGCTTGAATATTCTCACGAAAACGCTCATCACTGGCATCAACAACATGTAACAAAATGTCAGCTTCTTGCGTTTCCTGCAAGGTTGCCTTGAAGGCCGCAACCAAGTCGTGTGGCAAATGTCGAATAAAACCAACCGTGTCTGCCAAGATGGCAGGACCAACATCTGCTAACTCTATCTTACGTAAAGTCGGGTCCAAAGTAGCAAATAATTGATCAGCCGCGTACACGCCAGCTTCTGTAATACGGTTGAAGAGTGTCGACTTACCCGCGTTGGTGTAACCCACAAGTGAAACCGTTGGGATTTCAGCTCGATTTCGGGCGCGGCGCCCTTGTTCACGCTGCTTCGCTACTTTGTCTAAGCGTCGCAGGATGGCTTTGATTCTGTCACGCAATAAGCGACGGTCGGTTTCCAGCTGGGTTTCACCCGGGCCACGTAAACCGATACCACCTTTCTGCCTTTCAAGGTGTGTCCAACCACGAATCAAACGAGTAGAGATATGACGAAGTTGAGCCAGCTCTACCTGTAGCTTACCTTCGTGTGTTCGAGCTCGTTGAGCAAAGATATCGAGAATAAGACCAGTGCGGTCGAGAACTCGACATTGGCACAGTGCTTCGAGGTTACGTTCTTGGGCAGGAGAGAGGGCGTGATTAAAAATCACAATTTCGGCACCAGTTGATTGTACCGCTGTAGCAATCTCTTGGGCCTTACCCTCTCCGACATAATATTTCGGGTGTGGGGATTGACGACTACCAGTTACCACTTGTAGCGCCTCTACCCCAGCAGAAGAAACCAGCATTTCGAACTCAGCCAGATCTTCCCATTCACCTTCTTGCGTGAAGTTGATATGAACAAGTACGGCTCGCTCACCGGATTCATAACGGTCAAACAAGCAATCAACTCCTTATTTTAAAAATACTCGATGAAGAATTAATCTTCAGATTTCTCTTGTGGACGCTCACCTTGTGGACGTTCACCGCTGTGATGGCTCACTGGACGAGCCGGCACAACTGTTGAGATCGCGTGCTTGTACACCATTTGGTTAACAGTATTCTTCAGCAGGATCACAAATTGATCGAATGATTCGATCTGACCTTGTAGTTTAATACCATTCACAAGGTAGATAGATACCGGGATACGCTCACGACGTAGCGCGTTTAGAAATGGGTCTTGTAGAGATTGCCCCTTAGCCATTTTTATTTTCCTTATTTAATTTGTAGTTGTAATTATTTAGCTAGTGGTGCAATGCAAAAGATACGGCTTTTGCATCTGAGCTAAACGAATCAAAAATGCACTCTAAGTAATTAGCAGCATAGTATAAAAACCGCCAACAACAGATCCTTTGAGAGTGCGTTCACGCAAAAACGATCACATTATACACAGCTATGTCAATCAGATGCTATTGCTTCCGACATCGTTTCTAATGCCTGTTCAATGTTCTCGCTATCCAACCAAGTTAAATCATCCCAGCTGCGTAACCAGGTGATTTGACGCTTGGCCAATTGACGAGTCGCGCATACGCCACGAAATACCGCTTCGTCACGTGTACACTCCCCATCTAAATACTCCCACATCTGTCGGTAACCGACGCATCGTATGGAAGGAAGATCGGGGTGAAGATCTTTTCGCGAATGTAACGCTTTCATTTCTTCTTCAAAGCCCGCTTCCATCATCTTCTCGAAACGGAGTTCAATCCGACGGTGAAGTTCTGCCCTATCCTTGGGAGCTATTGCAAACTGCTTGACTCGGTATGGTAGGCTTTCACCTTTCGTTTGAGTCAATTCAGTCAAAGTTTTACCTGAAATGCGAAAAACTTCCAATGCCCGAGATAAACGTTGGGGATCATTGGGATGGATTCTCGCGGCTGACACAGGATCAACCTCTTTGAGTTCATCGTGCAACACTGACCAACCTTTAGTCAATGCCTCTTGTTCAATTTGCTGACGAATTTCAGGATTTGCAGCAGGAAGTGGTGATAAACCTTCAAGTAACGCCTTGTAATACAGCATTGTTCCACCC
Organism: Vibrio sp. 1562; assembly: GCF_033340155.1. NCBI lineage: Bacteria > Pseudomonadati > Pseudomonadota > Gammaproteobacteria > Vibrionales > Vibrionaceae > Vibrio > Vibrio sp. 1562. The sequence continues at coordinate 42,301 of NZ_JAWOVY010000029.1, forward strand.
ACAAGAAGTGGAATTTTTCCTTCTGCAACAATATCATCCATCGCTTTCAATGCATCTCGACGAAAGTCGGCGACAGAGTAAGATTCACTTGGATCCAAAATATCTATCAAGCGATGAGGCGCCAAACTTAACTCTTTTTCATCCGGTTTCGCCGTACCGATATCCATCCCTTTGTAGATCAAAGCAGAATCAACACTGATGATCTCAATCGGAAATTTTTGACGAAGACGAATCGCCAGCTCAGTTTTGCCTGATGCAGTTGGCCCCATTAAAAATAGCGCCAAAGGTAGTTTATCTGTCATGGTTTTAATTTGGCTATCGTGGCAGAGAAATCAACAGCGGATACGAATTTTGTATCTTCTAATGGCAATTGACCATGTCTTAGCTGTTCAAGTTCCGCAATAATTTGAATGGCTTCAGAAAAAGTATAGTGACTCTTCACTGTCGTGACCTGTAATGCGAGCCAATCTATCAACTCAGACAGCATCTGAGCCGCTGCTATACCTTCGTTCACACAAGATTGCGCGTAAGATAACAGATCTGGTACTAAATTTTGTAAGTTTTGTTGACGCAGCGGAGCTGGGACGCCCATCACCATTAAGGCGTGCTCGTTTCTCGCTTTCAATTGAATACCAAGCAATGCCAAATCTTGTTGATAATCTTGGGCCAGTCTCACTAATTCGGCCTCTAACTTAATAGATAGAGGAACAAGCAGAGGTTGTGCCTTGAGTGCACCATCGCTTGGAGAAAGCTGGCCTTTTACACGATAAAATTCTGCTCTAGGTAACGAGACTAACGCCGCCCCACTGTCACTGCTCATCAAAACAAATTGTTCATCGACCACCATCAGCGCTTTGCCTAATGCAGTAATCGATGGCATTGATGTGTGCGAAGTTATCGTTTGGGGCGCTATTGGAGTGACTGCCTGAGCCTCAAACTCTAGCGTTTTCAACAGCTCGTGATAAGCGCGTACTTCTTGTTTAGTTGGCGCTGGTTCTACGTGGCGCTCTTTACTGTGACTTGGCTTTGGTGCAGGTTTGGATTCCACCCAATCATTACGTTTGAATGACTCCACTACGCGCGCCTCTCGCACGGAGGTTTCACTAGGACCGCTATTACGAGGCTTCACTTCATAATCACTGCGTCCAGGATAAGCCGGTGTACTCTCTATCGCTTGATAAACCCGCTCTGGTACTGGTGAAGATGCTGGCTCTTGTACTTTTTCAGGCTCTGGCGAATGCTCAATCTCTTCGGATTCAGTCGGTTCCACGCGATGAAATGCCGATTCATTCACCTGTGGTTTATCAATCACGGCGCTTTGTGAAAGTGCATCCGTCAAAGCTTGATAGATGAAATCATGCACCAAACGAGCTTGGTGGAAACGCACTTCATGCTTAGCAGGGTGAACATTCACATCTACTTGGTGCGGATCTAGCTCAATAAAGAGCACATACGCAGCAAACTGATCTGGCTTTAAGCTCATTTCATAGCTTTGACGAATCGCGTGATTGATTAATTTGTCACGCATCATTCGGCCATTCACATAGCAATATTGTAAATCGCTTTGCTGCCTTGCTCCCTCTGGTGTGGTAATCCACCCATGTAGCTTTAACCCTTGATGCTCAAGCTCGATTCTGAGCATATGCCGCACAAACGCATTACCGCAGACAGCAGCAATACGCTTTTCGGTTTGAAGCTGATTTTTCGCCGCGCGATATTGACGGATGATCTTGCCGTTATGACGCACATTGATGGTGACATCAAAGCGGCTTAACGCAATGCGTTTCAATAACTCATCAATATGAGCAAATTCGGTTTTCTCCGTACGAAGAAACTTGCGACGCGCTGGAGTATTAAAAAATAAGTCCAACACCTCAACGGTAGTGCCAATCGGGTGCGCTGCTGGCTTAAGCTTCACCTGCATATCACGCCCTTCGGAGTAGGCACTCCAGGCTTCTTCTTGTGCCGCAGGACGCGACGTGAGCGTCAAACGCGAGACTGAGCTAATACTGGCTAACGCTTCACCGCGAAAACCTAGACTCATAATGGCTTCGAGATCATCTAAGGTATGTATCTTAGATGTCGCATGACGACTGAGCGCTAAGCCGAGTTCATCTTTCGCGATACCTTTTCCGTTATCACGAACACGAATCAGCTTTGCGCCTCCTTTCTCGATATCGATATCGATTCGAGTTGCGCCAGAATCAAGACTATTTTCAACCAGCTCTTTAATCACAGAAGCAGGTCTTTCGACCACTTCCCCTGCGGCGATTTGGTTTGCAAGTCTGGCTGGCAAAATTTTAATCGTCATAATGAGTTAGAAGCTCACCTACTTGTTTGGAATGATCAGGACTTGCCCAACCGCTAGCTGATCAGAGCGTAAGTTATTCGCTTTACGAATGCTCGATACGCTAACGCCGTATTTGGACGCTATTTTGCCAAGGAACTCACCCCGAGAAACCTTGTGCTTACGAATCGGTTTATCTTTTACCGCGACCGTTATCTTCAACTTTTGCCCTACCCACAACGTATCTGACTTCAAGTTATTCTCTCGGCGGATATCTGAAACCTTCACTTTATAGTGATTCGCAATCTTACCTAAGAACTCACCAGACTTAACCTTGTGCGTAATGGTTTCTGTCTCAACAGTAATCGGTTTACTTGGCACTTTAATCGTACCAGCAGAAGGAATGTTGAGCTTCTGACCAATTGCCAAGCCTGTCGACTTCAAGTTGTTTGCCGACATCAGCGCTTTAGAGCTAAGCCCATATTTGTTCGCGATCACCGATAATGACTCGCCACGCTTTACAATATGTACCATTGGCTTCGCTGAAGGCGAGAACACCGTACCCTCTGGTGGGTTATCTTTTAAGTACTTGACGACCGCCTTAGTGATAGCCTGAGCTAACTTATCTTGGTGCGCTCGTTGAAACAGTAAACGCTCTTCTGTTGGGTTAGAAATAAAGCCCGTTTCCACTAGCACAGACGGAATCTGTGGAGAGCGTAAAACCGCAAGGCTGGTGTTGATCGGTTTGGTGTTATGCAGGTGCGCAACACGTCCCATCTCACCTAGGATTTCTGTTGCCAGTTTATAGCCTTCTTTTTGTGAGTGACTAAACTGCAAGTCCAGCAAAGTTTGGTTCACATTACGATCTTTTGTCTTCGTGAAGAACGCATTACCCGAGCCGCCCAATAACTCAGACTGTTTCTCATGGTTCTCGACCCAACGAGCAATTTCGGTATTTGCACGACGAGTATTTAGTACGAAGACCGAACCACCGCGAGGCTTCGGTGAGGTAAACGCATCAGCGTGAATGGAGATCAGTAAGTGTGCATCATTTTCACGAGCAATCGCGACACGACGGTTTAAGTTTACAAAGTAATCTCCCGTACGAGTCATGCGCGTTTTAATACCAGGAGTCGCATCGAGCTGAGCAGCAATTTTTCTTGAGATACTCAATACCGCATCTTTCTCGTACTTACGACGTGAAGGGCCAATAGAGCCAGGGTCTTCCCCACCGTGACCAGGGTCGATAACAATTAACACTTCTTGAGCTCGTTGAACTGAGCTCATGTCTTTGCTGGCCGCAGCTGGCTTACTCGGTTTAGAGGTCGATGCCTTCTTACCGTGCGGTAAATCAATCACCAAGCGGTGACCATACTGCCCACCTGGTGTTGGGCTTAATTTAAATAACTCCGCTTGAACGCTCTTTTTTAGTTCAAACACCAAACGATAAGTGCCCTTCTCTGGAGGCGAGCTTTTTCGTACCAGTTTTAAAACAGGGCTATCCGTAACAGTAACAGGTAGTTTGGCCTGCATCGTCGTGCTTTTTAAATCCACGACAAGGCGATCCGGCCCTGATAAAGAGAAATAGGAATAGTCAGCTTCCGAGCCTAAATCGATGACAACACGCGTTTCATCAGGTGAAGGCCAAACTCGAAAACTCTTAACGACGTTAGCAAATGCTAAATTGGGGATGAGAAGGAGAAAAGTGGCGACAAACGTCGCCACCACTCTAAAATTTGAAAAACTCAACATAGCTCCAATCGACTGAGTAACTGCACACCATAATCATTATTAGCTGTTAGTTCGGCTACACGTTGCTCACCTTGGTAGCGAATGTTTACATCAAGATCCGGTTGTGGCAGTAAGCCATGCCCTTTTTCAGGCCATTCAACCAAGCAAATCGCATCGTCTGTGAAATAGTCTCGAATCCCCATAAACTCAAGCTCTTCAGGATCCGCAAGACGATAAAGGTCGAAGTGATATACTTGCCACTGATCCAACTGGTACGGTTCGACTAGAGTATAAGTTGGACTTTTCACGTTACCTTGATGACCAAGAGCACGGACAAAACCACGACTAAAGGTTGTTTTACCTGCACCCAAATCACCATGCAGATAAATTGTGGTTTGCTGGGAACAAAGCTGAGCCAGAGCGGTGCCTAGTGCAACCGTTTCATGCTCATCTTTTAAATTGAATTGTTTCGTGCTCATTGATGCTTCTCTAACTAATGATCGTTGACTATATAAAAATCAAAAGAACAGGAATAGTAAACCGTGTTGGTTTTGAGAGACAAGCTTTCAAATGTCATATGTGCGAAAAAAGTATCCAATAAACGGTATCTTAATCATCTTAGTATCGACCTAGATTTAGAATATATGCAAATGACTTCAATAAGCAGTATTCACAACATCAAAAACGTACCTAACTGGGTAGCACCAAAGCCAGAGATCCGTTAAGATCCGCCCCCCTTTATTCCGGTGGTTAACATGAACTACGAACAACTCGCACAACAAATCAAAGTTTGGGGAAAAGAACTCGGCTTCCAAAAAGTTGGGATCTGCGACGTTGATCTGAGTGAACATGAAGCAGCACTACAAAAATGGCTTGATGCAGGCTATCACGGCTCAATGGATTGGATGGCTCGTCACGGCATGATGCGTGCTAGACCCCATGAGCTACTCCCGGGAACCGTTCGTGTTATCAGCGTCCGGATGGACTATCTGCCACCAGAGGCTCAATTCGCTTCAAACCTCGCGAATAAAAGTCATGCCTATATTAGCCGCTACGCACTAGGGCGTGATTATCACAAGCTCGTCAGAAAGCAGCTAAATAAGCTCGGCAAACTTATTGAACAAGAGGTTGGTCAATATGGTTACCGACCTTTCGTTGATTCCGCACCAATATTAGAGCGACCTCTCGCCCAAAAAGCGGGCTTAGGTTGGACCGGGAAACATTCCCTGATTTTAGATCAAGACTGTGGATCGTGGTTCTTTTTAGGTGAACTACTTATCGACTTACCACTACCCGTAGATGAGCCAAGCGTTGATCAGTGCGGTAAATGCAAAGCATGCATTACATCATGCCCAACACAAGCCATCGTTGAAGACAAAGTTGTCGATGCCAGGCGTTGTATCTCTTATCTCACCATCGAGTTCGATGGCGTGATTCCTGAAGAGTTTCGAAAGCCAATGGGTAACCGCATTTATGGTTGTGACGACTGTCAATTGGTTTGCCCATGGAACCGCTACGCCGACATAACGGAGCAAGATGATTTCCACCGTCGTGACAGTTTCAAAAACCCTGACCTCGTCGACATGTTTAACTGGGATGAAGCGACTTTTCTAAAAAATATGGAAGGCTCCGCTATCCGTCGTATTGGTCATATACAGTGGCTACGTAACATCGCTGTCGCACTTGGTAATGCAGAATATAGTCAGCGAATCATAGATGCGCTGGAAAGTCGGCAAGGTGAAAATAAATTACTTGATGAGCACATTAAATGGGCTTTGACAGAGCAACTGAATCAACTCCCCACTGAGAGTAATTCATCTATAGAGACGAAAAAGCAACGCTTAATAAGGATAGTCGAGAAGGGACTGCCGAGAGACGCATAGAGCGTAGTCTATATGCAAGAGATTGAAAGTACTTTTGCATGTTCAATTCATGACCTTGTTCTCAATTTTGTAATGTGGAAAAAAATTTGAGATTCAAGAAAAACAAGCTAGCAGAAAAAAGTTAAACACAGCTCGGAGAAATGACTAGGATCAAAAAAATACCAGTTAATGATCGTATTTTAACGTACTCGATCCGACAAAAAACTTATTTTTTCCTTATATAACAAAGAGTTAATTGATATTTCTTTGTTGTTTCCACTTCACTTTAGAGAAAAGATCTTTCTTCCCCATCATAAAAAGTCAAGCTAAAAACACTTTATCAACCAACTTATCCACAGAACGACGTATGTGGATAACTCTGTTAATTAAAGTAGATAAAACACGCGAAGCCTCATCATACTTGTACGTCAGCCGATTCATATCGTGTTTTAAACACAAACGAAATCGTCCGACATCATATGATGCGGATAAAAGTTTAGCTTTTGGGGATTCATGCTTCGCAGCATTATGAAAAGAGCGATGTGATTGGTTGCGAGAAGCAGGCGTTGAATCAAGCGGCGCATCCGTAGACGACTTAACAATTGTATACTAAATAAGTACTCAATCTATCGTCTTGTATTTGGTTGCGGGGGCCGGATTTGAACCGACGACCTTCGGGTTATGAGCCCGACGAGCTACCAAGCTGCTCCACCCCGC
>NZ_JAWOVY010000030.1:0-38330 GCF_033340155.1 Vibrio sp. 1562
TGATAGGTCTATATTGTTAAAGAGCTTGCTTTGCGAGAAGTTTTTCTCTCAAAGCGGAGGTGCATTCTAGCGATTTAATTGACAGTGTCAAACACTTTTTCAATTTTATTTTTCGTAGAAGCTTTCACCTCTCCGACCCTGCTGAAGCCTTATCGCGTCTTCCGTGTCGGTGGATGCGCATTATAGGGAACTCAGATCCGTTCGCAACCCTTTTTTGAAAAAAAATGGAAAAAAATGACTGTTCGATGACTATTTCATCAAAAAAGCAAAAAAGAGGGTAAAAAACCCTCTTTTTCTGCCTTAAAAGCCGTATTTAAATGAATGCGTACGCGTCCGCGAACATACGTTCGCTCTTCGCTTTCTTGTTCTGAGTGAACTGTTCACGTGCTGCGCCAGCCATTTCAAAACGACCTGCAATATAGATATCGTAGTTTTCTAAGCTTTCGAAATCTTCAGCTACAGCTTGTAGCACGTTACCAACTTTACCTTGCCAGTCTGCAGGAGCTTCTTCTACTACTGGCACAAAGTGAACATTGGCAAACTTGTCGGCAATCTCGACCAGTTCGTCTTTAGCATAAAGCTGGCAGTTATCGCGCGCCCCCCAATATAAATAGATAGGATTGGTTTTATTCTGCGCTACGCAGTGATCCAGAATCGAGCGAACGTAACTGAAGCCTGTACCACCAGCAATTAATAATAATGGGCGTTCGCTTTCTTCTTGAACCCAAGCATCGCCATGTGGCGCATCAATTTCAATCTGACCATCAGTTTCAAGCGCCGCTTGCATTGCTTCGACAACTTCTTGTGCATAAGCGTTGTGTTCCGCCGCACCGATGTGCAGTTCAAGTTCACCTTCATGACGACAAGGGCTGCTTGCGATAGAGAAAGGACGTTTGTCTTTTTCACCCATCACCACCATTAGGTACTGACCCGCTTTAAAAGGCACTGGTGATTCTGGATGAAGAAGGATTTGGTAAGTATTACAAGCTAACGGCTGAATAGACTTTACTTTACATTGGATGGTCATGGTGTTCCTCTCGCTTACTCGTCAAAAGTAAGCACTAAATTACTTTCTGTATAGGCTTGGCAAGGGAATATCCAGCCTTGCTGTTGCTCTTTTTCGGTTAGCATCGGTTCGAGGTGATAGCTCACCTCGCCCGTTAGCTTTTTACACATGCACATGGCGCAAGCGCCAACTTGGCAACGGTGCGGGAAACGAATATTGTTGTTGAGCGCAGCTTCCAACACCGTCTCCCCTTCTTTTACTTGGAACGTAACGTCCATTGGTAGAAGGTGGACTTGATGACTCATAGAATACCTAACTGGTCCCAAATCTCATCGACTTTAGCCACAAGTTTAGGATCTTTTTTGATAGGCGTGCCCCACTCGCGCGTGACTTCAGATTCGAACTTGTTGGTCGCATCCAGTCCTAATTTGGATGAACTCTCAGTCTTACCAAGCACTTGAATCGTGTCTCTATCTGGGTCCATTCGAGTTGTCACCGCCCAAATGATGTCATTCCAATCTCGTGCGTTGACGTCATCGTCGCACAAAATAATGAATTTGTTATCCGTGTACTGAGCAAAGAAGTCCCACAAGTATTCCATCAATGCTTGAGATTGACCGGCTTGGTCTTTCTTCATAGTCACGACAGCAAATTGGTTGTTTGCTGTAACTGGAAGATAGACGTCAACAATCTCAGGGCGTTGCTGTTTCAACTCATTCAGTTCTGCTTCGGTAATCGCTTTGCTGTCTCGCTCAGTGACCTCGGTTCGCGTCGCCAGCTCGGCATCCCATTTAATGGTCGCATCTAAGCCCATTTTGGAGCCAAGCCCAACCACAGGTGAAGCAAAGTCGAGCGAGTCGATTGGCGTGTTATCTATCATCAAAGTATCATGTACAGGGTCCATATGCTCTGACATGGCTTTAACGACATCATTCCAATCTCGTGCGTTTACCGATTCATCGCACACAATAACAAACTTGGTATACATGAATTGACGTAAGAAAGACCACACGCCCATCATTACGCGCTTGGCATGTCCTGGGTACTGCTTCTTCATGGTGACGACGGCCATTCGGTACGAACAACCTTCTGGCGGTAGATAGAAGTCTTCAATCTCTGGGAATTGCTTTTGCAGAATAGGCACAAACACTTCGTTTAATGCCACACCCAATACAGCTGGTTCATCTGGCGGACGACCTGTGTAGGTGCTGTGATAAATAGGGTCTTTACGCATAGTAATGTGCGTAATAGTAAATACGTGGTGCTTTTCTTTTTCGTTATAGTAGCCAGTATGGTCACCGTAAGGACCTTCATCAGCAAACTCATTCGGGTCGATATAGCCTTCCATCACGATTTCCGCGCTTGCTGGCACTTCCAAATCGTTGCTGACTGACTTCACGACTTCCGTTTTGCTTCCACGTAGCAAACCTGCAAATGCGTATTCCGATAGCGTATCTGGCACTGGTGTTACTGCGCCAAGAATGGTTGCTGGGTCTGCACCAAACGCGACCGAAACTGGGAAAGGTTTACCTGGGTTGGTTTCCATCCAATCGCGCAGATCAAGCGCACCACCACGATGGGCTAACCAACGCATGATGATTTTGTTCTTGGCAATTTTCTGCTGACGGTAAATGCCTAGGTTCTGACGTTTCTTATTTGGACCTTTGGTTACGGTTAAGCCCCAAGTAAGCAGCGGCGCTACATCTTCTGCCCAGCAGCTCATTACCGGAATTTTATCCAAGTCGACTTCATCACCTTGCCAAACAATGTCTTGGCATGGTGCTTTACGTAAACGCTTAGCCGGCATGTTCAATACTTGTTTGAACACAGGCAGTTTTTCTAAAGCGTCTTTGAAGCCTTTTGGTGGCTCAGGTTCTTTTAAATAAGCCAGCAGCTTACCGACTTCTCTTAATTCTTTAACATCTTCACGTCCCATACCGATTGCGACACGCTCTGGTGTACCAAACAGGTTAGTCAAAACAGGTACGTCGTAGCCGATTGGGTTCTCAAACAACAGCGCAGGTCCACCAGCACGCAAGGTGCGGTCGCTGATTTCTGTCATTTCATAAGCGGGATCAACAGGGTGAGTGATGCGTTTAAGTCGACCTTTCTGTTCTAGGTGGTCGATAAATTCGCGTAAATCCTTAAAACTCATAGGCCTTCATGCTGGCTGATTAAACTGTCCGCAGTATAACAAATAGGAGGACGCTAAGATCCTCCTATTTTGTGTGGGTATGTGAGCAAGATTACTTTAATACTTGTTCAATCTGCCGAGTCTTTATCTGATGGTTCGAAGATACTAACTCTTCCAACCAGGTTTGATGCCCTTGTTGAGCAAGCTCTCGAGCAACCATGGTTGCTTCTTCTGATAACGCCATTTTTCTAACTAGAAACTGCTTTACTTGCGGAGATAGAGGGTTAGATTTTGTAAGTAGACTAATAGCTTCTGGCTTGAGTGATGGGTTAACTGTGGCATTCATCAATTGCTGAATGGAAAAAATGTCTCCAACCGCAGCTAAACGCTCAAGTTCGGACTGGCTGTTGTAATCGGCTTTCATCCGCCAGAGTAAGTTGTACACTTCCTCATCCTGACTAACTTGTGCCAACCTGACTATCACGGCCGTCGAGGGTAACCAACTGGTCACATTTGCTTTGGTTAACTGGGCCGTTAATGCAGCAAGCGCGTTGGGTGATAAACTGTCTAACTCTCGAATCAAAAGCGCTTCACGCGCTTGAGCTTGTTGAGATGGCCCTGTAAGCCATTGCTTTAAGTTAAGCTCTCTTCGTTCAGCTTGTAAGACAAAGTCCAAGGTACTTTGGTCTTGTTTCCAACGCTTAATCAAGCGACTCGCAATAACGGGAAAGTTAAAAGCGGGTACACTAAATTCATACCCATCACCTCGCTCTAACACTTGATAAGTCGGGGTCATACGGATCTGGGACTCAACAAACAGAGCCATTCGAGGCGTGAGAATCACGTCTTGCTTTTCAAGCTTTTCCAACAATTGAAAGCGCACCACCTCTTGTTGAGGCAAAGCAAGTCGATCAAGGGCAAATTTAAGCGAGTCGACTTCATCTCTGACAGCGTAATCAAGCAGTTCAGAGACTTTAGTCTGTATTTGAGTATCCTGAAGCCACTGTTCTACTACAGACTCATGCATTTCCTTGGCAGATAATGTCGCAGATAGAGTGATAAGTGACAAGCTCAGGAGTAATGACGACAACATTCCTTGTTGCATGTTAACCTCCCGATAACATTTCCTTCATTCTGATACTTCTATCGGGAGAAAGCAATAAAAAAGCCACCGATATACGGTGGCTTTTCGCAGAATAACTTATCTGAGACTATTGACGACGCATCGCATCGAAGAACTCATCGTTGGTCTTCGTCATCGCCAGCTTATCGATTAGGAACTCCATTGCGTCGATTTCGCCCATTGGGTGAACGATCTTACGCAGAATCCACATCTTCTGTAGTTCGTCAGTCTTCGTCAGTAGCTCTTCACGACGTGTACCTGAGCGGTTAAAGTCAATCGCAGGGAATACACGCTTCTCAGCAATCTTACGGTTCAAGTGCAGTTCCATGTTACCTGTACCCTTGAACTCTTCGTAGATAACTTCATCCATTTTAGAACCAGTATCTACTAGTGCCGTTGCGATGATAGTTAGGCTGCCGCCTTCTTCTACGTTACGTGCAGCACCGAAGAAACGCTTAGGACGATGTAATGCGTTTGCATCCACACCACCTGTTAGTACTTTACCTGATGAAGGCACTACGGTGTTGTAAGCACGAGCTAGGCGAGTGATAGAGTCAAGCAAGATAACTACGTCTTTCTTATGTTCAACAAGACGTTTTGCTTTCTCGATCACCATTTCCGCTACTTGTACGTGACGAGATGCTGGCTCATCGAAAGTCGACGCAACCACTTCACCTTTAACTAGGCGCTGCATCTCAGTTACTTCTTCTGGACGTTCGTCGATAAGAAGAACCATCAACTCACACTCTGGGTGGTTGTACGCGATGCTTTGCGCGATGTTTTGCAGAAGCATTGTTTTACCCGCTTTAGGCGGAGCAACAATCAGACCACGTTGACCTTTACCGATTGGCGATGCCAAGTCTAAAACACGTGCTGTAATGTCTTCTGTTGAACCGTTACCACGCTCCATAACCATGCGCTCATTCGCATGTAGAGGGGTAAGGTTTTCAAATAGGATCTTGTTACGGGCGTTGTCTGGTTTATCGTCGTTAACGGTATTGACTTTTAGAAGGGCAAAGTAACGTTCACCGTCTTTTGGTGGACGAATTTTACCAGCGATAGAGTCACCAGTACGTAGGTTAAAGCGACGAATCTGACTTGGTGATACGTAGATATCGTCCGGACCCGCAAGGTATGAACTATCTGCACTGCGTAGGAAACCAAAGCCGTCTTGCAGAATTTCCAGAACCCCATCGCCAAAGATGTCTTCGCCGCCTTTCGCGTGCGCTTTTAAAATCGCGAAGATGATGTCTTGTTTTCTTAAGCGAGCTAGGTTCTCTAATCCTAAGCTTTCGCCCAGTTTTACAAGGTCAGACACAGGTCTGTTCTTCAGTTCGGTAAGGTTCATGGTGGTGGATTCTTGTTTAGTCAAAATAAGATCTGTTTTCTAGTTAAGATGGATTTGGTCTCAGGATCGACCAAGAAGAGAAATTTGTTCAATTAACGCGCGATAAGTTAGCACTAATTAGTATTCTAGTCCAGAGTTAGAAAAACAAAACCGTGCATTGTAACTTTGCACGGTTTTATCTGTAATCACTTGGTGATTATAAGTTTGCGTCTAGGAACTCTTTTAGTTGAGTTTTAGACAGAGCACCTACTTTCGTTGCCGCTACGTTACCATCTTTAAATAGTAATAGCGTTGGAATGCCGCGAATACCAAACTTAGGTGGTGTACCTGCGTTATGGTCGATGTTTAGTTTACCGATAGTGAGTTTGCCTTCGTACTCGTCTGCGATTTCGTCCAAAATAGGAGCGATCATTTTACAAGGACCACACCATTCTGCCCAAAAATCCACTAGAACCGGGCCTGCAGCGTTGATTACATCGTTTTCAAAACCGTCATCAGTTAGCTGCAAAATCTTATCACTCATCTTCCACTCCAATGTGTTTTTCGAAACTGGTTGGATGATAACCAGTAATTAGATGCCCTATTGGAATGTATTTACTTTCGTATTGCAAGCTTTAGCTGATATTCTATAGCCATGAAAAAGACGCATATCACAGAGCAAAAGTTCGCCGATTTGGGCTTAAAGCCCCAAGTTATTGAAGGATTGGACAAAAAAGGGTTCGAATTTTGTACCCCTATCCAAGCCTTGGCGTTGCCGGTCCTGCTCACCGGCCAAGACATCGCAGGCCAGGCCCAAACGGGTACTGGTAAAACGCTCGCGTTTCTTACTGCTACGTTCAACCACCTTCTGACGACTCCGGAACATGAAGGTCGTAAGCCTACACAGCCACGCGCAATTATTATGGCGCCTACACGTGAGCTCGCTATTCAGATTTACAATGATGCAGAATCATTAACTGAAAGCACAGGTCTAAAAACCGCTCTAGCTTACGGTGGTGAAAGCTACGACAAGCAACTTGCGAAACTGCAAGACGGCGTAGATATTCTGATCGGAACAACAGGCCGTATCATCGATTTCTACAAACAGCGCGTATTTAACCTCAACAACATTCAAGCTGTTGTTCTGGACGAAGCCGACCGCATGTTCGATCTTGGCTTTATTAAAGACATTCGCTTCTTGTTCCGTCGTATGCCTGAGCCAAAAGAGCGTTTGAACATGCTGTTCTCAGCAACGCTGTCTTACCGCGTTCAAGAACTGGCATTCGAACACATGAATACTCCTGAGCATGTCGTTGTCGAACCAGAACAAAAAACTGGCCACCGTATCCAGGAAGAGCTTTTCTATCCTTCGAATGAAGACAAAATGGCGCTGCTTCAAACACTAATTGAAGAAGAGTGGCCAGATCGCGCTATCATTTTTGCCAATACCAAGCATAAGTGTGAATCGGTTTGGGGACATTTGGCTGCCGATGGACACCGTGTAGGCCTTCTTACTGGCGATGTACCGCAGAAGAAGCGTGAGAAGATTCTTGAGCAATTCACCAAAGGTGATGTCGACATCTTAGTTGCAACTGACGTTGCAGCGCGTGGTCTGCATATTCCTCAGGTAACGCACGTTTTCAACTACGACCTTCCTGACGACTGTGAAGATTATGTTCACCGTATTGGCCGTACTGGTCGCGCTGGTGCGAGCGGTCATTCGATCAGTTTTGCTTGTGAAGAGTACGCGGTTAACCTACCAGCAATCGAAGAATACATTGAGCATACAATCCCAGTTTCAGAGTACGATTCGTCGGCACTGATTCAAGATCTACCAGCTCCGATTCGTATGCGTGCACCACGCAACCAACAGCGCCGCACGAATACTGGCGGTACCCGTTCTGGTTCTGGTTCTGGTAACCGTAAGCCGCAGGGACGTCGTCCACGCCAACCGCGTCAATCGGCACCAAAACAATCGTAATAGGAAACTGAGTTCGTTTTATGAGTCAAGCAGGATCATCACCGCTATATGCCGCCATCGACCTCGGGTCGAACAGTTTTCACATGCTCGTTGTGCGTCACATCGATGGCAGCGTTCAAACAATGGCTAAAATTAAGCGCAAAGTTCGTCTAGCAGCGGGCTTAGATGAACATAATTCTCTTAGTATGGAAGCTATGCAGCGAGGATGGGACTGCTTAAGTCTATTTGCGGAACGCTTGCAGGACATTCCTAAACAAAACATTCGCATCGTCGGTACTGCAACATTACGTACCGCGACCAATGTAGATGTGTTTTTAGAAAAGGCTAACCAAATTCTAGGCCAGCCTATCGAAGTGATTACTGGTGAAGAAGAAGCTGCCACTATCTATAAAGGTGTCGCTCACACCTCTGGCGGTAGTGGTCGTCGCCTTGTAGTCGATATCGGTGGAGCAAGTACCGAACTGATTATCGGGGAAGGTTTCGAAGCCAAAGCACTGACCAGCTTAAAAATGGGCTGCGTGACTTGGCTTGAAAACTTCTTTAAAGATCGCCAATTGAATGCTCGTAACTTTGACGCGGCAATTGAAGGAGCGAAACAGACCATCCAGCCGATTTTAGAACGTTATACAGAAATTGGTTGGGATGTGTGTGTTGGTGCATCAGGCACTGTTCAGGCATTGCAAGAGATAATGCTGGCGCAAGGCATGGACGAAGTAATCACTCACTCCAAACTCAAGCGTCTACAGAAGCAAGCCATGTTGGCCGACCATTTAGAAGAGCTCGATATTGAAGGCTTAACACTTGAGCGTGCATTAGTGTTCCCTAGTGGCCTCTCTATTTTGATTGCCGTTTTTGAATTGCTTGAAATCGATGCTATGACACTGGCTGGCGGCGCACTACGCGAAGGCTTAGTGTATGAGATGGTTGAAGAGCTTCGTCAAGAAGACATTCGTGCCCGCACTATCGCTAGCGTACAAAATCGCTATCAGCTCGATCACCAATACGGCGAACAAGTCGCTACTCTGGCACACACGCTTTTACAGCAAGCTGGGGGCGATGAGTGGATTACAGAGCCTCAGGGCAAGATATTACTCGAGACCGCCGCAAAACTGCATGAAATTGGCTTAACTATCGATTTCAAAAAAGGCGGAGAGCATAGTGCTTACTTGCTACAGAATTTGGATCTGCCTGGTTACACGCGCGCACAGAAGTTCTTTATTGGTGAAGTGGCTCGTCGCTATCGCGAACAGCTCACTTCTTTACCTGAGCAGCATGCATTATCAGGCTCAAGTGCCAAACGAGTATTGAGACTGTTGCGTCTTGCGGTTCTACTCAGCCATCGTCGCAATCCTGATCTAGAGCCAAATGTGACTCTAACAGTTGAAGGCGACAATCTAACGTTACACATTGATGCGCAATGGCTAGAGAAAAACCCACTGACTGCGGCTGAGTTGGAAATTGAATCCAACCGTCAGACAGACATCGGCTGGCCATTAAATATCGTAGCAAAATAAGCGAATATCACTGCCTTACAATACTAAAGCCCAGGCGTTCGCTTGGGCTTTTTTGCATCTACTTCCCCTACAAAACGTGCTGCCCAGCAAAAATCTCAGCTTCTCCGCTCTACATCGAAAAACAGCCATGCTTTATTGATAAGCACGATTTAGCCAACCAAGATGCACCATAATGAAAACCGTTTTAATGACTGGCTTAACTGGCACCCTCGCCCCTAAAGTTGCTCATCAGTTCCACCTCCGTGGCTGGAACGTATTGGAATGGAATCACCACCAAATCCCACCAGATGATCCACAGCAAAGTGAGCAATTTTGGCAACAGCACCACATTGATGCGGTGTGCCACATGGCGATGGGGAGTGAAGCGTGGGCAGCGTGGCTTGGTGAGCACTGCAAACAGCGCAACATTCCTTATCTTTTTGTCAGTACAGCAATGGTATTTGATGCCACAAAAAATGGGCCTTATGGCATCTTTGAAGAAAGAAACACCCAAGATGAATACGGCAAATACAAAGTTCGTTGTGAAGATGCAATCTGGCAAGCAAATCCAGATGCGATGATTGCTCGAATTGGTTGGCAGCTCCATCACCAAGCAGAAGGCAATAACATGTTGGCGCATCTCGACCGCCAATATGAAGAGAACGGCGTTATTACCGCTAGTACAGTTTGGTATCCCGCGACTTCTCATATGGACGATACTGCACTCGCCTTTTTGCAGCTTATTGAGCGGAACGAAGCAGGTTTATACCATTTTGATAGCAACTTAAAGGATAAGTGGAATTTCTACGAACTCGTTTGTGCACTCAAGCAGCATTACAACAAGCCATGGCAAGTGCTGCCAAGCAATGATTATCACCATGACCAACGTCTAACAGATGAACGAATTGCCTTGCCGCCATTGAGTGAACGTTTCAACAAGCCAGAGCAAATCAAACAAGCTGGCATCATAGGAATCAACTGGGGACGCACGCACATTCCCCACTATCGAAACAATGGTGTATCGGTCACAACGTTATGCGCCAACCAAATAGAACCGCTTCAGCAAGCGTGCAGTGAGGAAGCAATCCCAAAGGCAGAAACGAACATCAGCGCACTCAAACTACTTGATGTCGTGACCATCGCGACACCTGCGCATACTCATGCAGAGATCATAAAGACGTTAGGTTCAACCAAGCTTATCTGTGAAAAGCCATTGGTGGGATTGAATTCTGACATAACTCACTGGCAGCAACCGAACGCCAACCTATTGGTTAATTACGCCTTTGCTCAGCTTAATACCGCCAAGACGATAGAGAAGTGGCTCACTTCGCAAACCCAACCTTGTGTGGTCAATCTAGTCACCCAAGTTAACCTACCGGGCACCTTCACGCTCAAAGAGTGGTTTCTTGAAACTGCCAGTCACCCTATATCTTGGTTGCTGCACTGCTTTGGAGACTATTATCAATCGACACTGGTTGAGGAAAACGGCCAACTGATCGTTGATCTGCAATGTGGCGACCACCAGCTAAGGTTTGTATTTGAACTAACAGGTGAACCGGGCATCGAGCACAATCTAACGATTCAATCCAACCAGACCTTAACCAGCAAAGGCTACTACCGTGTCGGAGAAAAATGGCGTTTCGAGCCCATTCTCGTTAATGGCAACGCGATAAATGATGGAGAGTACAGCGAGTCTGATTGCTGGCAGGACGCCAATCAACGCAGTGTCGGTTTGATGTTGGCGATGTTCAATCAAAGCATCAGCTGGGATAACGGCCTGCAACTTGGCGCCTTCGATGCGCAAAAAGCCATTTTGATTGAGAAGATGCTCTGTTAGCCATTTCACCAGCGAGCTTCCTCTACGTGCCGTACCTTCGATTAAAAGGTCTCACTCGGGACCTTTTTTACTGCTCATTTTTACCTTCGTACAGCTCAGGGAGCTTTTGGACACCCATGATCTAATTGCTCCCCACGCTGTACAAAACCCTCTAAATCCCAGTAAGCAGGTACAAAAAAGCCGCTTGATTTAAGCAAGCGGCTTTCGGGGTTCCCACTGATATTAAGACTGAACGCTTGTCGTCACCTTAAAGTCAGGGTTCACCGCAGTCAGCTTCTTAATTAGGTAATTCAGTAATACGCCGTACATCGGAACGAACAAACCAAGACTGATAATCAGTTTGAAGCCGTAATCCACCAGCGCGATTTCCGTCCAATGCTCTGCCATAAATGGATCTGGGCTTTGATAGAACGCAATGGCGAAGAAAGCGATGGTATCAAGTGCATTACCGAAAAGCGTTGAACACGTTGGTGCCACCCACCATTGCTTCATTTGACGTAGGCGGTTGAACACGTGCACATCCATGATCTGACCAAGTAGGTACGCCATGAAGCTAGCAATCGCGATACGAGCAACGAATAAGTTAAATTCCCCTAGGTGACCAAAACCTTGGAATTGACCTTCGAAGAACACCACCGATAAGAAGTAAGACACTGCCAAAGCAGGCAACATCACTAAGAAGATGATCTTACGCGCCAACTGAGCACCGAAAATACGCACCGTTAAGTCAGTCGCTAGGAATATAAATGGGAAAGTGAATGCGCCCCAAGTGGTATGGAAACCGAAAATAGTAAACGGTAGCTGAACTAGGTAATTGCTAGATGCAATAATGACTAGGTGGAATAGAACCAGATAGATAAGGGCGTTGCGCTGCTGCGCAGGGGTAAAGTTACTCATGCGATACCTTTTTAGTTTGGTTTGGGGGTGAGGGAACCCAAATCGAGTCACTGAATAAAGTGGCTCTTACCAACAATGTAAAATGAAAAATAAACTGGCTTGGCTCTTTCTGAGCGAAGCGGTGGGCGATTATACATTAACCACTTTTCGCCGCAAGTCGTCTGTTTTACGCAAACGCTTGAGCATAAAAAAGGGTGTTTCATGTGAAACACCCTTTCAAGAAAAGTTCTATTTTTAGAAGCCGCGTTGAAACAATCCTGCGAGATAATCCAACTCTTCCCTGCTCTCTTCAATCGCTAACGCTTCAAACCAAATCGCTTCGCTGTAATGCTCTGCTTTCATAAACAGTCGGCAACCTTCAAAGTCGATCAGCCAAGAGTGAATGTCCGCATCCCACTGCTTTTCCACCACAGTAGCAGAAAGCAAGCCGACTAAACGCTCACCTAAAGCAGGAAAGCTATCAAGGTCAAAGCTCGGCGCAGTAATGATTAAGCGACCTTCTTGTGCCATGTAGTCCGCTAAGCCAAATTCCTTTTGCATCTTGGTTCCTTATCCGTGGTGAGTAATGTGTTCTTGAATCAAATCAAGGAATGGGTCGGCGTACTTCTCTAGTTTGCGCTGACCAACACCGCTGACTGCCAGCATTTCGCCGTAAGACGTTGGCAGAATTTCCGCCATATCAATCAGAGTCGCATCACTGAAGACCACGTATGGTGGCAAACCATCTTCATCAGCAATCGACTTACGCAGCTTACGTAACTTAGCAAACAGCTTTTTGTCGTAGTTCTTGCTGGTCAGTTTATCTGATTTCGCCGCACGTGCTGCGGTGTCTAAACGCGGAACCGCTAACTCTAGAGTCACATCGCCACGCAACAACGGACGCGCCTCTTCGGTAAGTTGCAACGTTGAGTTACGCGTGATGTTTTGGAACAACAGCCCTTTGTGGATTAACTGACGGAAGATACTCACCCAGTAATCGTGGCTGTGATCGCGCCCTATCGCGTAGGTAGAAATCTTATCGTGACCGTTTTCACGTACACGAATGTTTTGCATGCCACGTAGCACTTCTACCACGTAGCCCATACCAAAGCTCTGATTCACTCGGTACACACAAGACAACGCCTTACGCGCTTCTTCCGTGGCATCAAAGTGTTTCGGTGGATCTAAGCAAATATCACAGTTGCCACATGGCTTCTCACGATACTCACCAAAGTAATTCAATAGCACCTGACGACGACAGGTTTGCGCCTCAGCAAAGGCACTCATCGCATTCAGTTTATGGGTTTCCACCTGCTTCTGTGGACCATCGTCTTTCTCATCCAACATACGACGCAGCCAACTGATGTCCGCCGGGTCATACAACATCATCGCTTCGGCAGGCAAACCATCACGCCCTGCACGACCGGTTTCCTGATAGTAGGATTCGATATTGCGCGGGATATCAAAGTGAACCACAAAACGCACGTTTGGTTTGTTGATGCCCATACCGAATGCCACGGTCGCCACCACGATCTGGATATCATCGCGTTGGAAAGCTTCTTGAACGTAAGCGCGCTCATCGGCATCCATACCTGCGTGATAACCAGCAGCACGAATGTGGTTGTTGCACAGCTTCTCGGTCACCATCTCAACTTTCTTACGGCTACCACAATAGATGATGCCGCAATTCCCCTTTTGGGTTTCAAGATAACGAACGATTTGCGAAACCGGCTTGTGCTTCTCAACTAAGTTGTAGCGAATGTTGGGACGGTCGAAGCTGCCTAGGTAAACCTCTGGATTATTCAGTTGCAGGCGTTCAAGAATATCTCGGCGCGTTGCGTCATCTGCTGTCGCCGTCAGCGCCATAAATGGCACATGGGAAAACTGCTGCTTAAGCTGACCAAGCGCGGCGTATTCTGGCCGAAAATCGTGTCCCCACTGGGAAATACAGTGCGCTTCATCGACAGCAATCATCGATAGCGGCAAGTTTTCCAAGCGCTCAATGAAATCACGCATCAATACGCGTTCTGGTGAGACGTACACCAACTTAAGATGACCAGTGTGCATGCGGTTATATACGCTGAGCAGTTCTTCACGAGGCATGGTCGAGTTAATGCATTCAGCCGCTACACCGTTGGCTTTAAGCTGGTCCACTTGGTCTTTCATCAGCGAAATAAGCGGAGAAATCACCAAAGTAATACCAGAGCGAACCAAAGCAGGGATTTGATAACACAGCGACTTACCGCCACCAGTAGGCAGGATAACTAAGCTGTCGCGACCTTCTACCGCAGCATCAATCACCAACTGCTGACCATCACGGAACTCTTGGTAACCAAACACATCCTCCAACACACGTTGAGGCGTTACAGGCGAATCAGATTGTTCGGCTAACAAGGTCGAGGTCATGAAAAGTCTCAGATTGGGTCTTAAAAAAGAGGTGCTTATGCATACCACTGGCACACAAAGTGAGGGCACATTGTAATGGGGTTTCATGGTGAATAAAACCGCAAATTGTTAGGTGTTTCGCATCACGACTCGTATACTGATTTTCTGCTCTATAAAACACACAATTAGGTGACACTTCATGACACCAGAAGACGAACAACAACGCGCGCGGCAAGGTATCTTGCTAGCGATCGGCGCGTATACCATGTGGGGCATTGCGCCGATGTACTTTAAGTCCATCGCACAAGTATCTCCTTTGGAAATTCTAAGCCACCGAGTGATATGGTCTTTCTTTTTGCTTGCTGCACTCCTCCATTTTGGCCGTCACTGGCGCTCGGCTTACCACATCGCGAAAGACAAAACGAAAATCGCTTACCTGATCGCAAGTTCCATGCTAATTGGCGGCAATTGGTTGATTTTCATTTGGGCGGTAAACTCGAATCATATGCTCGACGCCAGCTTAGGTTATTACATTAACCCACTGATCAACGTCTTACTCGGGATGGTCTTCCTTGGTGAGCGACTGCGTAAATTACAGTGGTTCGCGGTTGTATTGGCAGGTTGTGGCGTACTCGTTCAACTGATTGTATTTGGCTCCGTACCTGTTGTTGCGATGGCGTTAGCAATGAGCTTCGGCTTTTATGGCTTATTAAGAAAGAAAGTCAGTGTCGATGCAAAAACTGGCTTGTTTATCGAGACATTACTTCTACTGCCAGTGGCCGCTGTTTATTTGCTTTTTATTGCCGATACACCAACCTCAAATATGCTTACGAATCCACTTACGTTAAATAGTTTGTTGATCGCGGCTGGGGTTATAACAACCCTACCACTGCTGTGCTTTACGGGTGCAGCAACAAGACTCAAATTATCGACTTTGGGCTTTTTCCAATATATAGGCCCAAGCTTAATGTTTTTACTTGCAGTATTGATGTATGGCGAACCCTTTACCATGGATAAAGCGATCACTTTCGTCTTTATTTGGGGAGCACTAGTCGTGTTTAGCTTTGATGGATTACGTAATAACCGTCGCTCACGCCGAATCGTTCAGCCACAGTGATCGTTTTTTACAAGACAAGTTAGAAATTGCCAGATAAGCTTGGTCATAATGTGACCAAGCTTTTTTTTGTTTAATGGAACATATTCAGTACTACGCAACCGACCATGACAACTTGAGTCTAATAGAGGCGAAATACCAGAAATTTGCTTTTCAAAGGCATTACCATCTGGATTTTCATCTCGGCCTGATCACGCATGGCGCGCAGAAGTTCCAATACCAAGGTAACAGCCACCAAGTTGGTCACGGGCAAATTGTGATTATGCCGCCGGATGAGCTGCACGACGGGCAATCTAAGCTCGAAAGTGGCTACGAAGTAAATGTGTTTGCGATCGAGCCTCACCTATTGAGCGATCTGGCTGATCTTAAGCAAAACGGTCAAATAATACACTTCAACGAGCTGATCATCTCGGATCCACAGGTATTTTCACAACTTAGTAACTTACACGGGCTACTTCGTCGTGAAAACCTCAGCCAACTCACCAAAGATTGCCTTCCTTTTGAAGGATTTAACCAGCTTTTTGATCGCTACGGATCGCTTGAGCGACAAAAAGTGGTGCCATTAGGAAATCAATCACTTGGAACGTTAAAAGATTATCTAATGGCGAACCTCGACCAAGCGGTGCGTTTGGATTCGCTATCAGAGCTGTGCCAACTGAGCCCAACGCAGTTCCAGCGCCACTTTAAAGCGCAAACTGGCATGACGCCTTATGCATGGTTCGCACGCCTGCGCCTCGAACAAGGCATGAAGTTACTGCAAGCTGGTCAATGTGGTACCGACGTCGCCCATCAAATCGGTTTCTATGATCAAGCGCATTTCAGCAAAGCGTTTAAGCAGACCTACGGCGTTTCCCCTTCTCAAGTGGCTCGTTAATTTCATTTACCGAGAAAGCTGTCAGTTTTTTACAAGCGCCACAGGTGACTTACCACGACAATAGCCGCATTAGTTAAATTTGAGATGTGTTATGAATGAATCCACCATATTGCTGACACTCGCCAGCATTCACTTTATTGCCCTAATGAGTCCAGGTCCGGACTTTGCGCTGGTCGTACAAAACGCGACGCGTCATGGTCGTCAAACTGGCTTGTACATTGCGTTGGGATTGTCCGTCGGTATTTTGCTGCACTCTTTGTTCAGCCTGACAGGTGTGAGTTTTGTCGTCCACCAGCACCCAGTGCTGTATTCCGTGGTACAACTGCTCGGTGGTAGTTACCTGCTCTACTTAGGAATTGGCGCATTGCGTGCCGTGATCTCGATGATCCAAAACCCACTGACGGATCAACCTAAGAAGCAAAATAACCTAGTGATCAGCAATAAGCGTCAAGCGTTTGCTAAAGGGTTTGCGACCAACATTCTTAACCCAAAAGCCCTGGTGTTCTTTGTCAGTTTGATGTCGAGTTTAGTCCCAGCAGGTATGTCGATTACTGGCAAAGGTATTGCACTGGTCATCCTGTTTGGCTTGTCGCTATTCTGGTTCTCTAGCCTTGCATGGATGCTGTCGACACAGCGCTTACAGCGTAAATTGCAACAAGCGGGTATCTACATCGACGGTCTATGCGGCGTGGTATTTACTCTAGTGGGCGGCAGTATTCTATACCAAACTATCAATACTTTTATCGGATAAAGTACTGATTTAAAAGCGTAGCACAATCGACATTTCTAAGACTGCTGACTCGACGTGACTCTCCATAACTGCCAAGCTCAAAGCACAAAACTGGCAACATGGAGAGTCATCATGCATTGGACGTTCAACCGACTCGTGACCACGGGTCTTTTTCTTACTTCCCCACTAATCTTATCTACCTCAGTCTTTGCTAACCAAGCAGCAGATGCGGTTGCGCCGGAGCACAGCACTGGCTTCGAGCAAAAACAATTGATCAAAGCGAAAGATTATATGGTTACCGCTGCTAACCCAATTGCAACCCAAGCTGGTGCGGATGTTATTGCCCAAGGTGGTAATGCTATTGATGCTATGGTTGCCGTGCAGCTGATGCTGGGCTTGGTAGAACCGCAATCATCAGGTATTGGTGGTGGCGCCTTCTTAGTGTATTGGGACAGTGAGAAACAAAAACTAACTACGTATGATGGACGCGAAACCGCACCGCTCGCCGCGACGCCGAAACTCTTTTTAGACGAAAAAGGACAACCCCTACAATTTTACGATGCGGTTGTCGGCGGGCGCTCCGTTGCCACTCCTGGTACAGTGAAACTGCTGTGGGACACGCACCAGAAATACGGCAAGTTGGAATGGAAGAAGATCATCCAACCCGTGATTACCTTGGCTGAGCAAGGTTTCGAAGTCAGTCCTCGCCTCGCGAGTCTGATTGAGAAAGATACTAAGCGCCTATCACGCTTCCCTGCGACTAAGGCTTACTTCTTCAATCCAGACGGCTCACCAAAAACCGAAGGCACGTTGTTGAAGAACCCTGAATACGCGCAAACTCTGACGGCAATTGCAGAGCAAGGGGCAAAAGCTTTCTATCAAGGCGATATCGCTACAGACATCATCAAGACCGTACAGAATGCACCGGGCAATCCTGGCGTATTGGCACAACCTGACTTTGATGCGTTCCAAATCAAGCAACGTGAGCCGGTTTGTGCGGCTTATCAAAGCTATGATATCTGCGGCATGGGACCACCTAGCTCTGGCGCATTGACGGTTGGACAGATTCTCGCGATCACCGAGCAATACGATCTTAAAGGTTGGGGAGCCGAAAGCGCGAAATCATGGCAAGTGATCGCCGATGCATCGCGCCTTGCGTTCGCGGATCGTGGTAAATACATGGCTGACCAAGATTATGTGCCAATGCCAACCGAAGGCTTGCTTGATAAAGATTATCTCAAACAACGTGCTGAGCTCATTCAAGTCGGTAAAGCCTTGAGTAAGGCTGAAGCCGGTAATCCTCCTTGGTCGCACGCCATGAACTTAAGCATGGACCAATCGATCGAGCTGCCTTCCACCAGCCATTTCAATATCGTCGATAAGCAAGGCAATGTGGTTTCAATGACAACAACCATCGAGAACGCCTTTGGCTCACGCTTGATGGTACGCGGCTTCTTGCTCAATAACGAACTGACCGATTTCTCTTTCCGCACGCATCAAGATGGTGTGCCAATCGCGAACCGCTTAGAACCGGGAAAACGCCCACGTTCATCCATGGCACCAACCATTATGATGAAGGATGACAAACCTTACATGGCAATTGGCTCACCGGGTGGCAGCCGCATTATTGGTTACGTCGCACAAGCCATTATCGCCCACACGCAATGGGATATGGACATCCAAAGCGCGATTAATCAGCCACGATTGCTGAACCGTTTTGGCACCTTAGATATTGAGCAAGGTACCGCCGCAGAGGGCTTACAGCCTGCTCTGGAGAAGATGGGCTTTAAAACCGATGTTCGGGATTTGAATTCTGGTCTGCATGCGATACGAATAACAAAAGACGGTCTTGAAGGCGCTGCGGATCCAAGACGTGAAGGTGCCGCTATCGGGCAGTAAGAGTCTTTCGCTCGACCCCTTGTGCGAGATCTCTCACAAAGGGTTGAGCAAACCTCTCTTTTTTAATGGTAAAACCGTACAGCAAAGAGCATAAGCCATTGAATTTGATACTCATGTATCTTTTTTGAACGCTAAGAGAGTTAAAAAATGTGAGATTAGCCCGTTGTTGGAAATCGTTAAACACGTAATATTAAACCTGTCGGAAGGATGCTGACACGGAACAGGAAACACCACGGACTTGGTGAACTTCAGGAAGAAGAAACGGTTATTCAGGATGAATAGTCGGGCATGGATTGCAAAATTGGACATTGAACGGAATCAATAGTGACTAGGATGGTTGCTACTAAGGACGGGAAATGGACACCTCTGGACGAGGCAAGGATTTGAACATCAGGATGATGTCAGGGACACCGCTCAGGGAACAAGTGATGAGAGCTAACGAGGATAGTTAGCAGACCAGGATAAGGTCATTAAGGACACCGCTAGGAAGGCGACGTAAGGATTAAGCTGACGGATTCAGCACACTATCATGGATTAGATGCATGGAGCACTCTTAGTAGCCGGATTGCTGCGAGTAAGACTATAACCCCGATGGGCGCAAGCCCTCGGGGTTTTTCTTTGCCTAAAGTTTTTCTTAGCAGCTCTTCTGAAAGCAGACATTCACCCACAACGCCCACCTTTCACTTCAAACGGTATAGTTAAATCGCGCTTTCGAAATCCATTTATCATTCCATTTTTTCCTACGTTAGCGACACCAAAACTGCACAAACAAAAAGAGCCGCCGAAGCAGCTCTTAAGTTGATGATACCAATCACAGTAAATAAGCGATCAGAAATAGCGTAGGGAAAATGCTTGAGAACAAGGCGCAATTTTTCGATAAGTAGTTATTCTACAATCAAAAATTGCAACGCAGTTATCGAGTATTTTAACAAGCTAGAATGACCAGTTATTTACTACGATTGGTATGAGTTTTGGTCAAGCCTTACAGTTTCTCTAGTCGTGCGTAAGCAGTTACCAACCATTTGATGCCTTCACCGTTAAAGGCAATCTGTACACGGCTCTGTGGACCACTGCCTTCGAAGTTGATGATGGTGCCTTCACCAAACTTTGGATGCATCACACGAGAACCTAGCGTAAAGCCGGTTTCATTAAAGCTCTCTTTCACAACAGTTTGGCTAAATCGACCACTGCTTGAAGGACGGCTAACTTGCGCCTTCATTCGTACTTCATCTAAACAAGTTTCTGGCAGTTCACGGATAAAGCGAGACGGTTTATGGTATTTATCCTGACCGTACAAACGACGCATTTCAGCATAAGTGATGTACAGTTTCTGCATCGCACGGGTCATGCCTACGTAACACAGACGGCGTTCTTCTTCTAAGCGCCCTGCTTCTTCTGCCGACATTTGGCTTGGGAACATGCCTTCTTCCACACCGACCATAAGCACCAATGGGAACTCTAGACCTTTCGCACTGTGTAATGTCATGAGCTGAACCGCATCTTCAAATTCGTCCGCTTGTCCTTCGCCCGCTTCTAGTGCTGCGTGGGTTAGGAATGCCGTCAGCAGTGACATGTCTTCGGCTTCTTCTGGTTTCTCGAATTGGCGAGTTGCGGTCACCAATTCCTCCAAGTTCTCAATACGTGCCTTAGACTTTTCGCCCTTCTCTTGCTCGTACATCGCGAACAAGCCCGAGTATTTAATCACATGGTCAGTTTGGTGATGCAGCGGCATCTCTAAGGTGTCGTCTTCTAGCGCGGTGACAAGCTCGATAAAACGGCTCAGAGCACCAGCAGCGCGACCAGCAAGAACCTTCTCGTCCAACATTGCCACACTCGCTTCCCACATGGTGCAACCACGATCACGAGCCGCAAAACGGATGGTTTCAAGCGTCTTATCGCCCAAACCACGCGTTGGCGTATTCACCACACGTTCAAACGCCGCATCATCGTTACGGTTGGCAATCAGACGCATGTAGCTCAAGGCATCTTTGATTTCCTGACGTTCGAAGAATCGCATGCCGCCATAGATACGATAAGGCAGACCGGCTTGAATTAACGCTTCTTCCAGAACACGCGACTGGGCGTTGTTACGGTAAAGCATCGCAGCGTCATTCAGAGCACCGCCCTTGTCTTGCCACTCTTTGATTTTGTTCACCGCAAAACGGGCTTCATCTAATTCGTTGTAAGCGCTGTAAACCGAGATAGGCTCACCGACCACGCCATCCGTCCACAACTCTTTACCCATACGCTCGGTGTTATTCGCAATCAGGGTGTTAGATGCTTCCAGAATGGTCTTGGTTGAACGGTAGTTTTGCTCAAGACGAATGGTATTTACGCTTGGGAATTCGAGCGTAAACTTCTCAATATTCTCGACTTTTGCACCACGCCAACCATAAATCGACTGGTCGTCATCACCTACGATCATCACGTGACACTCAGGACCCGCCATCATACGTAGCCAAGCATATTGAATGTTGTTGGTATCTTGGAACTCGTCCACCAAGATATGCTTAAAGCGTGCTTGGTAGTGTTCACGGACGAACTTGTTATCACGCAGTAGCTCATGTGCGCGCAGCAAGATTTCCGCAAAATCGACTAAACCAGCACGATCACACGCTTCTTGGTAAGCGGTGTACAACTGCAGATATGTCTTGGTTACTGGATCATGGTACGCATCAATGTGCGACGGACGCAGACCTTCGTCTTTCTTACCGTTAATCCACCATGCCACTTGGCGTGCAGGCCATTGCTTCTCATCGAGGTTTTGCGCTTTGATCAAACGCTTTAGCAGACGCTGCTGGTCGTCACTGTCAATGATTTGGAAATCTTCCGGTAGCTTCGCATCAAGATAGTGTGCTCGCAGAATACGGTGACAAATGCCGTGGAAAGTACCATTCCACATACCGCCTGCACTGCCCATCATTAGCTCTTCGATACGTCCACGCATCTCTGCCGCCGCCTTATTGGTAAAGGTTACCGACATGATTGAAAACGGAGAAGCTTGCTCGACCGACATCAGCCAAGCGATACGGTGAACAAGAACGCGTGTCTTACCACTTCCTGCGCCAGCAAGAACGAGCAAGTTTTCTAGAGGTGCTGCAACGGCTTCACGTTGTTTATCGTTCAAACCGTCGAGTAATAGAGATGGATCCATCATGATGAGAGCTACTGGTTATTTATACATAAAAACCGATTATAACCTAAACAACCGGGTGCTGTTTAGACAAAACTTGATAAAAAAATCGATGTTTTTTTGCCCAATACATCAATTAGTTATATCTATTTGACCCTACAAACCCATTTACTTCAGAAATTTTTCTGAAAGTTTTTTAGCCAGTTTCCTATCTTTTAAGTTAAGCAAGTTGATAACAAAAACGCCAAAACAGGCGATTCATCTTGCCAACTTAAAGTAAAGGAAATCATTCAGAGGAATTTATTATGAAAAAGTCGAATCTAGCTGTTACTGCTGCTGTTACTGGTCTTCTAGCTCTTGGTGGCACAATGCTAACTGCAGCTCCAGCTGTCGCTGCTGAAAAAGAAAAGTGCTATGGCGTTTCTAAAGCAGGTAAAAACGACTGTGCAACAAAAAGCAGCTCATGCGCTGGTACTTCTAAAGAAGATAACCAAAAAGACGCATTCGTAGTCGTACCAAAAGGTCTTTGTGACAAACTCGCTGGCGGTAGCACTTCTTCTTCATAATCTTTTATCGCTAGCTATTGTGAGGATGCGTTGACGCTCAACCAACGCAAAGCCAAGACGCATCCTTCTCTTCCCGCACGATTTGAAAAGGAGTTTCACGTGAAACACCACACCTTCCACGACCTTGTTGGAGTTGGATTAAGAACCCCTCACCTCGATTACTTTAGCCAATCCCAGCCTGAGTTGTCTTGGTTAGAAATCCACAGTGAAAACTATTTCCAACCCAATGCAACAGAGCGCCATCAGCTACAAACGCTTCGCGAGCAATATCAAATTAGCTGCCACGGTATTGGTTTGTCGCTAGGTTCGGTGGAACGTGTTAGTCAAAAGCATCTTGCGCAACTTAAATCACTGATTGACTCAATCGACCCAATTCTTGTTTCTGACCATTTAAGTTGGAGTGAAAACGGCGGTCACTACTTTAATGACCTGCTTCCACTTCCGTATACGGAAGAAGCGCTCAACGTGTTCACTCGTAACGTGAATGAAGTGCAGGAATATTTGCAACGCGAGATCTTGATAGAGAACCCATCTAGTTATGTGAAGTTTCAACATTCGACCATCAGCGAATGGGAGTTTCTTACCGAAGTGCAAAAGCGCACTGACTGTCGTTTATTGCTCGATCTAAACAATGTTTATGTTTCGGCGTTCAACCACGGTTTTGATTGCGACACATACCTAGATGCGATTCCAGCCGACAAAGTGGATGAGATTCACTTGGCAGGTTTTACCATCAAACAACTCGACAAAGGTGAGATATGGATTGATACCCATAGCCGCCCAGTTAGTGATGAAGTTTGGCAACTGTTCGCGCAGTGGACAAAAAAACACGGTCCACGTCATACGTTGATTGAATGGGATTTGGATATCCCCGCGCCAGAAGTCTTATTAGGAGAAGCGCAGAAAGCATCGCAACTGCTGTTGCAAGGCACACTTCCAAGTGAACAAAGCGAACCAAGGAAGGCATCATGAATCTAGCCACCTTACAAAGCCAGTTTGCTAAAGCCCTGCACTATCAAGCGCTCGGTGAAGACTGCGATATTGCCAGTGATGAGTTTACCGCTGATGAACGCATACAAATTTACCGCAATAACTTTATCGTCAGCTTAAGCGAAGTGTTGTCCGCGACCTACCCGATGGTTGAAGCGCTGCTTGGTGAAGAATGCTTTGAACAGATAGCTCGCCAGCATGTTCTTTCTTACCCATTAAAAGAAGGAAATGTGGTGCATTATGGCGAAGGCTTTCAAGACACCATCATGCAGTTTAGTCAGGTGATCGCACAAGCACCTTACAGCCCTGAAGTCGCACGCTTCGAGTGGCATATCGACCTAGCTCGTCAAGCACAGTATGAGCAATCCAATGCAGCGGAATTAAAACCGCTTGCGTTACTTGGCGAAGTGAGTGAAGAGCAACAACCCGCTTTAGTCTTACACCTTAAAAAGGGCTGCCGCAGCTTTGACTCCAATTACGCAGTATTCGATCTATTTAGTGCGATTCAAACTGGGCAATTCGAACAACTTAATATCAACCAATTACAGCAAGGTGTCATCTCGATTCAAGCCAATGGAGAAGCCTTGTGTCACGCACTCGATGCCGATGTGTTCCAACTGCTGCAATGTTTAGAGCAGAAGCAGAGTTTGAGCGAAATACCTGAAGTTTTACTCGCTCATCTCAATCGCATCATGGCACTCGATATTGTTGACGGCTTTACATTGCAATCAATCTAAGGAGCACTCTATGACGGATACGGTTAAAAACTTAGTGAATCGGTACGACGATTTAATCAGTACCCTACAAGCTGGCTTTGTCCCTTTACTACTTCTCTTTTGTCGCTTGTGGGTAGCCTGGGTGTTCTTCAATTCAGGACTAATCAAAATCTCATCTTGGGATAGCACGCTGTACTTATTTGAGCTGGAATACCAAGTGCCAATCTTGCCATGGGAATTGGCGGCTTATTTAGGTACGGCTGCGGAGTTGGTTCTACCGGTGTTCTTGGCACTGGGATTGATTACCCGCCCGATGGCAGCAATGCTGTTTGTGTTCAACATCATCGCAGTGATCTCTTACCCACTGTTGTGGGAGAAAGGTTTTTATGACCACCAACTTTGGGGATTGATGATTCTTATCGTAATCGTATGGGGGCCAGGACCGCTGTCTTTGGACCACATCCTGAAAAAGAAAATGACGAGCTAAAAAAATCCCCGCATCATGCGGGGATTTTTTATTATTTATTCAAGTAAGCCAGTAGCTCTTCTGCTGAGATACCTTGCTGAGCGAGGTCTTTTGCCATCTGCTCGACTTGTTCATCTTTGCGTGACTCAATCACTTGCTGAAATTGGTACACGATATCACGCAAAATTGGCAGAGGTACTTGTTTCGCCGCACTACGAATACGCTCGGAGCTTTGATTACCCAGCTCATTAAGCAACTTGCCAAACATCACCTTTTCTGGTGAATCTTCCATTTGCTCTAGAATACGAGCCATTTCATACGTGGTTAACGACATTACTTTTTGAGTTCCGTTATGGTGTCAGGAAAAGTCTGAGTGACAAATATACACGCCTTACTTACATTGGAAAATACTAAATTACACTGATTTACGCTTTCGCAAAGCTCGAGTGCCAGTTCTTCCCTGCTTTTGTAAACAGAACGACCAACGCAGGTAATAGGACCCACATATGAATTGCGATCAAGGTTTGTGGATCCAGAGATAAGCGTTGCAGTGTACCCACCAACAAACCAGAGCCACTCATTTGGAACAATCCAAGCAGTGCAGCTGCCGTGCCCGCCTTATCACCAAACGGTTCTAACGCTTTCCCTGCCGCTGCACCCAGAATGAATGCAAAACCTACAGAAGACATAAAGATAGGTAACATGAAAGAAAGCGCGGTATTCTGACCATTCATCACTAGCATGATCACACCTGCGAGACCCAGAGTTGAGATCCCGGTGACCAAGGTGTTGTGAGTTCCAACGCGCTCCATAAACTTAGGCGCCAGCATACATGCCGCAATGTTTATCACCGCATTTACACCAAACCAGAAAGTGAATTCATTCATCGACAGCCCCATCCCCGTCATCAATACCGACGGTGCTGAGGTAACGTAAGCAAGAATAACCGCCATCGCCATCAAGCATAATGACGCATGGAAAACAAAAGATGGTGTGCTAAGCACTGCCCAATACCGACTAAGCTTAAACACGGCTTGCTTTTCTGTTGACGGGTTAGTCTCTTTCATCATGAAAAACATCAATGATCCAGACACCACAGCAAAACCCGCCATAAAGCTAAAGTTAGCACGCCAGTCAAATTGCTGAGTTAACCAGCTACCTAGAATTGGAGCTAAAGCCGGAATGAAACAAATCGCACCGTTAAGGTAGCTGATCATTTTGCCGCTTTTTTCCGGGCCAAAGATATCGCGAACTGTTGCAAAGGCTGCTACCGATGTCGCACACGCACCTAAGCCTTGTAGCAGTCGGGAAACCAACATCCACTCAATATTTTGAGCACTCCACGCCAATAAAGCGCTCATCGCGTAAATGGTGATACCGCCCAATGCAACAGTTCGACGTCCGAGTTTATCTGCTAGGGGACCTGCGAATAGCTGACCAACACCCATAGCAAATAAGAACCAAGTGATCGTGTCTTGTGCTAGCGCATTATCGACCTGAAAAGTGGAAGCAATAAGAGGTAAAGCAGGTAGATAAATATCAATCGCTAAAGGACTGAAAAGAACCAAAAGGGTCAATAACGCCATCTGTTTTTTACTATTAGAAAACTGGCTAGACACACAACACTCCGAATTGGATAAAGAACTTTGGGTAAAGCTTAATCATCTGATGATATGAATGGAAATGATGTATAATCATGAGCATTATTCCTCAGAGGAAATTCACTGTGAACGTCGAAAAACTGGCTCGTATCGATTTAAATCTATTGGTCTGCTTTAAAGTGCTGATTGAAGAGTTAAACGTTACTCGTGCGGCCCACCGATTGTGCTTAAGCCAATCCGCCGTAAGTAAATCACTGGCTAAACTGCGCATTCAATTTGATGACCCTCTTTTCACTCGAAACTCACATGGATTAACACCTACGCCGCGCGCATTGTTTCTTAAACCGAAACTGGATCTGTTGATAAATCAGTTAGAAGTGCTGACTCAACCCGAAGAGTTTTCTCCGCAAAGCAGTGAATACCGTTTTCAAATAGCAGCGGTAGAGAGTGTCTACCCTCTCATTCTACCCCATTTCTTACCGGCGATTTTTCAACAAGCACCTGGCGTGACAATTAGCACACACCCGTGGTCGGATAATACATTTAAAATGCTTCAACGCGGCGAACTGGATTTAGGCTTAACTGGAAAAGATATCGATATAAACGATGCCAAGCTGACTCTTCAACCACCCGATGACATTTGCGAGTTGGAAATTTATCGTGATTACCAAATGTGCATTATTCGCAAAAACCACCCTGCGCTAAAACAACCTTGGAATCTGGAAGCCTATCTCGCCCTACGCCATGTACAGGTGCGTTGTGATGGCAACGACCGTTGGTTGCTAGATTATCGCCTTGCAGATATTGGCGCCGACCGCGATATTGCCGTCACTGTGCCCGACTTTAACAGTGCCGCAAGTTTATGTTCATACACCGACTTTATCTTTACTGCGCCAAGTCATTTTGTGCAACTTGCGGCCAAACAGCTTGATTTGGTCGTGCTGCCACTACCGTTAGAATTCCCACCTATGGCTTACACTTTATTCTGGCACCGAGATAGAGAAAACGACCCTGCATTAGGCTGGCTACGTACGATGATCACACAAAAAACCGATCACCTTAGATAAAAACACCGCACTCAATTTGCGCTTAGCGGCTAAAATGAGTAGCTTAACTGTCGTAGTCCTTTTTGGCTCATCTATGGCCTAGTTGTACTCCGACTCTATTGAAGTGATTGCGAACCTCAATGGAATCGTAAACTGCATGAAGCAGATGGAAACAGCTCCCACACCTGAGCATGAAGGAGCGGTAATTTGAAGGAATAACACAGATGCACAACGATACCCAAAGCCGCGTGAATGCAATTCGCGAATGGCTAGCACAACATAATATTGATGCCCTACTTGTCCCACATGAAGACGAGTACTTGGGCGAATACGTACCAGCGCACAACGAGCGTTTACATTGGCTAACTGGCTTTACTGGTTCTGCTGGTGCTGCGGTAATCACCAAAGACAAAGCCGCTATCTTTGTTGATGGTCGCTACACAGTACAAGTAATAAAGCAGGTTCCTGCTGATCTATTCGAATACCGTCACTTGATTGAAGAGCCTGCACTAGATTGGATTAAAGACCATCTTGCAAATGGCGCGTCTGTGGCAATCGACCCTCGCATGCACAACGCTGCTTGGCTAGACATGGCACAAGCAAAACTTGCTGGCGCACTTGAGCTTAAGATTCTCGACAGCAACCCAATTGATGAGCTGTGGCACGACCGCCCTGCTCCTGTGGTTTCTGACGTTCGCCTAATGGCAACAGAAGCGGTTGGTCAATCAAGTGAAAGTAAGCGCCAAGAAATCGCAGAGCTCGTGAAAAAAGCCGGCGCAGACAGCGCGGTGATCACAGCACTTGATTCTATCTGTTGGTTGCTCAACGTTCGTGGTCTAGATGTATCACGTCTACCAGTTCTTCTTTCTCACGCGATTCTGCACTCAGACTCAAGCGTGGAATACTTCCTAGATCCTGCTCGTCTACCTGCTGAGTTTGACGCTCATGTTGGTGCCGGCGTGACGGTTCATCACCCAGAAGCATTGCAAGCACGACTAGAAAACCTAACTGGCAAGAATGTACTGGTTGACCCTGCGACAAGTAACGCGTGGTTTAAGCTGGTTCTACAAAACGCTGGCGCATCTGTGGTGAGTAAAGCTGATCCATGCCTAATGCCAAAAGCAGCAAAGAACGCTGTTGAAATCGCAGGCATGAAAGCATGTCATATCCGTGATGGCGTAGCGATGAGTAAGTTCCTTTCTTGGTTAGATGCTGAAGTCGTTGCGGGTAACCTGCATGATGAAGCGACGCTGGCAGACAAACTGGAAGCGTTCCGCAGCGAAGACCCGACACTTATGGATCTTAGCTTCGATACTATCTCGGCAGCAGGTGGCAACGCGGCGATGTGTCACTATAATCACGAGAACCAACCTGAACCTGGCAAGCTAGAACTGAACACACTTTACCTAGTGGATTCAGGCGGTCAGTACCTAGATGGCACGACAGACATCACGCGTACCATCGCGATCGGTCAGCCTTCACAAGAGATGATTAAACAATTCACTCTCGCGCTAAAAGGCCACATCGGTGTTGCACGTGCACGTTTCCCGAAAGGCACACGTGGTTACCAAATCGATACGCTAGCTCGTCAGCACCTGTGGGCGGAGGGCTACGATTACGATCACGGTACTGGTCACGGTGTTGGTCACTTCCTAAGTGTTCATGAAGGTCCAGCAAGCATTTCGAAGAAGCAAATCGACGTGCCTCTAACAGAAGGCATGGTGCTGTCCAACGAGCCAGGTTACTACCGTGCGGATGCGTTTGGTATCCGTATCGAGAACCTAGAGCTTGTTGTTGAAACCCCAACTAACGGTGACTTCCCTGTTCTGTCATTCGAGTCGCTAACACGCTGTCCAATCGACAAGCGCAACATCAATGTTGATATGCTAACTCGTCCAGAGCTTGCTTGGTTGAATGATTACCATCAGAAGGTATGGGATGAGATCAGCCCACTTGTTGAGGGTGATGTGAAAGAGTGGCTTCGTCAAGCAACGCTACCAGTAGCACACAGCTAGAAGCTAGAAGCTAGAAGCTAGAAGCTAGAAGCTAGAAGCTAGAAGCTAGAAGCTAGAAAAAAGTAGAGGGTTGATGTTTTGCATCAACCCTCTTTTCTTTACTTATGTTTCACGTGAAACATAACGATGACCAGTGTCTTTATTTGCTGATTAACCAGAATACGCCGAGTGCCAATCTCGCCATACAGGATCAAAGCCTTTGGCTCGAATCATATCTTCCACAGAACCCGCACTTCGCTCATCACTGATCTCAAACTGCTCGAGTTCAACATCATCCATCGCATAACCACCCGGCTGAGTTTTAGATGCAGCAGACATACTGGTGATTCCTAACGGTAATGCATTGTCTCTGAACTTTGGTGATTCACGAGTCGATAATGACAACTCCACTTCTGGATTCAACAGGCGATAAGCGCAGATCAACTGCACAAGCTGTTTATCCGTCATGACTGATTTGGGTTGGAGCGCGCCCTTACAAGGACGTAAACGTGGGAAAGAAATTGAGTAACGAGTCTGCCAATATGTGCGCTCAAGATAGTCCAAGTGCGCTGCCACATAAAAACAATCTGTTCGCCACTCTTCCAATCCTATTAAAGCACCAATACCTATCTTATCAATGCCCGCCTTTGCAAGACGATCGGGTGTATCCAATCGGTATTCGAAATCCATCTTGTTGCCACGCAAATGGTGCTCGGCGTAAGTCGAAGGATGATACGTTTCTTGATAGACCATCACCGCATCCAAACCCAATGTCTTGAGCTCAGCGTATTCGTCTTGATCAAGTGGCTGTACTTCCATCGCCAAATAGTTAAAGCGCTTCTTAATCATAGGCACCATTTCGCGGAAGTATTTCATACCCACTTTAGTTTCGTGCTCGCCAGTCACCAGCAATACGCTATCAAACTTCATGCGTTTAATGGCTTCAACTTCTGCAGCCACTTCGTCCCTATTCAAAGTACGACGCTTGATTCTGTTCTCCATAGAGAAGCCACAATAAGTACAAGCATTGGCGCACAAGTTAGAAAGGTACAGTGGAATGTAAAGCGACATGGTATTACCAAAACGCTTGCGAGTTGCCGAGTATGACAGCTGCGCCATTTGCTCTAAGTACGCTTCAGCCGCTGGTGAAATTAGCGCTTTAAAGTCTTCCAAATCACGCTTGGGTTTATTCAATGCTCGCTCGACATCTTGTGCCGTTTTCGCGTAGATCGACATCGAGATGTCATCCCAATTAAGCTGCTTAAATTGTTCAACGAAGCTCATGTTTTCCTCGCTTAATAGCTAAACCAATCTAGGACTAAAGCTCATCTAGGAATGACGTCAGTGGACTCGACGCAACCGCATGAGAAACCTTACCGGCAAGTCCAGCTTCATAAGCCATACGCCCGGACTCTACCGCCAACTTAAATGCCTTCGCCATCGCAACGGGATCGCTCGAAGCTGCAATCGCTGTATTGACGAGCACGGCATCCGCGCCCATTTCCATCGCACGCGCGGCATGTGAAGGAGCACCAATACCCGCATCAACAACGACAGGAACATTAGCTTGGTCGATGATGATCTCTAGGAAATCGTGAGAAACTATCCCTTTGTTAGAACCGATCGGCGCACCTAATGGCATGACTGCAGCACAGCCTACTTCTTCCAATCGTTTACATAGAACCGGGTCAGCATGACAATAAGGAAGGACAATGAAACCCTCACGAACCAGCTGTTCAGCGGCTGCAAGTGTCTCAATTGGATCTGGCATCAAGTACTTCGGGTCTGGATGAATTTCCAGTTTTAGCCAGTTAGTACCCAACGCTTCTCGCGCCAGTTGTGCAGCAAACACAGCATCTTTAGCATTCTTTGCACCTGATGTGTTTGGCAATAAGTTCACACCCGCTTGTACTAACGGCAGCAAAATATCGTCTTGTTGGTCGTTCACATCCACACGCTTCAACGCCATAGTCGCAAGTTGAGATCCCGACACTTGAATCGCTTCTGCCATTAATCGGCTGTTGGCAAACTTCCCGGTTCCCGTGAACAGTCTTGATTCGAATTGTTTATCACCAATTTTAAGCATCGACTTTAACCCCCTGCGATCGCTTGAAACAAAGAGATACTATCTCCCTGTGAAAGAACTGTGCTAGCCCACTCACTGCGCGGCACAACATTGTTATTAATTGCAAAAACGCAGCCCTTTTCTGGTAGCGCAAATTGACTAATGATTTGCTGTAGATTCGACTCACTGGCAACTCGATGTGACTGGTCATTGATGACAATAGTGATCACATCTAAGTCAGCAGCGGTCATTTGTGTTGTTTGTTGTTCTGATAACGTCATTGCTTCCAACTCTCTTAATTCTGCCTATTACTCGTATACTCGTAAGCTAAATCTGAGCACATACTTGGCACTGTTTGTCTTTGCTTATCGCCATGGTTTGCCATTGCAGTTTCAACCCATCAAACAGATGCAACTTGGCAGTCTCGACATGAAACTTTCCCGTCGCCAGTTTTTGAATTGCCGCTATCGCTTGGTAGTTACCAAGTGTGCCCACTACCGGGCCGACAACACCGCTCTCACTGCATTTTTGACTTTGTGGTAATTCGTCAAACGGATACAAACAGCGGTAACAGGCTTTACTCTGCACTTCTTGTTCACTTGGTGTTTGGTAATCAAAGACAGCAAATTGCCCTTGCCAACCAATTGCCGCCGCTGAGATGAGTGGCGTATTTTGCTCGAAACAAACTTGGTTAATTAGCTGACGCGTTGGCATGTTATCGGTGCAGTCGAGCACCACATCCGCTAGCATCACCTCAAGCTGAAGCTGTGCTTTGTCTAATCGCTTATTGATAGCACGAATTTGAACCATAGTATTAAGTTCAGTAAGTTGCTTTACAGTCGCTTTTGTTTTCGCAACTTGGAGGTCTTGTTCACGATAAATGATCTGACGTTGTAGGTTACTGCTATCAACTTCATCGTCATCGACTACAACCAATTTACCAACGCCCGCTGACGCCAAGTACAAACTCGCTGCGCTCCCCAATCCACCACAACCGATGATCAGCACATGCGATTTGCTCAAACGCTCTTGCCCAACTTCGGCAATTTCTGGCAGAGCGACTTGACGTTGATAGCGAAGGAACTGCTTATCCGTGAGCATGCTCGCCTCTCTTACTAAGCGCCAACTCACTATTCTGATCAGTAAACGTTAGCTGTCTTTCCTTCATCAGTTGTGCAAAAAACTCGATAACGAACTGAGGTGATTCTGCCAACGTAATAGCACGCACAACTGCCAAACTAGAGACGCCTGTGCGCCAAACTTGGTCTGCATTAGATTGGTCAATGCCACCAATCGCGACCGTCGGAAAGCCAAGCACATAGTCACTACCTGCTTTGTCTTTTGCGGGACGGAAAACCAACTCTGTGTTTCCGTAAGGAATGCTATCAATCAGCTTTTGATAAAGAGACAAGCGCACCAAACCTTGTGGTTTCGATGGCATCTGTTTTGTGGTGGTTGGGAAAATATGCCCTAGCGCGATGTAACTAGGATGAATTTGTACGATGCGCAGTAGCTCATAATAACCATGAGTAGAAAGACCAAGACGAATGCCGGCTTTAGTTAGCTGAGCCAAATTCGATTCTTCTATGTCTTCTTGTCCTAGGTGAACACCATAAGCGCCATGCTTGATTGCCAACTGCCAATAGTCATTGATGAACACTTGTGCTTGATACTGACGACCTAGCTCAATTGCTCGAATGATCTGTTGTTCTAAATCGGCTTGTTGTGGGTCCTTGATTCGCAGTTGAATAGTGTTGATGCCTAGTGGCAGTAAACGCTCAATCCAAGCAACGTCATCAACGACTGGGTAGAGCCCTAGACTTTGCTTAGTCAGAGTTGGAAAGCTAACGCTCTCGCCTTGTGCAGACCAACCAACTTGAATACCTAGTCGGTTATCCTCCAGTACAGGTGTGGGGAAATCATCAAATTGGTCAGCCCACCGAGTAGATCTTCCCTCATCAAGGTTGTCATTCAACAGTGTTTCACGTGAAACATTCGCTTGCTGAGTTAGCATTCCTCGAGCAAGTGTTAACGCATCTTCGATAGGAAAATCGAGTACTGTCAGCGTTACTATCCAAGCAAGGTG
This sequence comes from Vibrio sp. 1562, assembly GCF_033340155.1. Classification (NCBI taxonomy): domain Bacteria; kingdom Pseudomonadati; phylum Pseudomonadota; class Gammaproteobacteria; order Vibrionales; family Vibrionaceae; genus Vibrio; species Vibrio sp. 1562. Next base: position 33,443 of record NZ_JAWOVY010000030.1, read on the forward strand.
ATGTTCAGGATTGAACATTGCGTTGAATTTGGACTTAACGGAAAGCGCTCTCACTTCGTTGTTAATTGGGTGACGCCAGATATCAAGCTGAAACACTTTCTCCTTTTCATCGGATACCTGCGTATCAGCAATGCCAATATGAATCGCTTTCGACGGTTGCTTAGCACACGCTTCTACCGATAAAGCAGAGCGGTAATAGAGCACAAATGAACTCTCATTCTCAGAGTCATAATCATCAATGAGATCAGTCGTTATGTGTGTGGTCTGTTGGCCGCGAACAAGCTGAATAGATTGAGTTGGGCTCACACCCAACTCAATGTCTTCAATGCAAAAACCCTGTTCTTTCGCCAACAACAAACATTGCTGAACTAAACCTGTCAGTTCAATCAACGATGACGGAATAAGGATTTTGCTCATTAGTCACTCACCTCGGCATGTGCTGCTGGGTGGTATAGCTCAGAACCTGACTCTCTAAATTCTTGCGATTTCTGACGCATCCCCTCAAGAGGGTCATCCAGCATTTTGATTGAGATAGCTTGGTCCGCAGCAACTTGCTCTGTGTCTTTCGCATATTCTCGAACCTCTTGCGAGATCTTCATCGAGCAGAACTTTGGCCCGCACATCGAACAGAAGTGAGCAACTTTTCCAGACTCTTGAGGCAAGGTTTCGTCATGGAAAGCGCGCGCGGTATCTGGATCGAGTGATAAGTTGAATTGGTCTTCCCAGCGGAACTCGAAGCGAGCTTTAGAAAGCGCGTTATCACGAACTTGTGCACCAGGATGTCCCTTCGCCAAATCCGCGGCGTGCGCAGCAAGCTTGTAAGTTATCATGCCTACTTTCACGTCTTCTTTGTTTGGTAAACCAAGATGCTCTTTAGGAGTGACGTAGCAAAGCATCGCACAGCCATACCAGCCAATCATGGCAGCACCAATACCTGAAGTAATATGGTCGTAACCTGGAGCAACGTCTGTCGTCAATGGGCCAAGGGTATAGAAAGGAGCTTCATGGCAGTGCTCTAACTGTTCTTCCATGTTCTCTTTGATCATGTGCATTGGAACATGACCAGGACCTTCGATAATCACCTGTACGTCGTATTCCCACGCTATCTTGGTTAACTCACCAAGGGTACGAAGCTCTGCAAATTGCGCTTCGTCGTTAGCATCGGCCACCGAGCCAGGACGCAGACCATCACCGAGAGAAAGTGCCACATCATACTTAGCACAGATTTCACAGATCTCTCGGAAGTGGGTATATAAGAAGCTTTCTTGGTGATGCGCTAAACACCATTTCGCGATGATAGAACCACCACGAGAGACGATGCCAGTAACGCGTTTTGCAGTCATTGGCACATAACGAAGTAGTAAACCGGCATGGATAGTAAAGTAGTCAACGCCCTGCTCTGCTTGCTCAATCAGGGTATCGCGCATCACTTCCCAGTTAAGGTTTTCCGCAACACCGTTCACTTTCTCAAGCGCTTGGTACATTGGCACGGTACCGATCGGAACCGGACTGTTACGTAGAATCCACTCGCGAGTTTCGTGAATATTGCGTCCAGTAGAGAGATCCATAACGGTATCGCCACCCCAGCGCGTCGCCCACACTAGTTTCTCTACTTCTTCTTCAATCGAAGAAGTGACCGATGAGTTACCGATGTTGGCGTTCACTTTGACCAAAAAGTTACGCCCAATGATCATTGGTTCGGATTCTGGGTGGTTGATATTAGAAGGGATAATAGCGCGACCTTCGGCGACTTCTTTACGCACAAACTCTGCAGTAATGTCCTTTGGTAGGTTCGCACCAAAGCTTTGACCCGGATGCTGTTGATTCAGCACTTCATCGCGATACTTGGCACGCCCCATGTTTTCACGCAGCGCGATATATTCCATTTCTGGGGTAATAATACCTTTGCGAGCATAGTGCAATTGGGTCACACAATGGCCATCTTTGGCACGTCGAATACGTGGTAGATTACCGTAACGAAGATCGTCTAGTGTTTCGTCTTCTAAGCGTTCTTTGGTGTACACCGAGCTTACTTCATCAAGTAGCTCAGTATCGGCACGCTCTTCAATCCACCCTTCTCTCAGCTTAGGTAAGCCGCTATAGAGGTCTATGGTGTGCTCTGGATCTGTGTATACACCCGAGGTATCGTAAACGCGTACTGGCTCATTAGGCTCGAAAATAGGCGCTTCTTTTGTGCCTCCAATAAGGCTATCAGCGAGTGATATTTCACGCATTGGCACACGAATATCTGGACGTGAGCCTTCTACGTAGACTTTGCTTGAATTGGGGTACGGTTGTACCGAGAGTGTATCAATGAACTGTTTTGCTTCCAGTCTCGCTTGTTTGCGACTCGACATAGCATTTTTCCTTGCTTTGTTATACTAGATAAAAAGTAATTGGATAAAAATGCTTGGCGGATAGATGCGACAAGAGGAGTCAAATTAAGGCTAGTTAAAGCTTACGATATTTGCCTGTAACAACATTCGACTTTTGATAGATCAACCAGAAAGAACTCCGGTGTGAATATCTTCTCTTGTTCCCTTCGCAGATTCTAATCTGATCAGGTTCAACGGATCCCGAATTAACGGTCTCAGCCTTATGGCACTCCGACAAGTGATGTCAGTATATAAAAACGGCTTGGTGAAACCAAGCCGACCTGTTCAATTTTTAACTACTTTGCTAGCTGCGCATCAATAATTGAAAGCCTATCCACGCAGCTGAAATACTTAACACGACATTCAACAATACGTTCAACCCCATCTTAAAGAAAGCGCCCTGCTGCATAAGCAAAACATTATCCATCGAGAAGGTGGAAAACGTCGTTAGTGCGCCTAAAAAACCCAAGCCAATCACTTGTCGCCAAGGTTCCGTTGCCAAAAGTTCATTATCGAAAGCTGCTATCAATAAGCCCATCATAAATGAGCCAACAACGTTAACGGTTAACGTACCATATGGAAAACCACGCCCCAATAAAATGACACAAAGTTCAGAAATTAAGTAACGAGAACATGCACCAAATGCACCACCCAATGCAATAAAACCCAAAACGGATAGTTGTCCCATAATTCCCCCAGAAAAGTTAATGGCGACATTGTAATCAAATTTACGGCAATAGTGATTATACAATCTTAGAATTCAGCAAAGTATAGCGCTTAAAACTTATCAAGATTTTAAAAGTTACGGGAGTCACTTTACTTCAATGTAACCCATCAAACCCGTCTTCATATGTTCAATTACATGACAATGGTACATCCAACGCCCTGGGTTATCTGCAACAAATGCCGCTTTCGCACTGCCGTTTTTTCCAAGTAAGACCGTATCGGTATGAAACGGTTCGTCGAGTTTTTTGCCATCTAACTCAAGAACCGTAAATGTGTGTCCATGAAGATGAATAGGATGATGATATTGGGTGACGTTCTTTAGGTTGAAGATATAGGTTTTTCCCATCTCCAATGTTGAAAGCGGCGCTGGAATATTATCTTTGCTCACTCCCTCCCAAGCCCGTTTGTTCATCAGCCAGAATTGGGGGATCGCTTTGCCCGATTTATCAGCAGGAGTGATCGCCCCCTCCCACTCAAACACATAATCGATTTGCTCTGCATTTTTCAAATCGAGAGCTGGCACAGGGTTGAGAGGTAATAAAGGCAGTTTCTGGTTGTTCGACAGATCAGACTCAACAACGTCAAACTCGCACAAAGGGAATGGGAAGCGTCCTTTCATTTGACGCACATAAACACGTTTTCCAGCCTTTGGAGCAATCAATCCGACATCTAACCTCATTCCTGGACCAATTTTATGCTGAGTGAGCTTGTAAGGCGTTTTAACAGGGTTACCATCAATAGCGATAACCCAAGCCTCTGCACCTTCAATAGCGATCGGGTAAGTAATGGTGTTATCGACATTAGCAATTCTTAATCGCGTGGTAGCATTCTGCTTCAGCGTATAAACAGGTTCATGCACACCATTGACGCTACTCCACTCTCCGGGAGTCCCCATACGAGCGCTCAAGCGCGGTACCATAAGGTTCTTCCACTGACCTTGTTTGTCTAAATGCCAATGCTTTAGAACTATTTCCTGTTCTTCATCAAATAGAACAGGCTCAGCCTCTTCAACGATAATTAGCCCAACTAAGCCCATACCAAGTTGCTTAACGCTATTCATGTGGGGGTGATACCAAAACGTGCCTGCATCTGGCGGTGTAAATTCATAAGCGAATGTTTCACCCGGCATGATAGGCGGCTGGCTTAAGAAAGGTACACCATCCATTTCAATAGGGATTCGCAAGCCATGCCAGTGGATTGTAGTCGGCTCTGAAAGCTTGTTAGTAAACCTAATTATAACTTTCTCGCCTTGGCGACAACGAATCGTAGGCGCTGGAATCGAACCATTAAATGCGAGTACGTCTGTGTTAAACCCAGGGATAAATTCTGCAGTAGAAGGCTCTGCAGTGATATCGTATATATATTGCCTCTGCTTATTAGTGCTCCTAGATAGAGAACATGCAGGTAGAACGGTAAGCGCGGAGATTGCTAAGGATGATTGAAGAAAGCGTCGACGAGATATATCCATACATAGTTACTCATTAATCCAGATCGGTTGAGTGTAACTAAATATAAATAGTGATTCCCCTTTATTATTAAAATTTCGGGCCACTGATCATTACAGCTAACTGTAGTTTCGTTCGTTCAGTAGATTAAATGCTGCCAAAGTACAGCAGAAAGCCATACTTACGGGATAAGAGTAGAAATAAGCTGTAATAATGAGAAGAAACCAGATACAAAAAAGGCCCTGACCTAAGTCAGAGCCTGATATATGGCAGGGGTGGAGAGATTCGAACTCCCAACACGCGGATTTGGAATCCGCTGCTCTGCCAATTGGAGCTACACCC
>NZ_JAWOVY010000031.1:0-5363 GCF_033340155.1 Vibrio sp. 1562
GCTACGATGATTAACTGATGTAACCGATCAGATCGTAACTTCCTGATTTAGTTCCATCGAATTACGCAACAAAGCCAAACAAATCCTCGAAGTGCCATCAAAATCATTAATCAGCTTCATCAAATATTATTCTCAGCGAGATAGAATTGATATTGAGGTTGATATATTTGCTCAGGATAGCTACATGCGATTAACACCTGACGTAGCTACCGTTCGATTTAATCACATTCCATATGAGTGTGAGATTTTAGAAGAAGACCTTCGTGACGATGTTATCAATGATTACAAAATGCATTTTCCTGAGTTTGACGATTTTCTAAAACTTATTGTTGCAAGTCGTTTCGCTCGCGATAGAAAAAAATGCTACCTCTGGCTAAAGTGTGATTCGGATTGGGGTAAAGGCTTTTTGTTTAATGAGTTAAAGCGAGTTGGTTTAGTTGCGAACACAAGCGTAACCGAAGTGGAAAAAATGATGTCTGGCTCTCCAGTAGCAAAAGATTTTTCTGTATTTAAACGCGCTCTAATTCTTTGGGTTGATGAGTTCAAATCTGTTAAATCGGAGATTAAAGAACTTTGTTCAGAGATAACCATTTCTCCCAAAAATCAGCTTAGCGTTAGTGTGCCTCTTTATACCAAGATTTTCACCTCAGCAGAGAGTGTAAGTTCCCTAGTAAACGAATACGGAGTAGAAGATCAATTTGCTAACCGATTCAATATGATTTCTGGAGAAGGAAGTATAGAATCCCGAGCAAAATGGGCAGAGGTTGGTAAGACTGTATACGGCGATCATGTATGTAGTTATGCAGTGCATACCATCAATAAAATTATAGAAGACCTACGGGTGTTAGGGCGTTCTGATGCAGCTATAGAAGCAGACCGAGTCATCGCTGAATTTTTCTCTAGCTATGGTATAGATAAGAAGTTTAATCGTCTATCTGATGGACTGGATATGGTTGTTTCAGAAGTATCTTCATACATCTATGAGCGATACGAGCGATACAAAAACCATCCTTCAGTAATAATGGTTGAGGGTTATATTTATCTCAAGTCTGCTAGTAAAGAGGTTGGCGGCATAATTACAGATATTTTTGATAAAAGCATGGCTGGAACATACATCAAAAAGAAGGACGAAATTATACGTAAACTGAGCTTATCTGGTGAAGGCGTTAAGGTAATAAAACTAGATGGTAAAACGGTACGTGCAGTTATAGTTAGAAAGCCAGAAGATTTTAATATTAACACCACGCCTGAGCATACAGAGCCTCCATTCTAAAGCAAATGAAAGCCTCCTAAGGAGGCTTTTTTTTGGGATTAATTCTTTAGGTAATTTATGAACATGAATTTTTCCATTTTTAGTCTTATGTAATATGTGGTTATTAAGCAGATACTCTATAATACCTTGTCTGTAATTATTTGTTTTTATTATCATTAGTTTTAATTTTATTTTTGAATTTTCTAGTGTGTTGCGGTAGATGTTTTTGTATAAATAAATCTAGTTGATATTCTGGGATATTTATAAAAATCGAAGCATCCTTTTTCGATATACCAAATCCACTTTTAAATAGTTTTGTTAGATGTTTATTTGAGAATCCTCTTGATTTATATATATCAATTATTTCTTTGAATTCTAATAGTTGATTTTCATATTTCGATTTCAATCTATTAATCTGAATAGGCTTAAGTCTACCACTTTCGACCTTACCCAAAACCAACTTCAAAAACTCTTTTTTTTGCGCCTCATTGAGGTTAAGGTGATCAATTGAAACTTTCTTTTTTGTCATAATATTTATTCGTTTCTCTTTAATTATAGTAACCACAAAACTTTGATTCAAATATGTTAATTTGTGTAGTCAAAAAAATATAGTACCATTAAGTTAGGTGGAGAACGAAATTGTGGAGGCACGTCCAGATTGTTTACATTTTTGCATCCGCAAACAACAACCTCGTGCTTTAAGGGGGGCCCTTAAAAATCCCATTTATTGTCTCCGTCAATAAAATATAAATAACTATTATGACAAATAAAGAGAGTCAAAATAAACAAAAGAAAAAGAAGGAGACTTTAAATAAGGTTATTGGTTTCAGAATCAACAATAATTTAAAGGCTGAACTAGAGCCTCTTTTACTGAATGGAGAAAGCTTAAATATCTTTGCTAGAGGAATGATTGATGTTGATAGAATAGTTCCTCCTATTGATGTATCTAGAGAGTTAATGACTGTGTCTATTTTGGAAGTAGAAAAATCTCATTTTGATTCATTCTCAAAGATATTTTGGGGGATGATTAATAATGAAGACTCAGTAAAAGCAAAGGTCGATTTTCAGCTAACAAATTACCTAATATGTCTTAGAAAAATTTGTCACCTTCTTATAGTGCATAACTCTAACTTTCCTAAGTCAGAATCTTCGACTCGATACATTGGAGATGAAGGTAATGATTTTGAAGACAAGGTTGTATCTGATGATGTGATTTTTGATGAAGAGATAGAGGAGAAAAACAGTACTAGCTCTGTTGTAAGTTTTAGAATCACTGAGTCTCTTTATCGCCAACTTTATGACAAGGCGGTTGGGACAGAATCCGTCCAGCAACTATGCAAATTAATGCTAAAACCTAACTACAAAATCCAACCTGTAGATCTTGGTTACATTAACCTAATTCTTAAGACTGAGCGGTTCTATTATTCACGCCTAAATAGTGTTGGTAGAGCGTTAGTAACACTACAAGAAAGGTATTCTGGTTTAGATATGAAATTTGTGCTCATTTATAGACAAATGTCAGCTCTAAAATTTTTGATGGAGGAAAGCCTTGGTCAGCACATAAAAGTAGTTAAAAAGAAATAACCAAATGATTATTCGATTTTCAACGCGCATTAATGGCATCGGTGACTACCTTGTTAACGGTAAAGTTAGAACCACAGGGGTTCATCGGGATGAGTACGATACACGAGTTCCAATTCATGGCTCGCTAGAGGCCATCGAGCGGGACGCAAATTGGATTGCAAAATACAGAAGCAAATGGGATGGAGCGTACAAGCACATTACTATCAGTTTTGATGAGACAGATATAAAAAAATACAGCGAAATACCGACCAGTGAGCAGTATGAGATGCACAAGGCTATTGTTGATGAGGTGCTTCGCGCAAATGTTCCTCATCGTGATCTTGATGAGCTTAACTATTATGCAGAAATGCATATCCCTACTAGAAAGCACATGCTCGATGAAAATGGTCAGCGTCGCAAGCCTCACCTACATGTTGCTGTATCTCTCCTTGATCATAAGACTCAGAAAAAATTAGAGTTTTATAATCCTAATGATTTGTCATATCACTCGGCTGTTCAATCAGAAATTAATGCACGCTATGGGTTTTTAGACCCAGTTACGGTTATGGAGAGAAACGCAGAACAACAAATTGACCGAGTTACGCCTGTAAAGGGTAAGAGTACTAGCCACAAGGTTAGGCAAGCTTTGATCGAGCATCTACAAACTTGTAAACCTAAAACTGGAGAAGAACTAACCAAGTCTCTTATGGAGTTTGAGCATATTGCTCCCATCTCATCACCGATCACGCCTGTCGCAACCAAAGGCACTAAAGGCAATCGCTATCTGAAGATTAAGATAAATAGCAAGAAAGGTCGTGGTCGTAAAGGGGAGTGGCGCTCACTAAATGTGAGAGGTGAGGGACTGGAATTTTTAGAGTATCTCTATGACAAGTATCGTGTTGACTCGTCCAATGAAGCAACGATTGATGAGTCTGTCAGAAGGTTTAAGAGCGAATTCATGAGTGATACAACCTCACCGTTTAGCAAAAATCTGCTAACTTCTGTTTTCTCAGATAAGATTGAGCCTAAGCTTTCTGCTAAATCTCGCCGTAAGCGAATTGATGGTGAACTCAATTCTGGAGCAAACTTCCGAGTAGATCTTAGAGATAATCATGAGTATCGCCGCAATCTAATCGACGAAAAAAGAAAAAAATTTCTATCTAAATCACCTAATCGTTCCACAAAAGAACGTGAGGAACAGGTGAGGAAAAATAAGCAATTAGCTATTGATGAGAGTCGTAGATTTATTAGGGAGTTAACTAGGCAACAAAGACAGTTTTACTGTATTTACAAGACCAACATCGATAAAGGTTTTGTTGAGGATGGTAAGTTTTTCAAACCTCGTGAAAACCCAGATCAGAACCATTTCTATAGTAAGAAGTGGGGGTGTTACATCATCGATCATGGAGATATGATCACAGCCGACACATCCTCTAAATCACCTCTCGATAAAATTGCTGCCCTAATGGTGCAACAGGGTCTAGCTAAAGGTTGGGCGTTGGATAGCATACAAGCAACTGAAGGCTCAAGCGATGAGTTTAAGGCTGCTGTAGCTCGCGCAGTGGAAACACAGAGAAAAGGTTTACTCTCAGATGAAGTGCAAGAGCTAAATGTCAGAACTACAAAACTAACTACTCACACAAGGTATAGAGAGCCACCAAAAAATCTATACACAGACCGTTTTGAAAAGGAGTTGTCAGAGCGTGTAAATCGTAAGGCGGGAGCTATTTGTAGTCACGCTAAAAGCGCCGTTACTTCTGAAATGATTAAAGCCATCCTTGAACGATTTAAGCCTCTTGGTCGCGCTCCTGATTTTGATACTCTTCAATTTGAACGTAATGATAAAAATCACCTAATCATTATTGTTGGTGGTCGTCGTTATAATGCTATAGATCTGCTGAACAAGGTTATGGGCATCTCAGTTAGTGATGCTGTGGACGAAATCAGCAGACAAATTGAGTTAGCTAAACCGCAAGAGAAGGAGGTATTAGACGATAGTACTGACAGAGGGATCGGCGGTGGCTCTGGACAGAATACTACCCCCGAACCAGAACCTAAGTCAGCACCTGCCAAACCTGAACTACAATTAAAAAATCCCCTAAAAGTTGGCTGATAAGTATGGGGATCTAAACCAGAGAGATTCAGTGCTTAATCTGAGAGTAGTAAGGTGTTGATGTAAAGGTGTTTTCGTAATTGATGTAACAAGCAGAAATGGAGTTGAAGAAATCCGTTTTGTTGTTAATAAAAAGAGGCGTTACGCCATAGGTTTTGTTAGAGATGTAACTGGTTGTCATCTCGATGAAGCCATTAGATAGGCTTATGTGCATACATTTTCTGACCCTAGAGGATGGAACACAAAACTGCAATATTAGCGTTAACCCCCGAAATAACTAAGTATTAACTACTTGAAATAGCTTACATTCTATTTGTTAGTTTAACAATTTCGCTGAGGTGTATCGCGAGATGGCAGAATTTTCACTAGTGAAAAAATCGGTGGTTTAACAGTTTCGCTGAGATATAGCGCGATATGGCAGAATTTTCACTATTG
>NZ_JAWOVY010000031.1:5463-33513 GCF_033340155.1 Vibrio sp. 1562
AAAAAGTCGATGGTTTAACGATTTCGCTGAGGTGTATCGCGAGATGGCAGAATTTTCACTAGTGAAAAAGTCGATGGTTTAACAGTTTCTCTGAGATATACCGTGAGATGTCAGAATTTTCACTAGTGAAAAAATCGCTGGTTTAACAGTTTCGCTGAGATATAGCGCGAGATGGCAGAATTTTCACTAGTGAAAAAGTCGATGGTTTAACGATTTCGCTGAGGTGTATCGCGAGATGGCAGAATTTTCACTAGTGAAAAAGTCGATGGCTTAACAGTTTCTCTGAGATATACCGTGAGATGGCAGAATTTTCACTAGTGAAAAATTCAGCGGCTTAAACAATTCCTGAGTGATGTCTAAATTAGGCTATATAAAAAGGCAAGGGAAAACCCATGCCTTTTTAGTTACTTATACCATCCATCAGCCAATACTTCTGCTTGATCCAGAACCAGCTTAATCGCCTCTTCAGCCGCATCAGGTGGGTATTTCCAGCGACGCAGTAAACGACGCACAAGGTTACGCATCCGTGCACGCACGCTTTCTCGTTTCTGCCAATCTACAGTAGCGGACTTACGCAGTTGGTGAGTGAGTTCAATGGCTAGTTGGCGTAGGTTGTCATCGCCTAACGTTCGCACGGAAGCCTCGTTCGTGACCAATGCACGGTAAAACGCAATTTCATCAGTGGAAAGCCCCAGCTTTTCCATCATCTCAGCGTCAGCCTGCATCTCTTTAGCCCACTGGATCAACTCTTCAATCACCTGCGCGGTTTCAATGTTGCGATTATGATATTTCTGCAAAGTCGACATAATACGGTCGGAATATTTCTTTTCCTGCACTACATCGTTTTTCATTCTTGCTTTCACTTCGTCGCGCAGCAGCTTTTCTAGCAGTTCTACGGCTAAATTCTTCTCTTTCATATTGGCGACATCTTCCAAAAACTCAGGAGAGAGCAAGCCAATATTGGGCTTATCTAAGCCAACGGTTTTGAATATGTCATCGACTCCATCTGCCACAATTGCATTGTTGAGGATCTGGCGCAAAGCAGAGTTGCGTAGTTCGTCGCTGCGTTTTTTGTCAACCGTAGAATGTTTTAGGAATGCTGTTTTAATCGCTCCATAAAACGCAATTTCGCTCTTATAGCCGTCCACTTCATCCAAGGTATTACACAGAGAGAAGGCTTTCATAAGCGCTGCCATGACATCAAGAAAACGGCGTTTGCCATCACGAACTTCTTCGCCTTTGCTGTTGCGGTGTGAGAGACCAGATATATGGTTCACGGCTCCCGGAAGCAGTTGCAGTGGTTTGGTTTCAAAATCTGGACGATAGTTTAATACATCACCATCGACGGGAGTGGCAAACATGCCGCGAATCACGTCTATTTTTTCCATGAAGACAGCGAAAGCTTCGGCGGTGTCGACGGTAGGCTGACCTTTCCCTTGACTGTTGGTATAGGTCTTAAGTGCGTTTTTAAGCTCATTGGCAATACCAATATAGTCAACCACTAAACCTCCGGGCTTATCCTTAAACACACGATTCACACGCGCTATCGCCTGCATCAGGTTATGGCCTTTCATTGGCTTGTCGATATACATGGTATGACAGCAAGGCGCATCAAAACCTGTTAACCACATATCTCGCACAATCACCAGTTGCAATTCGTCATCGGTATCCTTGTAGCGTTTCTCGAAAAGCTTCTTGGTCTTCTTATCATGGATATGAGGCTGCATTTTTGCTTTATCAGCGGCGCTGCCTGTCATAACAATTTTGATCGCGCCTTTGTTTGGATCATCGCTATGCCATTCGGGTTTGATAGCCACAATGGCATCGTATAAATCCACACAAATCTCGCGGCTCATGGCAACGATCATTGCCTTGCCCGGAAAGGTTTCACAACGAGTCGTAAAATGCTCTACCAAATCTTGGGCAACTTGTTTTATTCGCGGCTCCGCACCAACTAGTTTCTCAAGTGCTGACCACTGTGATTTTATTTTCTCGCGACTTTCCGTTTCTTCGTCTTCGCCAATTTCCTCTTCGACCTGATCGTTAAGTGCTTCGATTTCATCTTGATTAATATCGAGCTTGGCTAAGCGAGATTCATAATAAATCGGCACTGTCGCGCCGTCATCGACCGCGTCTTGAATATCGTAGATAGAAACATAATCACCAAAGACACCGCGAGTATCTTTATCGTCCATCGATATCGGTGTACCTGTAAAACCAATAAAAGCGGCATTTGGCAGCGCGTCACGCATGTATTTGGAGTAACCATAAACATAACGCTGATCAATCACATTGCCATCTTCGTCTTTAACATCTACTAGGCGAGCTTTGTTGCCATACTGGCTACGGTGTGCCTCATCGGACACCACCACGATATTCGAGCGTTCAGAAAGGGTAGGATGCGCCATTTCTTCGTCGAGTAAAGCAAACTTCTGTACAGTAGTGAAGATGATGCCACCGGACTGACGATTAAGAAGTAAATCGCGCAATGAGTCACGGTCTTCTGCCTGCTGAGGAATCTGTTTTAGCGTTTCTTGCGCCATCGTAAAGGTGTTAAATAGCTGGCCATCTAGGTCATTACGGTCAGTCACCACTACTAAGGTTGGGTTATTCATTTCTGGTTGTTGCAACAATTTACTTGCGTAACAGACCATCGAAATGCTTTTTCCACTTCCCTGAGTATGCCAAACCACGCCCGCTTTTTTACTTCCGGGCACCACGGTATTGGCGTAATTTGCCCGTGGCTCAGTAATTTGGTCAGACGTTGTGGCAGCCGTGACGGTTGCCTTAACAGCAGCTCGGACGGCATGGAATTGGTGATAACCTGCGATTTTTTTGATGATCTTGTCGCCATCATTTTCGAACAACACAAAGTAACGAATATAATCGAGCAACAGTTCAGGCTTAAAGAAGCCACGCACCATGGTCTCTAATTGGAATTCGAGTAACGGCTTATCGTCTTCGTCCTCGATGGTTTTCCATGGCAAAAAGCGCTCTTTATTAGCCGTTAACGAGCCGACTCGCGCCGTCCAGCCATCAGAAATGACCAGCGCTTCATTGAACACAAAGAGATCAGCGATTTCTTCTTTGTAAGTTTGGATTTGATTGTAAGCGTTCCAAATATCGGAGTGGTCATCGGCAGGGTTTTTCAGTTCTATCACTGCCAAAGGCAAGCCATTGATAAATGCCACGACATCAGGCCTGCGATTGACCTTGGTGCCTGTAATGGTGAACTGATTGACCACTAAGAATTCGTTATTCTCATGGTTCTCAAAATCAATTAAGCGAACATGAGTATGCTTGCTCACCCATTGTTCTTGCTCCATTACCGAGTATTCAACAGGTACACCTTCGATTAAATATTGGTGAAAGAGTTTGTTGTTTTTAATCAGTACAGGCGTTTGCGGCGTGGCAACGGTTTTCGCTACTTCGATTAAGGTGTCACTGGGTACAGTAGGATTCAACGTTTCTAATGCTGACACTAAACGTGCTTGTAGCGTGACCTGCTGATAGTTTTCACGCTCGGGTGTGTCGCCATCCGGTGCGATGTCATAGCCATTTTTGTATTGGTAGCCAAGCTCTTTAAACCAATCAAGGCATTGTTGTTCTAGCTGGTCTTCTGTGATCATACATTTTCCTCATGCCGGAGATGCATTTCTTTGCAAAAGAGAACAAATGAATCGCAATTAAGAAGTACTTGCTGAAGTTCGCTCATCTGCTTAAAGAAGGTCTCACTTTGCTGTTCAAGCGTTACCGCATTGCCAATAAAATCAGAGAGGGTGCGGTAAAAAACGAGCGGGTGCCATGGATTTTCGTTCTTGTTCTCAGTAATTCGGTCACTTAAATACCACCCCATTGGCGGAGTAAGTCCACTAACCAGTGTTTTATAATGAGCACTAGTTTCAATTACGGCATGTAGAGGCTTATCAATATCCATAATCAAGACTGCTAATGGTTCGTTCGGCATAAGGCTGTTCATTCCATGATCCTCTCCCTCAATAAGAAAGCCACAGAAAATTCCCGGACTCCATCCCCCTTCTTCATACTCTTTAGCAACATTATTAAACTCTAAACCAATACGCCCCCATGCGTCATACTTGCCATATCGTTCATTAACACCTACTTTGCGTTGCAATGCAGGTCTATTGTATGAAATGTCGCCATCTAATTTCTGAATTGGCCATTCGTCGTTAGCCGTTCTTTGTGCAATATCGAAAAGCTGTTTATCTAACTTTTTAGCATCGTTGTAATAAGAAATGGAGAGAGGGTTAATCGGTGACATATTGATTAATCCATTGCTCTTCAACAAATTAATGAATTCGTCCCTTATCCATTTGTCTTTTTCATCACCACTACTAATTTTTTCAATCTGACCTGCAATTTGATACCAACACAAAGCCAGATCAGGATTTTGTCTATGTTGCCCTCTATGCGCAGTAATCAAGACGAGAACATAGGCTTTACCGAGCTTTTCCTCTGCATATTTACGATAATTATTGAGTTGGCCCTCGTGAAGTTCAGACCAAATCTTATGTTCAAATACAATACAGAATGTTTGATCTTTAGAGTACCAAAGCATATCTGGGTATTTGCCACCAAAATTGACTTGAGTATCTAAATAATTAGAATTGCCAATAAGTGGAAGATGCAGACCTTGCTCCTTTCCCTTCATGTGTACAAAGGTAGCCATAGCATCCCTAACTGCGGAGTCATTACGTAGTAACCAAGCAAAAGCCTCAGTTATAAAGTTTTCTATAGGAGACGTTTGATGGCTTGATGCATATTTACTGACGTTAACAAGTAAACTTTCCATTTTCTCTTATCCCATGATGCCCCAGTACTTATAATGAAGTCTGAGGCTGTTATTATGTTTATTTTTAGCTCTGCTCTCCTAACTCGATTTCGCCGGAAAGCAATTTAGGAAGCAGGGTGTCACGTAGCTCTGATAGTTGGCTATTCTCCCTAAAATTAGATATCCATTTGGCATACAAAGGAGCAACTAATTCTTGATACTTACTAATCAAATCAAATGTGGGAATCACAGTTTTGACCTGTTCAATACCCTTTGAACTAATATTTGGTTGAGCACTACCTTGGGCTGCCCCAACTATTTGCTCAAAAATAGAATCTTTGTTCACTAGGTTGTATGTAAACCAACATGGTTGTGTGCTATCTACCTTTGATTCAAATCGCGCAACTCGCTGATTTAAATAACCATCGCGTCCATCAGAGACATAAATACCACTTTTACCGACAGTAGCACCTGTCATTGCCATGAGTAGATCACCATCAGATAACTTAAAGCGAGAGGCGGTTTTAGCTATATCATCATCGACACACTGGCAATCAGACGTAGTTACAGTACCAGCAGAAGTAATATTTTTAATCTTAAT
Source organism: Vibrio sp. 1562 (assembly GCF_033340155.1). Classification (NCBI taxonomy): domain Bacteria; kingdom Pseudomonadati; phylum Pseudomonadota; class Gammaproteobacteria; order Vibrionales; family Vibrionaceae; genus Vibrio; species Vibrio sp. 1562. The sequence continues at coordinate 10,857 of NZ_JAWOVY010000031.1, forward strand.
AACGGGGTTGCCTTCATCCACAAACTGTTTGCTTTTAAACGCATAACCACCTTTAGCGGCTGTGACACTTCCTACCGTTCCAGCATCCCAACCTTCAGGTATCAAACCTAATTCACTCTCAACGAACTTTTCGGGGAATAGCGAGGCAGTAGCCGCATCCATACCCTCTGGTTGCTCGCCATTCATTTTAGCTTTGATTGGATCGAAATCGACAAACCACGACTTGAAGATGGCTTGCGCCATTTGTTCAAGGGTATGATTAATCTGAGTATTAACATTTATTTTCTTAGATACACCACTGATGTGATTTACAACTAAATCCCTAGCCTGCTTATCTGCCCATGCTATTGGCAAGTTTGCAACATCACTTAGGTTGAGTGTTGGTTGAGCTGTTGTATTTACCCATGAATTCAAATAGTACCGAACTAACGGGGTTTGCATGGCAATACTTATATATTCTGCGTCAGACTGTACGGGAATAACACCCACAGGCCTTGAACAATTAAATCCTGCATAATCATCTGGTGCTATAGAAACGTTTCCAAAATTCGCGCCGACAAGTGTTAACAAGATTTCTCCGCCTTTCAAGGTTGAACGTTTAAATTTCTCATGAATACTCCGAGCAACCTTGAACGAAATTTCATGCCCCCTTAATCCATCAAGAATATCCCCAGAGTTGACCATCTGTACGCCATTTTCATCATGCTTTCCGGGCTGAACAATACCGTAACAAATACTTCTTTCGTCATTTACTAACTCACCAAGCGCCTTCCAAGACCAGCCTTCAGGTAACTTCGGTAAGTTTGGGGGCAATGAAAACTTACTTTTAGATGCCATAACCTAACTCCGCTAAATTCTTCTTAATCTCGGCTTCTAACATTGCTGATTCAGCAAACTGCTCACTCAGTTTAGCGGTTAGCGCGGCCATTTTTTCACCAAATGGAATGCCATCATCTAGCTCTTCTGTAGCACCAACGTATCGCCCCGGAGTCAATACAAAATCGTGTTTCTTAATCTCTTCCAAAGTTACGGATTTGCAGAAGCCTGCTTGGTCTTCATATGCTACGCCATTAACTTCTTCACCTGTTTTCCAAGAGTGGTAAAGGTCAGCGACTTTCTGAATATCATCACCAGTAAAATCACGTAGTACACGGTCTTTCATATAGCCAAGGTTGCGCGCATCAATAAATAACACTTCACCTTTACGGTCACGCAGCTTACGACCTGATTTATCGGTACGTGCTTTCTTGTTTTTGGTTAAGAACCAGATACAGGCAGGGATCTGGGTGTTGGTAAACAGTTGCCCCGGAAGCGCAACCATACACTCGACCAAATCGTTCTCGACCAAGGTCGCACGAATTTCGCCTTCGTTGTTAGTGGTTGAACTCATCGAACCATTAGCAAGAAGTAAGGCTTGAGAACCATCTGGTGCAAGGTGGTAGAGCATATGCTGCATCCAAGCAAAGTTGGCATTACCTGATGGTGGAGTGCCGTATACCCAGCGAGGATCGTTATCATCGACACCTGTATTCCACTCTTTCATGTTGAAAGGAGGGTTAGCCATGATGAAATCGGCACGTAAATCAGGGTGTTGATCATTGGTGTAGGTACTGGCAGGCTCTTTACCGAAATCGTAATCCAAGCCACGGATTGCCATATTCATCGCAGCAAGCTGCCATGTGGTGTAGTTGTATTCCTGACCGTAAATCGAGATTCTTTGTTTTTGCGTGAGCGGGTCAATCTCTTTTTGGTTAGCACGGCGCTCAATAAACTTCTCTGATTGCACGAAGAAACCGCCCGAACCCATTGCAGGGTCATACACACGGCCTTCAAACGGCTCAATCATCTCAACAATCAGCGAAACAATTGATGCAGGCGTATAGAACTGGCCGCCTTTCTTACCTTCAGCAAGCGCAAATTGGCCTAAGAAGTATTCGTAAATATGACCAAGAATATCTTTGCTGTTGAGCGACTTATGATTAAACGGAATGGTCGCGATTAGGTTAATCAGCTCATTCAGTTTTGCCTGATCAATCTTTAGTGAGGCGTAGTGCTTGTTGAGTACACCTTTTAGCTTCTGGTTGTCGCGCTCAATGCCTTCCAACGCATTATCAATCAGGTGACCAACGGAAGTGATTTTCTTCGTCTTACCATCAATAACCAAGTCCGCACCACCAATGACCATCGGGCCATTGTCTTGCAGGAACTTCCATCGAGATTCAGTAGGCAACCAAAACACGTTTTTCTCTTTGTAGTAATCGCGCTGTTCCAGTTCGATAGCGATTTCTTGTTCAAGTTCGTCAGCCGTGTAACCTTCAGGATCGAGGAAGTACTCGTGATCAGGGTTAGCAAAGTCTTGTTTTAGTTCTTCTTGGCGAAGCGTGAAGGCGTCAGACACGTATTTAACGAATATTAAGCCCAGCACAGCATGTTTGTATTGGGAGGCATCGAGTGACGCACGGAGTTTGTCTGCGGCTGTCCAGAGCTTGCTTTCTAGCTCTTTCAGGAATAGTTGTTCTTGTTCGTTCATTGCTGATTTCTTGAATTCGAAAAATTTACCTTATGATACCAGTAACTAAGCAAACTTCCTTGAGTTCTGCCTTACTTAACAAGGATTTTTATGAAGTAAGGAGCACATTATGGCTGCTTGGAATAAAGGAAAAAGAGTTGGACAGAAGAAAGCGTTCAAATTGGAAGACATTTGGCGGATTCGAATTCGCTTAGAGCTTGAAGAGCGCTTGTTTGAGTTGGCGCTGTTTAATCTTGCCATTGATAGCAAGCTGAGGTCTTGTGACCTGCGTAACCTTAAGGTGCAAGATGTCAGCCGAAGTGGGTGTGTGATGTCACGAGCTATTGTGAAGCAACAGAAAACCCATCAAGAAGTGCACTTCGAGATCACGCCTAAGACCCAACAAACCTTGTCTCAATGGATAATCCTGAATGGTCTGACACCAAGCGACTACGTGTTCCCTTGAGGAAAGCTAGAAATCCAAATAGGCCACCTAAGCCTTGATTATTTCTCCTCATATTTCTGACTTCTGCATAATCGCTCGATGAAAACATTACCGATCCAGCAGCCTTTCCCACCCATGTTGTTCCGCACGCTATGGTCGACTAAATTTTGTGTGAACTTCCGCTAAGTGGTCTATTCTATATACGTTACAACTTTATGAGTAAGGGTATTGCATATGCCAAATAATTTAGAATCTATGTCTATTGACATGAAGTCTCTGATGAGCGGTCAGATTAAACATGCTTTAGAATCTCAAGATGGTATCTTAGGGCTACCTGTTAAAGATGATAGCGATGTAGACTCTACATCAATTCTTGTTAAGGGGCTTTCGATAAATGGTGAACATCATATTCAAATGGATTCGAACATTGTTTTATCCGTTCCAAATAGAGCCTGTAAACATACCACTATAGTTAGTGTTATTAATGATGGCTCTGAGGTTGAACTAGCTAAGTTTGAATTAGACAAGGATTGTGTTGCAGTAGTTAGAAGTACTAGCCCCATCAAGGTTTCAGACTTCGTATCAAAGTTTACTAATCCCGAAAGAGAGCTTTCTATATTGTCCTTAGGTGATGTTCTTGATGATATCAAGGAAGAGGCTATAAACATACTTAATGATTGTGGGTTAGATATTAATTGCGCCTTTGATAGAGTTTGGAGCTTAGTTGTTGGTAGGATTTGCGGTAGTGATTGCAATCGAGATTGTACATACAATTGCGACGTATTGGATCTAGCATGTCATTTACGTAAGGCTGATTGTGAAAGGTTAAAGGCGCAATGTAAAGTATGTGAAAGGGGGTTAGAAGCAGCGAAAGTGCTAGTGAAAGGTTGGCTTATGACTCTTCTACCTGTACCTCTAGAGTTGAAAGCTTTGCCTACACAACCTAATCAAGTAAAACCTAAAAAATGTACTTGTAACTCAGAAAATAGTGATAGATAAATAGAGTTTGCAATGTTCCTTTTAACTGTTGCTCATGGGGTCGCAGCCAAATTTATCAACATGTACTTAAAATTGGCTTTGTTTTGCTGGGGATATGATTCGCACGTAAAGGTCGCCAACTTGCACCTTCCCATAGATGCAGTGTTGTTGAAAGCTTTGCGCCGAAGTAATATCGGAGGACTAAAGTCTCGTTGGAAAGCGCCTTAGCTTGCTAAATGGTCTAAGTTTTCCTCAGTTCAAGATGAACAAGTGATTCAATTAATCATGGGCAGCCGCGCGTTATGGGAAATTGAAGAATGTTGCCAAGGACACCAGTAAGAAGGTATTACTAGTGTCCGAACTTGCTTTGATCCCAAAGTATAGGCGATGACCATTTTTTTTAGGTGCCCAGAGCATGCTTTAACCCTTTTCCTTAACTCGCACTATATATGTAGACCCATTCAACTCCACATGACTACGTTTGTTTTTTGCACTGTGCCATAGGAGAAACAATTTTAATTGAGCAGCAAACATCAAAATGTATGGCCAAGCCAAGAGAATAATTCCTTGAAGTACCATTTCAGATTCTGCGTCATAAGGCTCCCAATCGGATAGTTCAGTATGAAGTTCCACGAGCCTAATTCGATCTGATTTGGCTTGTGCTAAAAAGGACGATTTCAGCGTCCCTTCAGGCTCAAGCTGACAATACATATCTCTTGAAAAATTATAATAGTCCTCCGGTACAGGGTTGTTAAAACCTAGTGCAGTACAAATAATTTCCCATCCCTGTTCACTGGCAATGTACTCAGAAACAAATTCTTTTGAGTAGAATTGTTTTGGCATATCGGGGGCTTGGGGTACTCCTGCTGTAGCACTTAAGAAAGCTTGCTTATTGTCTCTCAAAAGTTGACTTAAATCAGTTAATTTCAATCCTGAACGCTTGAATTGACTGTATTCAGAAAGTACAAGCTCTATATGTTGAATGCGTTCTTTGTATTGCTGAATTTGATAATTGAGTATGTCTTTTTTTGTATTGTGGACGTAAGCACTCCGTTTTTCGGTATCCGCATAATAAAACATGGCTATACCAATTATCACTAACCAAACGTCAAACCGTTCTGCTTGTTGAATCACAGATTTTGACCAGTTACAGCGTGAACATATCCACGCTAAAATCAGCATAAACAATGTAACAATAAGAAATATTGTCAAAATCGACGCCTCCATGCCTTATGAAGTTAGAATATTTAGCTTAGGCAATCAGGTTACAACGCTCAAATAAAAATGGGTACGGCTTCACTAACTAGCTTTTGTCCCGCAGTGAGCAGAAATCTACTAATCCCTTGTGACACCTTTACGAGATTACGTTCTCGATCATTATTGGATCTGGTTTCAATGATATCATTTGATAACGGCTCAAGATTGAAGGGATGGCTCAAATGCAAATATGGAGATTAGTTGCACACCATGCACAAGCGGAAAAAGCATTAGAACAAATGATTAGTAACGGTCTAATTGCCATTGGTTGGTCAGATCTCGGTGATTTATCTGAATGGCAACCTATAAATAGCCGTGAAATATCTTCGAAACTACAAGATATCCGCTCTACAGTTTCCAATGCGATGATGGCAGGGCCAAGTTTATGGAATTTCTTCAAAGAAGTGGAAATTGGTGACCAAATAATTGTTACAGCGAATAGAAAAAGAAGGTATGTATTTGAGGTGACTGGCCCTTATTTTTACGACAACGTAAACTCTATTTTAGGTTATGCACATCAACGCCAAGCAGCTTTAACGGACATTAACCCGGAACAACTCTGGCAAGCATCAGGAGCAGGAGTTGCTGAAGGTGAAAATATTAGGTGGACTCTTGCAAAGTGTAATGGTACTAAGGAATCAGAAGACATTATTCACAAGGAAGGCAGACGCTACTCAGTAACTTCAACGGCAATCGAGCGAGACAAGGTAGCTAGAAGTAAATGCTTGGCACATTATGGTTACACCTGCCAAGTGTGCCTTATAAACTTTGAACAAGAATATGGAGAAATTGGAAAGAATTATATACATGTCCATCATAGAATCGATCTTGCTTCTCGGAACGGAGAACACACTATTGATCCGATCCAAGACCTCATTCCTCTTTGCCCTAACTGTCACGCAATGGTTCATACCCAAAAGCCTGCAATGTCGATTGAGAAACTGAGATCAACATATAAAGCACACCAAAAACGTGTTTAGCTTCGGCTAGTACTAAATTGCTTTTGTCCCAGAGCTTGGCTGAAATTCTGCGTTTGTACCATGAATAGATTGCTTAGTGAGGAGTGCAGTCTAGCCAGCTCGCTTTTGTCCCAATGTTAGCCGTAAAACCGAACACCGTATAGCAAACTTATGCCAATGGTCATCCCGCTGCCTTAGCTCGTGCTTCCGCATTAGTGGAACGGAGTTGAGCACTAGTTTGTTATGCTACTGCATAATTCCGTATTTACGTTTACCTACTCATTGTTCTATTGAGGAAGTGGACTCTGTTACTTCATGCCCAACCACTGGATTCTGGGCGCTGACCTGAATACATAACCTCCAGCTTTCATACTAAACTCTAAAAATAGTGCGCTACACAACATTCATATGTGTTTAGATATATAATATATTGCGTCTAGTTGACATTAATTGCATATGTAAAAAAATATACTTTATCTCTTCGAGGCGAGTTAATGAATAATGAAGCTCAAGAAGTAAATGATTCAGGTTTAGACAGTCGTAAGTCAACCAAACCTTGGTTAAGGTTAACTAGGCACATAGTAGGACAATATATCACTTGTTTGGTTTTTTTTAGCTCTAGCACAGTATCCAACCCAATTGGAGCATTGGCAGAAATATTGGGGAGCGCATTTGGGGCAGCTTTGATCATTTGGGGCATTGGTAGTCTTGTGGTTGGTCTTGTGACGTTATTTTTCACCAATTGGTCAAAGCATAAAAAAGTCTCAATATTTGTTATTACTTCATGGGGATTATTATTTTTACTTGTTGTGGCTCAAGGAGCACACAACAACCCAGCATATAAATCTTGATCACACTTTATTACACCAATTTCTAAATTAGAGGTTAACCACTAGTAAACCTAAGTTTTTAGACATGCCTCTACTGTGAAAAGCATGAAACTCAACTACTTAGGAATAATTGCCAATAGAGTAAACTAAATCAATGATATATACAGTAACTGAACATAAACATCGCTTCTCTGCATGGGCAGCTTCTAGAGCGTCAAGTGTTAAAGGGGCTAGGTTTACGGTAGAACAAGGTAAGCAACTTATCGAGTCTATAGGTCTAGACACACTGGTTGACGATCCAGATAAACTACCAGCAAGAGAAGACATCAATAAACAGCACCGCCAATGGCGTGAACAGCTTATTGCTGAAGCGAGTAAAATAGGGTTGACTTTTACTCATGGGGTCGCAGCCAAATTAATCAACATGTACTTAAAATCGGCTTTGGTTTGCGGGGGATATGATTCGCACGTAAAGGTCGCCGACTTGCACCCTCCCATAGATGCCGTGTTGTTGAAAGCTTTACGCCGAAGCAATACCGGAGGACTGAAGTCTCGCTGGAAAGAGGCTGAGCTTGCAAAGTGGTCTAAATTTTCCTCAGATCAATATGAACAAGTGATCCAATCAATCAGAGAAGTAATGGGCAGCCGCGCGCTATGGGAAATTGAAGAGTTTTGGCAAGGGCACCAGTAATGAATGAACTAAGGCGCTTTTGTCCCTGAGGAACGATAGAAATCCCTATAGGCCACTTCTAAGTCTTGATTATGGACTGTTGACATCCCCCATTCGAAGAGTACTCTTGTAATGGGGCGTCCGCCTTACTTGCGTATGAGTAAAAACAGACATTTCAATAAATGATTATCTATTAATGAATTAATTTAATGACCTTTGGCTGATTAATATCGACTCAAAAGGTTTAAACGTGCGCCCGGAGTCGATCTAAAAGTCGGAGCATTAATCATGTTAGATAAGCAACTCGTACATGCCTTTCATCAATCATTAAAAAATTACTTACCGGATCTTAAATTAGGTCAATCCAGAGAAGTGGTTGCATCTTTTTATGGATTTAAATCTGCGGCTAGCTTGATTAAGGCTGGTTTCGTGCTATCTAAGTATGACCTTGATAGCCGACAAGCAGATTTTTATGACGATGAATTTAACCAACACAATGAAACACCATTATTATTCACCAACGAAAAAAACGTTCGACATCGCCTTAGAAGGCTGTCTAAAGCTGTACTAGCAGATGCAAGATTAGAAGAGCAAGTCCTTCTACATATACGTAATAACCTGTTTCTAAAGAACTGTAAGTTCTACAGTTGGAATGAGATCGAACCATGGATGGTAGATAGTTTAGGTGAGAAACTAGTTGAAAAATTGAGCCATGAAGGTAATGCAGCCGCTGCGTATTCATATGCTGTTCATCACTTCGATGGGATTGAAATAGACGATAATGCAGGCCCGCACGAGGACTACTGGTATAAGAAGTACATTTCTGGCGAAGTCTTGGAAGGGGGCGCTCTCCGCTTTGCAAAAGAATACGAAGAAAAACTATCTGTTCAATCCGAGTATCTATCACTACTAAAAAGAGCGGCTGAGCTAGGAAGTAAAGAAGCAATGATGCAACTCGCTGAAAACACTGATGACGTAGAGGTAATTCGAGAGTTGGCTAAACAAGGTTACTACCCAGCAATTGAGTTTGCTTATGAAGTCGATAGTGACACTCAATATGAGGAATTGCTTGCATTTAGCGGAAATACAGCAGCTATTCTTAATCTCATGGAAAAATACGAACATTCCTCAAAAGAAAGTGAACAATATAAACTCGTTTTTTTGAACGAGCTAGCCAACCTTTATGGTTATTACCCGACCCAATCGATTGCTGATAATGATGAAGATTATGGGCCAGTATTCATCCTTTATGCAGGCATATCTCTTCCTAAAGTAAGCAAAGAATTGGAGCAGAAAGCGAAGACAGAAGCTCAAAAGTTTTTCAACCAACATAACTACTAGTTAATGGCAAAAGCAGCTTTCGAACTTTGTACGGGGGCTGCTTTATCCCCTAAGGCAGCACATTCGAAATATAAACATTTAGGCTACAGACTCTAAGGCGCTTTTGTCCCTGAGTAAGACTACACACCGATTAAGAGAAAAGAGGACACGTTCTCATTGATAGCGAGTTCAATGAGTGTTGCCAATGTGTTTTTTTCATTAAATAGACTTTCAGTAAATTTAGGGTGAGCGAAAGCGTTCACCCAGATTTTAAGGTGAGTCGAAAAACAATATTTAACAGGAGTTTATGTTAGCGCTTGTATCGTGCTGGATACTTATGAACCCACACACGTAATATCTGTGGGTTGCATCCAAAGGTTACAAATTCGACAGCTTTCGATCAAGATGGATACCAGTAACCGACTGTATCGCAAGCAGGGCAGTGATACCTAGAACCCGCCCAAGCATCTTCGACAACCTCACCACTACCAAGACAAACTGCAGCGTCCGCCCAACTATCAGTTTCGATTACTTCCGTGTCGCAATGGTCGCAAAAAACAACGTCACCATCATTCACTTTGTAAGAGCAATAAATATTTTTCATGGAGCTATCGTCTTTATAATACCCGTCAAGTTCATTGAAATTACCGTCGAAGTATTCATCGTGGCGATCTGGTATCGCTACCCACTTTCTAATGCTTTTGCTCATTGAACTTCACCCTTTATGTAGCAACGAAGGCAGGCTCCAGTGTCCCAAATGCTACGCGCATCGCTTGTGTAATCGTAAAAATCAGTACGGCACTCGCGACACGTTACACAGTCTGGCTCTGGTTCTGCGTTGTAATAGTCATGTGCATTGAACGTTTTTTCTTTTTCTTCCCAGATTTTTTTCTTCGCTTCGAATAATTCCATTATTTTTTCACGTTCTTCGTCTTCGGTAAATTGGCTACGCTCCGAGAGATCTAATGCATAATATTCAGCAAGGGCACCCCGCTGCGCAACATGCTTAACCAATCCTTTGATTAGATTGTTAGTATCAATTTCCTCACAAAAAACTGACTCAATCACATCAATGACTTTCTGCTGAAGTTGACCTTCGAGGTAAGCCCACATTTCGCTCACACTTTCGACTTTCTCAATTCCAGTGCCCTGAATTAAACGGCTTGAAAAAGCCTCGTTCGTACTGCCACCGCCAAGCAAACCCTTGATGATAATTTTTTCGTAATGTTCCATTTTTTTATAACTCATGGTGATTTCTTCACTGTGCGGAAGTATTTGGTTGTAATACTTACGCTCACTTTCTCAGCTATGTCGAATAATGGTTCAGCAATGTCAACGTAATTCTTATCAATTACTCACTGGTACTGAAGCGATAGTCACAGAGATTAGTAGGTATGGGAAGTGGCAAAATAATGGCATACAAGTCGCGAGTTGATTTCAACTCATTGATTTTATGCTTTTTGTGTGTTTTTTCTTCAGTCTAAAGTGTGATCTTTGTCATTAAAATACTTGTTGTCAGCTATTCCAATATATTGGTTACTTTCGGTACATCAATTACGGGCTAGGTGCTAACTCCGCTTTATAACTGGGTTGTTAGATGCTAATTCTGAGTTAGAAGGGATAGATTAATGCTAATTCCGATCTAAGAGCGCGGGTGAAATACAAATTCCGATCTGGAATGATGAGCTAAATACTAATTCTGATCTCAAGGTCTTGGATTGATAGTTTTGAGGTTAAGGGTACGGCCACCTTTAGCCACGTTATCCAAGCGTTCTTCATAGTTAGCATGAATCTTGCCTTTCGCTGATCATTTTTTAATCCAGTATTTAATTGTTAACCAAACTCTCTATTGATTAATATATAAGCATCCTTAACAAAAAATAACAGCTTTTGAGCTGAACACCGTTTCTCATCATTTGATAAATTGTTTTCTTGATTATTTAGATTATTGTGCTCTAAACTAAACTAGTTCGGTACATCATTGGCCTCATGTGCGTGATAACAAGCATGAGGCTGTTGATTTTGTTTTCCCAAAGCTCTAATTGCATTGAGCTTCTGCTACTAGCTTCAGTAACTTAGCAGCCAGATCCGCAGAGTTGTCCTGCTTGTACACGGTAATGCTATCGCAATACTGTACTACGACATTGCCGTTCTCGCCCATAATCACAGAGGCTAGCGCCTTCTCCTGTAGGATTGTTTGCATAAATCTGATGGAGCCTTCTTCAAATTCTTCTTGTTGTTTATCATCATTCATAACTTTACCTGTTCGATAGCTCGGATTTGACGTAATAGTTGTGGTGTTACCCCCTTATTCGATGGGCTTTTTAGATGGAGGTTTCGAAGATGATTCAATTCCCAATAAAACAAATCTCCACAACTGCGCCACTCACTGACACGAGCTATCTCAACGTGTTTTCGTATGCGTGCAATATGGTTGTTGCTCCCCATTCGCAATACACCAGTCCAGTCGATATCGGGCGCTATGGATGCCTTATTGAATATCTGCATATTGATAAGCAGGTCTCGGGCTCCTCTAGGCTCTACTGGATAAATTAACATTCCTACCGATAGGGCTGCTCTTTCTAGCAATTTTGCTGACAGGGTATCGTGTGGTATCGACTCCATGACATCTAGGGTGGTTTTATAGTGACCGGATCGGTATGCATTGCGAACTGATTCATTGTTATTGATATAACGCTCTGAGTATAAGAGAGAAAAAGCGTTTATATATAAAACCCTCATAAATTACCTCCTATTCGATAATATAGTCCTACTGTGTAAATAAATTTACTTCGTTATTTTTTATTCATAATCGTATGCACTAATATAAATAAAAGTATTATTTTTACCCTATAAAACAATATGTTGTCATTTTTATCTGATTCTGTATACTCATGTTTGCCACTCATGGCAATGGTGCGTCTGCTGTAAAAATGAGGGTACCTATTTGGTAATAATGAATCCATGCTGGGGTATGCCGTATCAACAAAATCAGACGCGTTCGGTAAATTAGCCAGCTATAAGGTGATTATGTTAACCAATGCATATGCCTCTTTCTCTGAGGTATCGACCAAGATTCTATCTGATCTTTTTAAGACGGAATTTCGTACTATCCCACTAGAAAATAGGCGATGTTCTCTAAATCAAGGATTTCAGCAACTTGCTAGAAACGCTGGATTCAATTGTTACCAGTCCATGCAAAAACAAGAGTCGGCACTGATCAGGACTGAAGAGCTAATTGAGGCGCTCAAATTTGCAGGACTAAGTGACGAGTTAGCAAGCAACGCGCGTTATTCTAGACTCCTAAAATGTGATGTATTCTGTGGCTCTGACCAGCAGTTAAGTGCTGCCGTTGATCCTGATGGCATAGTATTAAATACTCCATTCCTATCAAAATCATCACCATATATTCCAGATTTTGAGTTTTATGCTCTTAATGTTCATGGTACAGGTGGCATATGGATGACCTTGAATGAATGGGATAATTTTGTTGAAGATCTGGAAGATAATTTAGATTTTAATGGTGACCTTGAATATCAGATTGAGGAAATCTGGAACAAAAACACTCCTGACAGTTGTGGAGAGTTGTTTCTGAGTTCCAATCCAGATTGGGATGAGTTAGCCGATTGCACAGAGGGAATGCTGCGAGCTAGAGTGTTAGAACATGCGGGGCATACGCCACTTGATTTATTGTATGACTATTTCAGTTCCGAACGTCGTGCATAGCTGATGTTTAAGGAGAGTGACTTACCTGACTCACTCTCTGTCACAGAATGCGTTTATTATAATAGTGACCTATTCCAACCTGACTGGGCACTTCATCAAGCGACATGTTGCTTGATGAAGTGAACTGGGCTTAAATAACTAAGCGCACTGAGCCTACTCGTAAGAATAAAATCAACCTCAATGAACTCGAAGACCGTTTGGCGCATCTCATCTTTGGTCATGATCGGCTCGTATTGGATCTCTTTAACTTTCACACAATGGAAAAAGCTCTCAATACAGCCAGTCTCCCAGCAGTTTCCTTTTCTAACCACGTGCTACTTTAAATTATAATTCGTTATTCAGCCTCGATAGTCTTTTGAGTAATATGGGTTATTTCGAACACTATGAACAAGCCTACTCAGGGGAGCCTCGACGAAACTGGGCCATAGATAGTACATCACAGGCTAGCGTAGCCATCATCCACGTATCCATAGACCAACCGATCACTTGTCGTGAGTAAAGATCAAAGATGACAGTCAAGTACAGCTAACCTTCGCTTGTGGCAAAATATCTGATATCACCCGTCCATTTTTGATTCTGAGCCGTGCGGTAACGACTAGAGACAACTGGTGCTAAGCGACGGACATTTTATGTTTGCTGCAATAGTTTTGCATTAAGGCTATTACCATTCTCTGCCAATTCTTTACGGATGCACCTTTAACTATCTCGGCCTTTGCTGTTGTTGAAAGCTTTTCCGTCCTTTGTATCCGTTTCCTCGCACTGGAAGGCTATTCTGATGAATAGCACTTTTAGAGTTTATCTTGGTTTTTATGACACTATCGACATGAATATGTATAGTACTCAATGATACAATTTGTGATCTTTCCCAAAGAAAGTTGATTGTTTTTAGTTTGATAAAAAGGGCTGGCCAAGCGGCGAGCTAGGGGATTTGCTCAAGCTATGTTTAGCGCTCAAAATTGAAGGCTTAGATAGTGTCGTGAAGCCTTTGAAGCGCATGTAATTAGCTACAGAAACGCCCACTCTTGATGAAAAGACTTATTATGAATTTTGATATCGATGCACTGAAACACCACCAATTGGTCGAAGATGGTAAATTAGAGGGATGTTACATTCATCAGCCAGCTCAAGGTAGCCAGCAAGATGACAAAGCTGTTTTGGCAGAGCGCCAAGCGTTGGAAAAGTTGGCATATAAGGTAATACAGGTTAAAGCTAAAGGCGGGACAACAACGTTTGCCGAGGCGATGCAAAAGCTTGCGAAGGAAACTGGTCACCTGCCTAAGGAGTAAGTGAGTGTAACCTGCCACAGCCTTACAAGTTCACCCACGAGACCAGTGTTTTCATTCAAAAGAGCCAGACCGTTAGGCTGACTCTTTATTGCCCCTAAATGAGTTTAACCTTTCAATTGCTAACGTCACCAAGCTACACTTTGACTTATATTATCTAATATCAATGGTCATGTTAAAAATGGCTACGATACTGGTGGCTATTCAGTATGATCAATGAGTCTAAGTTCAATAGTAGAATGGAGTTAGTATGAAAAATAGCGACAAATGGCGGGGATTCTATAAATCTCTTTCAATAGCAGATAGGCGTAAACACTTTTTTAGTGTCTACGAAGATAATGAAGGGGAACACGTACTCACGCTAGGTAAAAAATTGCCTGACATGGCTCGTGAGCTTGCTAAAGAATCAGGCTTTCCTGTCACTATACTCTTTGTCTCTTGGACGTATGAGGATAGTTCAGGACCTGTCTCTGTAGATGGATCTCACGGAGGTGACCTAGTAACATATACTGACCGCTATCGAGTGTTAGTAACCAACGAGCTAGAGATCAAGTTTAAAATTTATACTGGAGAGATTGAGGTATTTAAGGGTTGGGATCTATAAATGCACTAAGAGGTGAACATCTACGCTTTCTTGATGGCCTTTCGGATGCACTCTGGGTAATTAAACAATGTGATGAGATTCTTTCTGCGCTGACTAGGATTATTTGATTTTAGGATTAAGTGAAGCAAAAATCTCTTAACATACTATGAATTTACTTACTACGTTATTAGTGCTCAGGTTTGTGCAAACTTTTAATTAATCACTTGGAACATATAATGCAAAAGTCTAAGTACTTACCTTTGATAAGGTGACGTTCCATTACCAACTAAATACTCTTTACCTATTTTTGTATTTGTTATAAATAGTGTGGCTATTTCAAGTATAAACTTGTGGATAAAAACCTCGCTATCGTTATAATAATTCCTAACTAATTGTCCACTATCAGTAAATAGCTTACCATTTTGATCAAACTTCTCCTTTCTAACGTGGTTATATAGCTTAAAATCTATGTTGCGTTTACCAATTAAGAAGTATATACTTTGGCTATCATTACTTGCGATAAATGCGCTTTTCCAAGATGAGCATCTAGGAATATACACGTCAAAACCAATCGTGACCAACGTATTTAATACCATTTCTCGGTTAAGAATTTCATTATATTTTACAGCTCGATTAATAACAATAGATGCTAGTAATTTAGCAGCATCATGTTCTCTATCATTGTTTTCAAGAACAAAGTTTCCCTTGTTAATCTGTTGTTTAATAATTCCTTTCTTTATTTCTAACCGCAGCTTATCTTCTGGAGAAAAGTTATCAATAATAGCATGAAGATTCACGTCTGTTGGTAGTTCTGTGCTTGCAATTTTTTCGCAGTCTGTCTTTTTTCTATGTGACTCATTAAACTGTTCAGCACTCTCTATTAGCTTTGATGACGCCTTAACACCAGCATATGATACTTCCTCGATTATTCTAAGAAAATTATTGACAGTTTTAAAAAGACGCATTACCAACTTAAACAATTTAGTCACCACCTCTTAGAGAAAAGTTCATACTCTAACATTTACACTCGTAATTACTGAAGAGAAACCAAAAATTAAATGCTTCAGCCACGAGCTAGTATAGGCACTTTTGTATTACATCAAAACTAGTGATGTTGAGGGCATAGATCTGTAGTACTTAGAGTTTTACCAGAAGTATATACGCAGGTTTGAAACCCATCTCTGTATATTGTTTTTAATAGTGGAGAGCGTGTTTCAAGCTGATTCGCTGGATTAGTAATGTTGTCCATCGTGTTTTGAAGCTCAGGAGTACTCATTAATAGAGAGTCTCTTTTGCTCTGAGAGCCAATTTTAGGTACTTGTATTGATGTGTTGGATGTCATTTGCATTGAGCTTTGGCCAATCTTATATGCTTCTTGTCCAATAGACTCTAATGTATCTGTTAATTGCTCAACGTTTTCTTGTTGTAGTTGCGTTGACTTATTAGCGTAGTAACTAGCTTCTTTCTTTTGTTGCGTTATATACCTCTTGAAGTCAGAACATTCTGCTTTGAGATTTATCGAATAGTCATTTTTAAACACCTCTATCTTATCTATGGTTAAGGTTTTTAATCTTTCTGGCTCATGAGCTAATACTGACATCTCATCACTTATATATTTATACATAAGACGGTGTTGGGTTTCATTGATGTAAGCATGTTGGTAACAACTCTCAGTAAAAGCAATCCTACTAGAAATATTATCGTAGCCCTTCTCGCTCATGATATATCCTCCAAACATCATAGCTCTGTCTACTGATGAACAGGCAGATACCATACCTAGACTAAGAGCAGCAATCGTAAATTTCTTATGCAATGACATCTTAACTTCTTCGTAGTTGATTGAAAGTTATAAAAATAATTGAACTAATTTTACCGTATCCGCCCCGTTGGTTGTAGTAGAAAAGTAAACTTGACTACTGAGTGGGTTGGAAGTTTTACGATACCTAAGATAATCCGTAAAGTGCTAATTTAGCAAAGCCAATAACAAACTTCTGTCCAGAAGTGAGCTGTGTGGGGGCGAGTACAGGTGCATGACCAACTTATATAATCAAAACTGTCGGAGCGTGTATGAGTCAATACAGCTAATGTCAGCAAGCTCCTCCAAATCATTCGGACTCTCTTAACCGATATGAATCAAGAGTTTGAAATTCTCCTTGGGAGGGAGCTTTGATGCTTGGTCTTGCTATGTACACCAGTGCCTAGGTTAGTCCATATCCACTATTACTTAGAACTAAGATTGATTACTTCTGGTTAAACAAAGCACTACATTGAAAACGATTTTCTACGATTTCATCTGCTACCTCTTTTAAATACTCAAACCATTCGTCATTGACGATGTTAGTCACTAATACATACTCTGTATCAGCAATGCAGAGTAATTGGTTTACTAACTTAGTAAAAAAACCGTTCCCTTGCAGAGCAGGGTGCAAATCTAATCTCTCAATCTGAGCTACTTTCTGCATGGAAAAATTCATTAATAACTGGCACCACGCTTCAGAGTCAGCATTGTTTTTGCAAATAACTAATATCTCACCGTTAGGTAGAACTAATTCCTTGGTAGGTATGCTTTTTTCGTTAGCATATTTAATAATGTGAGTTTTGGTTTTATCAAATTGCGTTAGATAAGTTATGTCACTACGATAAGCAAGATGAATTACTTCCTCTCCATTGCTGTCATGAATTAGTAAGCCGAACTCCCCATTTTTTCCTTTTTCTAATGAGGAAATATATTCTTTTGTTGCAAGCTCAATTAACTGCTCAACTAGATTCTGCCCTGGAACGTTTGGAACTAGAAGTGCTGTAGATGCTTGAAGCTCATGAATAGGGGAATCTAATTTAAATGTGAATGCCATAGGTTTTTCCAAAAAGTTTAATGATGTTTATCCTTACAAGGTCTAAGCCGCTTTTGACATATAACTTGTACTCTACTCGGATGCTTGTAAGGAGAGTCTTTGAAGCATTTCCAATGCATTGTCGAAAATAAGGCTAGAGATATGTTCTGGAAAGTCATTTGGCAATCTCGTATTTAAACGGTCTATAGCTTCTGGAAGCTCGTTGTTCATATGTGCAGTGAGCGTTTCCATTACCAGTGAGCCTTTTTTGCTATATGGTTCTGTCTTGTTTATCAAACATAGTGTTGGCAAGAGCCACTTAGCGAGTGATTTGACTAACGACGTCACCGAACAAGACTGGTCTAAATTGAGTCTGATCTACTGATACATTGATATAGCGGGGATCTGGTTTGCCAGCATCATCTAGAATGATACTGTCATGTATATGTCCATGAACATTGATCTTTCCATGTAATTTCTGAGGATGTATAGGGCAGTGTGTAAACCAGGTATTTCGTTTAGATAGCATCGAGTGAATTTCATTGAAGCCATCTGCGAGCATCTTGCCGCTGACCTTCATGTTTGTACATTGATTGCCAAGTACGAGTACTTTCTTCGTACATTGAATACTTGCAACCTTCTCTAGCCAAAACGGGGTCGTTGCAATATCTCCTAGCAGGATTAACGTGTCACGACGTTGTACAAATGATGCAAGGTTATCAAATAGAATATTATGGTGCTCTTCAGGAGAATCGAATCCTGAACGATATTTCAATATAGTATCATGTCCTAGGTGTAAGTCTGCGGAGAGTACAAATCTACTCATAAGAATATTCTCAATAACGATATGATGAATAATATACACTTGAACTGTAGTATTGTTCAAATAAATATTTTTCTTTACCTTGAATATAATATATAGAAAATAATAAACACAAAGTTTTACTTTTTATTTATTAAAATAATGCACTGTATGTTTGCCTAAGTTTTTAAACCAAAATTGAGTGGCATATTTTTTTGCCAAGATTGGCAACGAAACTGCCAGTAATGGCAGAGGAAGTGTCAGGATTGGCAGTGAATGTGCCAAGTGTGGCAGAAGAAATTTAGCAGAAAAAACGATTTTCTATCTTTTGTTAAGTGATTTTAAATAATGTATCCTTATATTAGAATTATAACTTTATAATAATTATAACAGTTATAATAGTTATAACATAAAAAAATAAACAAGTAAAAACTATTTTATTGCCATAATTATCTTGGATCAATTTAATAATCAAATTATTCGTAATTATATTTATGATTTTTATTTGATTTAATAATTAAAAATGTAAAATAAATTTGATTGTTTTTTGCACCGTTACTTTGCTGCTTAGGAGATCAATTGATGTTTTTTAATGATCTGGTGTAGCGTTGTCTGCTAAGCCCAAGCGTTCTGGCTATATCACTTAGGTTAGTTTTGCTATTCGTGGCTAGTTGTTGTTTTAACAGCTCTTTGATCAACTGGTGTTGTTCTAGATTAGCTCCATATCCAACGTCTGGGCCACGCTTAGTTTCAATGCTATTGATTCGTTCTACACATTCGAAGCGATGCAAGATCCCAATCAGTGTGGTCCAAGTATTCAACTCATTGAAAAGCGTTAGGCACTCTTTATCACTCCACGCGTTTGGTTCTTTAGGATCTAAACATCTCACTATCGCGATACACCATGATGACCATTGACTAAAATCATCTGACTTGATCTGATTTATTTTTTTATAGCTCGCTGGGTAGTGTACTTTACATGTCTGAACAATGTTCTTTGATAGCGAGAGCCAGTCTCCTGCCTTCGCGCTATCTTTACAGTGGCGCAGAAATACTCGTGGATGCGGCGCATAGCCGCTGACCAGGTCATACAGTTGTCGTCCCAGATTTTTCTGTTTGTTAGGTTGTACTAGGTACTTTTCGTAAACAGTGTTGTTCTGGTTGGGCAGACGTTTCAACGCAGTGATAGCTGCGTATTTTGGCTGTTTATAAAGTTTAGTGGACTTGATGGGGTGGTGTTTTTCGCTGTAGTAGTGAGAGCGGCTGCGTAGACGCCAGCATAGTGCGCAGTATGGTAGAACACTGTTCCGAGCGTCATCAACAGCGTGTAAATACCCAGAACGACGTCGCTGAGCAATTTTACAACCTCGAGATTTGGCCTGGTTTTTTAAGTCATTGATTGCTGTTTCTATCTGTAGTCTCAACAGCATTGCGTTTTTGATCTAAGTCCATTAGTCATCATGTCAATATGGTTTGTTGCTTATTTTATATTACGAGCCAGGTGATGAGAATCTAAGATACGACTAAATAATAGAGAAATAAAGGTAATAAAATGTTTGTAAGACAAGAGCAGTTAGCTAAAGAGATCGGGGTAAGCGTAAGTACTTTGTGGCGTTGGCGTAGAGAAGGAAAAATGCCGCCCGTCGTAGCACTTAGTTCTAGAGTGGTAGGCTGGCAGAGAAAAGACATTGAGCGCTGGCTAGAAGAACAAAAATAGATTGCGACTTGTTACTGCGAGAACAGTGTTCTCGCTTAGCCCTCGTAAATATAAGTATGTCATTGTTTATATGATTAATAACACGAATAAAAAATGCTCTTGCAGGAACCTTGTTCCTGCTTTTGTCTATCTCAGGGATCCAATTTCTGCTCGAGTCTTCATTAGTTGAACGGAGAACAATGTTCTCCGAAATGACGAAAGGCAGAGTCAGGTTTATCCGATTAGTGTCTGGGTATATCAGGCAAAGGCTGATAGCTTTCAAACGCTTTTGCGAGAACACTGTTCTCGCTCACATCATCAAAAACTGAAGTTTGGTCATTTAATTAATAAATAAAAATGCTCTTGCTAGAACTATGTTCTAGCTGCTTGTAATCCCAATAAATACATGATTTACCTCTTTGTATTAGACCTAGTAATTGTGCTTTAATGCACTTTGATGCTTATTTGGAGGGGTTATGGCTCGGAAGAATGATGGAATTATTTGGCATTTGATGGATGCGCCGTGGTGGGTGAGTATCTTGTTCTCAGCAGGCATTTATGTTGGTTTATCTTTCCTATTGCCAGGGTTAGCGGCTCGCAGTGATAACTTCATCTTCAATGCCATTGGGCCGAATCTTCCGCAAATGGCACCGTATTTTGCTTTTTTGTTTTTAATTCCAGCTCCAATTTCGTTCTTTAAGCAGTATCAGCGAAAGCATAATTATCTTGCGACGACATCTCAAATCAGAGCACACAAAAACACGACTCCGCTTAATTCCCTCAGTTGGATTAAATTTGAAAGCTACATTGGCGAGTACTTTAAACAGCAAGGCTACGACGTTAAACAATCTTTCTCAAAGCAGGCAGATGGAGGGGTTGATATTTGGTTAACTAAAGACGGTGAGTTGAGTCTTGTACAATGTAAGCACTGGAAAGCTAGAAAAGTCGGAGTTCAAGTCTTAAGAGAAATGTATGGTGTGATGATCGACAATCGTGCTAGCAAAATGATCATCGTAACATCGGGAGAGTTTACTTCTGAAGCCATCGCCTTTGCTCAAGAGAAGCGCCTCTGGTTGGTTAATGGTAGCGAGCTAGTCCACATGATTGAAGATGGTCGCAGCTTTATGAATAAGCCTGTCATTGATGAGCCTACACCCGATCCTCATTCCAAGGTTTGCCCAAACTGCCAGTCTAGCCTTGTAATCCGTGTTGCTAAAAAAGGTCGTAATGCGGGTAAAAGTTTCTATGGTTGCTCTGCGTATCCTAAGTGTCGCTACACTTGCGACTGTTGAATGTGAGGAGGGTTCAAGCAGTCTAACCGTATAGAAGGGTGTACTCAGAACATAAAAGTTAACCTTTTAAGCCTAATTTTCAACTGAAAATGCTATTGCGAGAACATTGTTCTCGCTCAAATCATCAAAAACTAAAGTTTGCTCATTTCATTGATAAATAAAAAGCCCTCTCAGTGCAGAACTCTCTGGTGAAAAATGTGTTACCCATTATCTTTCATAAGTGGGTTTGTTAGAACCAATGGGGTAATGAACGTAAGCTCTGAAACACTTTTGCCCCTTTCCTTGCCAGCCGCGCTTAACCTCACAAATCATAATGAGGTGATTTGACCTACTTTTTCTTATCTATGTAATGTCTAGGGAAGTGGGTGCTTACAATAACGACTATAGGAAAGCTATGGCTAATGAAAGAATTAAATACATTTCAGAGTGTTAACGAGCGAGATGTTGACCTATTAGTGCTAGAGGAGCTTAATGTTTCCGACTCATTTGCTCAATGGTTTGTTTGTCGTGTTCGAGAAGAAATAACCTCAGTGAAAACGCTCGGTGCTTGGCACTCTGTCGTAGATACTAACCTAGGCGAGTCAGACTTAGTTTATATCTATCAATCAGATGACTTATCTTCACAAGCAATACTTATTGAAAATAAGATTGATGCTTCAGCTCAGGCTCAACAAGGAGAGAGATACAGGCTTAGGGGTAACAGAGGTTTAGAAGATGGTCTTTGGCAAGATTTTAGAACATGTATCATTGCCCCAAAGGCATATATTGCTCGAAATGCGGAGCCGTACGACGCTGCCATTTCATATGAAGAAATAATGGTTTACCTTGCTGCCCAAGGTGATAAGCGAGGACTCTATAAGGCGCAGACATTAAGAGATGCTATTGAGAAAAACAGAAGGGGTTACGTTGCGACGGTTTGCCCCAAAACAACAGAATTTGCACAAAAATACTTAGCTTATGTCTCAGAACATTTTCCTCAATTGAATCCCGAGCAATCAAAACCCCGAGCTAATGGGCACGACTGGATTCATTTCTACCCCGATCCAATAAATAAAAAAATACGAATCATTCACCAGATCTACGGCAAAGTCATCAAGTTGCAGTTTCTAGGCCAAGCAGACAGTTTTGATGATATCAAAAGTCAATTTGAAGGTTTGGAACGTAGTGGATATCGAATCATAAAGTCGGGAAAATCAGTAAACATAGAAACACCATTACCTCAAATATCAATCGCAGAACAGAGTTTTGACTCAGTATTGGAAGAAATTAGTATCGCACTAAATAAAGCCCAGCAGTTGCATTCGTGGATGGTAAATCACCCTTCTGTGTGACGTTAAAGAAACGATGCTCAGGAAAACTTATATCTAGAGGCTTGCTGATGGGGCATGAAACACAGAAATGCCCCATTCCGTGCTGAAACCTATTGTTTACGTCAAGCCTAATATGCATCATTTGACTTAGTTTTCATTATGATTC
>NZ_JAWOVY010000032.1:0-30976 GCF_033340155.1 Vibrio sp. 1562
ATGAGTAGTTTTACAGGCAAAGCCGAAACGGATGATAACCACCTACTGAAGTAGGTGGTTTAGGGCTGAAAATAAAAGAAAACTCTTGGGGTTGTTCAAGTCTAAGTAATTGTAAATTTCTTTATCAACACCAGTTAAAGTTAATGACTCATGCATCTACGGACTCTCCATCAGGCAATTGAGTTGCCAGTTCTGGCTGCCAGTGAAACTCTTGATTAACAGCATCCAGTTGTTTTTCTAACCAATCGAGTCCTTCTTTAATATACTCAGGAACCAATAACTTTTCAGGGTCAACTTCAAAGAGTAAATCCAACGCCATTTTGGCCTTTTCACCTTTTAAGGCATCAAACATTTCTTGACAACATTCCTCTAGGGATTCTTTGTTGGCAGCTTGACTCATTTTTTTCACCATACCTACAGACTTTGAAAAGCCTTTAAACAAATCTAAGTTTGTCAAAGATATGGCATCCTCAAAAGTATAAGGGATCGCTTCTTTTTGAATATAATCTTCACCTACTTTCCAATTAACCTGAATACCGCATTGGTAAGCCGCCCTCACATGCCCCTTAACTTTTTTATCTGATTCTAGTTCCAGAACCTCGTCAAGGCTCATTCCACCTAAATCAAACCAACTTTTTAAGGTGTCACTACCAAAAACTAGTTTTTTTCCTTTTTCAGGTCTTTGCTTGTTACTGTTGGTATCACATGCATCTGTATCTGTATCTGTAATTATTAAGGTCGGTATTTCCAAACGCTCAATTAAAGGCCTTAACTTCTGGGCATGCGCACCACCAATCTCTAAAACAGAAAGATAGCTCTGACGAAGACTTGGGTGATGGTGCTCGATGAAGTGCGGTAGTAGCATTCTTTCCGCCGCTCCTTCAACCAAGATAATCCCATTGGAGAAAAATAAATCACAATGAGTGGTTTTTAAGTATCGAGAGACAAACTTCTTAGTATTTAAAACGTCTGACTCCCGCTCTTTATCAGATGGAAATACATCAGACAAATTAACTACTTCTGCATTTGGAACAGTATTTATAGCATTAGCTGGCTTTCTCTTAAAATATCGTAAATTTTCGAATCCAGCCTCATAAGCAATATAACTGGAATGAGTACTCACAACTAGCTGTGTAGTTAGAGCTGAATCAATCTGATCATACTTTCGCAATACATCGTATGCTTTACGAATAAACACTTGCTGAACTTGAGCATGAAGGTGAGCTTCTGGTTCTTCAATTAAAACCAAATGAATAGGCTCAATAGCAATGTCATCACTGCTCCGCTTTTTTCCACTTTTACCAACTCGTTGCCATCTATCTCGGAAACTTATAAGTCTAAAAATGATATGTATCAGATTCTTATAGCCTAAACCATTGTATTGCTCAGGAAGAGAAAAAGTATGATCTCCAAAATTCTGGTTTCTCACGTCAAAAATAACGGCAGCATCATGCTCTAAGCTATCAATGGGATTAATTCGACTTGATAGTTTGATGTCAGGGTCATTAAATCCGGGGTATCCTAGTTTCTTGATTTCCCCTAAAGTATCTTTAAACGCGACTTCAAGCCTTTGGTCGAATTGTTCCTGAGCAGTTTCAATCGCCTCTAAAGCATCTATATCTTCTGCTTCAGGCAACTCTGTAGGGTTTAAATGCCGACTATAGTAGTCATTGAGCTGAGAGGATAGGCTGGTTGAGGCTTTCCCTATATCGCTGCTAGGGTCAGAAAAGCCTCTAGATGCTTCAATTGTATCAACCTTAAAGACACCAACAAAAGGATCAGAATCGAAAGTAATCGAATCTTGGCTTAAGACCTGTGAACTATGTTCCTTACTGGGATCAAGGAGGTAAGCTTTAATCTCGAAATGCGCCGATAGTTTCTTGCTTAAGTAATCTTTTAGGTCTCGGGGCCAAAGAGATAATTGCTTCCCTTCTGCTTGAAGACTTTCAATCGCAAGCTTTTCACGTAGGTAGTCCTCTCTCAACTTCTCGATATCTTTAGGTTGATAAACTAAACGGACACCTAACGGCTCACCACTCCAATTCAACGTTGGAATTAAATGATCGATTTTATGAACTTCTTTTGTATCTGCACTGAGCCAAACATCGAGTGATGGACAATAAGGTAACCAATCGTAGACATCGATCCCTAGAACTTCGGCTGATGTAGCTGACTGCCAAGATGCTGCAAACTCATTAAAATGTTTCCAATTACTTAAAGTAATATCTGTACTTGATATCTTTTTCTGTTTATCTAGAAAACAAATCAAAGCATCAATTGCTGAAGTCTTGCCACTGTTGTTAGCCCCAACTAGCAATGTCTGGCTATCTGAAAACTCAACTTTGCAATTTTTAAGCTTACGAAAGTTATATATCTCTATAAACTTGATTTTCATCTGTTACCGCCCTCAAGAACTTGTGTTTACCAAGCAACACACCACATTATGAAACAATACGTCTATAATGTGAAAAGTTGAGGATCGTGAGTTCATTTTAAGCTCTAACTCACAATAAACAGATACATTTAGAAATCTATTACCCACTCCACAAATCAAACACCACACAAATTACTTCACACTCGCCACTGCACCTGTGGGCTATTTGAAAGGATAACAAAGTTATCTGATAACCTTCGATTCGAAAACTGCATCGTTGATAACTTTTAGAAAGTACTCCTGCAAACCAAGCCTAAACTGACGTGTAGAGTTTGCGGCATTTTTATAAATACGCCCTTGAGCATCCAGCTCCATTACTGGGCAGTCTTTCCAATGTTTAGCGTTCTTGCTGTAGTCAAGGTTCCCTAGTACTAGCCCTGTACTTTCAAGCTCATCGGGCGACATACCCCCCTTCACTAGTTGATGAATAACGAGACCTAATGATTGCCAAACCTGAGGAGATAGTTGATACCCGGAGCGATTACAGACAAACGATTCTTTCAAAGGCTTCAGCCATCCTCTCATGAATGCTGATATGTTATTCATATAACCACATGCAAGTACCGATGTTAGACTCTCTCCCGATTCCAATGTTATGTCTTTAGGCATCTTACTGTACTCTTGAGTGCCAGCTCCGGCTACCGCACCAACGAGTAACTTAAACAGAACATATTGGGTGGTAATAGTACTCTCAGACACCTTTACGTGTTTAGCATCAAAGTTGACACCACCATAAGACTCGATATCAGTGTCTTTGATTAACTGAAGAATAAATGGGCGCAATGGGAAGTCACTTTCACCAGACAAATTATTACCTTCACTAACATGAGGCAGATTTAGAGCGGTGTCGAAGAGCACGCTTTTTTTAAATAAATGAACGATATCTGCGACATTCAAGCCGACCTCATCATCAAAAATAACCCGAACTTCAACATCTTCCATTGCTAATCGTTGCCGAGCGAGGCTTTTTTGATTGATTTCTTTCACACTTAACCTTGAACTAAACAAGAAAGTCTTAATTCCCAACATTCTGCAAATAGCCACGAAGGTCAGTACATTACCAACAATATGGGTACTGCTCGAATTGAAAGCCAAAGATGACAGACTTCGAGAAGTTCCATCCAAGACAGGCTTTCCCTCAATAGCAAACGTGATAGATAGTGGGGCAAAAACCTCGCCTTTGACCACACGCTCCTCAAGCTCGGCTTGAATAGCATTTACTTTATCTAAGTTTGTTACATTGGTTGCTGCATCAATGATCCACTTCAATTCTGATCTAACATTCTCGGCGGAAAAATAGGCATCAATCGCAACCATCGGCATGGTTGTAATAAGAGTTTTACAAGTTTTGCCCTTAGTCGAAAGCAACATGCCAGTTATTTTTTGTTCTAAGGCTTTCAATTCTTTATATCCAACATCGTGTTTATCGCAGTTTAATTTACAAATAAAATTTGATCCGACATGCGCGTCGGATCAATAATGTTTTGTGAATACTACCTAATTCGTACTCTTGCGCACTATGTTGCCACAGGAAGAACAAAGCATGAAAAACATGACAGAACCACGTATCGGAGATACCGATGCAATCTCAAATGCAGATCTAGAGAACTCGATTGTAAACAGCCTAGTCAGTCACTTTGACGAAAGTGAACGAACTAGCTATCTAGCCAGTTCAACCAGTCTGCTCAAAAACTCGACCGAAACACTTTCCCCCACTCAGCTAGAAGAAATTTTCAAAGAGAACGCTAAGTACTACGCTGGGGTAAAGGCCATACAAACGACGCTTAAACACACCACTATTTTCATTAGCCCTCAGCTAGCGAGAGATATGTTGACGTTTTCTAGTCGAGGCACGGTAAATAAAAAAAACAAAAACAGACGATTGAGCAAAACCAAGGTCGCAAAATATGCAGAGTCGATGCGTCGGGGCGAGTGGTGTCTCACTGGTGAACCAATAATCATATCTAATGAAGGCGAGATCCTGAACGGTCATCATCGATTAGAGGCCGCTTGCGAGGCTTGTGTAGGCTTTATAGCACCTATAACTTATGGCGTTACCGATGATTTGAGTTTTGCACATATCGACGTGGGAAACATACGTTCACGAGCACAAGTTTTAGAGATGGCAGGTGTGACGGTTAGCGCTTCAGTACTTTCTCGCGTCGCCATGCTCGCCAAAGCGTTTGACATGACTAGAAATCCATTCGCCTTTCGTGGGACGCAAGGAACATCGTTTCAACCCGCAGAAATACTTACATATGTGGAAGAGCATAATGAATTAGCACTTTCGGTTCATTTCATCTCAGAAGTGTTTAAAAAGCATCGACTTGAAAGCCAAGCATCTGAAACGATCTATGCGTTCGCACACTACCTAATCAAAAAACAACTATCTGTTTGCGAGTATAAAGAGTTACCTCTTTGTCCCGAAACTTATCTAACTCGTGTAATCTCCTCATTAGGGCTTAGCTCTGAGGAGGATATCGAATATCAGGTTAGGAATTACCTTCAGTCAATTGTTCACGAATCAACATCTTATTCGCTTCTTTGCAAACTATCCGCGATCTTTAAAGGATGGAATGCACATCTCGGTCTTACGATTGCGGGCAACAAGATTTCCGTGCGTCGAGTTGCTCGCTATAAAAAAGATGAAAGTGGGAACAAAATTCCGCTTACCGCTGCTGGTAATATTAACGAGCCATTTACAGTCCCATGCGTACCCAAAGGCCCTACCCCAAAACGAATTCAGAAACAAAGCAATGTCCAAATAAAACAATAAAGATGGTTAGGCAGGCATAGCGTAAGCCTGCCTTCTTAACCCTAGAGAGTAACGATGACATTCGATAAGTAAGGGGATTCTATGAGAGAGCTAGTCCAAGAACTGAGGCTGCTGGATAAAAACGCTTTGCATTTGTTTAAGGTCGATAATGTGAGGATACAAGGGAATTTTGCAGAGTTTGACTTAACTATCCAAACGTCATCCCAGATTTTGAGCCGATGGCTTATAACATGTAAGCACTGCCTAAAAGCTAAGATAGATCACACAAATCTAGCCAGAGAGGTAACAATCAAATACGACATATTCATCGTTGGCAGTAGCTACTTTTCAGGGGCATATTTTGATGCCACGAGGTTAACTTCATGACTTCGGAAGACATACTTCACATAATACAAGACGAGATGGGAGAGAAGGTAATCGCATCGGTCACATTAAGTGATGCCGGAAACCTTATCATCCAGTACGGCGATAAGGTTATGGTTTACAAAACTGCCACCTCGGCAAAGCCTGCATCTGAGCTATTAAAAATAGTGGCTGATTTTATCAACTGATTTCCCCGTCCAACCATGAGAAAGGCCTCCGAAGATGCTTGGGCTTAGATTTGGCCAACAAATAGTTGGTAAGCCTAATAACGTTTTCTAGTGTAGTAACTCATACACGATCTTACACATCCGCTGGTTAATCACGAAAAGACCGCACTGTCAGCCTGAAGGTATACCAACTCACAATTGGACAATTTCGTTTCAGTGACTTTACTAAATTAGTAGAGTATGGATAACTTCAAGTATAGAAAATTCGAAAAACTCAGCCGCTATAATTGGTGGTGCGGTTTAGCATGGCCCCTTTATGATGGACAGTGCTTTAAACGAGGATGGAGATTAAATCGTTATGTTGGTCACTAAAGTAATTAGGCTGTTTGATCGAGTTCAATTCCCACTTCACCATGCTTGGTTGAAGCTTTTATCTGA
This sequence comes from Vibrio sp. 1562, assembly GCF_033340155.1. NCBI lineage: Bacteria > Pseudomonadati > Pseudomonadota > Gammaproteobacteria > Vibrionales > Vibrionaceae > Vibrio > Vibrio sp. 1562. The sequence continues at coordinate 6,179 of NZ_JAWOVY010000032.1, forward strand.
AGCTATAGATGGCAGCGTGCTCGATAAACCATTACTCGATGAAGCCAACTGTATAACAAGTGCAATGGGTTTAGAGTATGTAGCGATCTTGAATTCATTGCTTGAAGATCACCCTGATGTGTTTAGTGAGTTCTTGAGCCTGAAGGTTTGTGTGAAAAAACGTAAGTCAGTTGAAGGTGCTGAGTTTTCAACGAATATAGAGTTTATCGAGTCAAAACTCGCTAAATATAACACGACAAAAACTCCTCAAGAGCAAAGAATCGAGCAACAAAAAGCACAGGAACAAAAGCTAAAACAGCGGCAAATAGCGTCTGACAAGATGTTTGCAGATCTTAGAGCTAAGTATGATAAGCAATTCATCGACTTCCCCTCACTCAATATTAGTTCGATTCGTAGGCACTCTAAAGCAGCTTATATTCTCACGACTCTCAACAAAGGTATGATCACTGATGCCGACTACTTGTGGCTTAAGCAGAAGGGCTTTGAGAATGATCAGGTGAATAGCATGTATTACCTTCGTCGCGCAGAGAACTCCAAGCGAATATGGAATACGACCAATAAGCCGTGGAACTTGGTTAATGCTCTTGCTGATTATCGTAAAGCAGATAAGGCAAAAACAGCCCTAACCTTGGTGAATAAGCACTTTCCATTCAAATTTGCGAATGGAAATAAGAAGTTAAAATCTGCTTTGCTTACTACGGCTGGCGGTGTTAAACGTGATTTAAATATGCTAGAACAAGCTATCGAATTTGGCATACAGGCTCATGAATTGACTCTACAGGACTACCGCCCATGCACTTTGATTGGTGCGTGCAAAATGTTGAGTGGAGATATCTCCCAAGGTCATGAGTGGTATCAAAAAGCGATTAACCGTGGTTTTGAATCTGATTCTTATGAGCAAGAAATACGCTCTATATATATGCGAGCTAAAGCTAATGACAGAGCAAAAATCAGGAAATTGCTCATGAGTGATGGATGGTGCTACAAGTGGCTCAAATAGTAATTATGACATTTCAAGTTAGATATACTAATAAGACATGCAATAGCATCTAGCTAGCTTTGGGGCATAAGTGTGCCAGCAGTGATAGTTCTGGCACGTCTCTGGACAAAAATGTTTCAGGGACTTTGCTCAATTAGTGAGATACGGATTAGTTTATGTATGGTTAACCTCCAAGTATTTGACCACATTTTTTGACCACTAAAGTCTGTCTTTTTAATTAATTTTGGTGTTAGCCTTAGGAGGAAAAAAAGTCAAAAGCGACTAATCTGAGTTATGTGGTTGGTAAGTTCATAACAGAAGGGTAATAAAAATGGAAAGTAAACGAACTTTTACTGAGGAGCTATGGGAGGCGTATCAGAAATCTAAGAAACCGATTGCCTACTTGGTAATGTTGTCAATTGTAGCAATAGAATCATTGCCCTCCAATGTCATACCCGACTCAATTTATCATAGTTCACTATTTGCAGCTGGTTTGATTCTTGGCCTAATCATTCTTCAAATATTGTTTGAAATTTATGACAAGGTAACTGAGGACAAAAACTTGTCCATCATGAATACGGATGAGCTGCTCACCAAGATTTACGGGCTAGCGAATGATGAAAAAGAGGTTTCAATCAAGTACATAGGAATTGCTGGCAGATATGGTTGGGCTACAGTCATTTCAAGAATGCTAGATTCTAATTCAGATTACTCCTTAGCTGGCAAAAAGCTAAATATATCAATGGCTCTATTATCACCCGAGTATCAACAAGAGCATCATGATATATACGCAAGGTTTATCAATAATACCCAAGGTACTAAGGACGAAGTTATTAAAGCTATTGAGGCAAAAAAACAAGGACAAAATGTAGAGCTTTCACTCTATAAACACATGCCAAATGTAATTGGTTTCCTTATTAACGACAACTACTTGTTTATAACTTTTGCCCGTTGGGGTGAGCATCATGGCGAATTTTCATTACGTGGTGGAGGCGCTGATAAGTATTTTGTTTATGACAAAAATGATGATTTCGGTGGCTCGGAAATGATCGAAATTTTCGACGGTTGGTTTAAACGTTGTACTTGTAGTTCATCTGAGACTATTCGGAGCAACAATGTAACTTCAATAGCAAATAAAGCATAGAGTTCAGTTTAGGGGCTATGCTCACTATGTTTTCTTGTTTAGTCGCAACAACTGCGATTGTAGTGGATAAAATTTTAGTCATTAGGAAAAGTAAGTCCATCGATTAGTATTGAAATCTGGGTTAGTCCTCTACTAGCACACTTTGGGGCAGAATCGATTTAGAATGACCTGTCAGATCTAGTCACATCGAGGTAAAGAAACTGACAGATTACATTCAGACTAATTCACTATACGCCTAGAAACTTCTGTTCTATTTAGTTTTACACCACAGCTCATTTCTGCCACATCCGTGGCAGACTGTATTTCTTTCCATAACATAAATTTAGCTAATTTTTCATCAGCTTGCGAGCCTTGAACTTCCGTAGTTGCTTTGCTCATTGAGCACTCACTTTTCTTGTTTAGTTTCCAATGGTTCGTTTAGTTGCTCAATCGTAATTCCATGCTGGGTGGCGTTGTACAACCAAGTATGGAATTGTTCAAGTAGTCGGTTGTTCTCGGCTTCAAGTCGCGCAATGGTTCGATCCCGTCTTTCTATTTGATCAGCCGCAGCCTTCAAACTGGATGGCAGCGGCCTATTGCGCGCAGCAACAGCCTTAGGAGAATTACCCGAGACAAGCGTCTTAACCTCAGTAAATGCGCGCTTGATACGTACCTGCTTTTGCAATGTTTGCCTAGTGGTAGAAAGCTTGTAATCTTGTGCGACAGCCTCTACCAACCTATCCCATGTGAGCTTAGAGTCCATAGGCCAATCATCCAGAAGTTCACAAACATTGCTAATATCCGAGTCTGTTAAGTGTTTAGCCACAATAATCAATCCTCAAAAAAATCTATTGCATCCATTTCATCTAAAGCATCAAATAGTTCGTCATCAAATGATTCTGGATTGCTCTCAATACCAATCATTTCATCAACCGTGACGGTAACCTTCTGGCTCTCTTTGATGCGCTGAAAGTTTTCAATCTTAGGTAAACGCTTTTTACCATTCGCATCCATAGCACGATCCAACTGGGTAACATCCTCTACGTTAAGCAGCTTGATTAGAGAACCATCCTCGATATTTGGGTCTTCCATCATGGCAAGCAGTTGCTCACAGCGCTCTGTGGTCAGTTTCCTGCGCTCATAGAACTGCCTAGCCCCTTGAACACCATCATCAACCGCTTTTTTGTCCATTTTGAGAAGTCTTTTCTCCTCTTTTAGCCGCTTACGAATGCGCTCACATTTGCCGTCATCGCCTTTTTCACAAACTTGCTGGTCGCAGTTAATACAGTCGCGATATTTAGTGCAAACCTCTTCCATGTAGGACGTCACACACATGCCAAATTCGTTTGTATGTGCGGTTAAAGCCGTCTTCGTGTTCAGCTCTTGCACTGTTCTTGGTGTCGCCACCTGCACCTGAATTTGTGTAGTACCTGTTGTTGGATTCTCCATCAACCCCTGTGAGACAAGGTCTGCCTCTCGGTCTTCAATAAAGTCCGCACCATACTCCTCAGGAGTTGTGTGGTCGTAATAACGATTGTGCCTAGGATCGCTTCGCATCGCCCAATTAGCACGTTGCTCTCCATCCATACCATTGACTGCCGCCATGGTGTCTAACATATGACGAATCTGATGCGAAGTTATGATCAAATCACCATGCCCCCAACGCTGAAAAACCGAACGCACACCTGTCGCTAGCTCCCCTGTGGTTCTGTTCTTTTTTTTCGTTGGGGCAAGGTCTTCATTCAACGTATTAATGGTCGGAATGTACAACTCGGTAGAAATGGTTGATTTTGCAGTGTCCAAGCAATTAGCAAATCCAGCATACAAAGCCTCTGACCATTTAACCTTTACATGCCCATTCCCCCTATTAAACGGTATATAAGGGAAGTCCTTTGGAAGACCTTTTCGAAGGATTACATTTAAATCTCGGAGCGTAACTTGGTAATCTTCACGTAAGATCCCCTTACGCTTTAGGAAATGGTTTCTAGATGTTCGCCATTTCCTGCGATTTTTTGCATCAGAAAGGTCACCATACCCTGACGAATCCAACCCAAGTGCCATTGCAGCTTCATCCATAGTTAGGAGTTGGTCTTCAGGGACGTCAGGACAAAGCTCGTGCCGTGGAAAGCACGAACTTTCTTCTAGCATCTTTGCAAACTTTCGTGCAGGCTCTGATTTTGCTCTCAAACGCTCTACAGCAGCTTCTACAACACCGTACATACACGTAGGAATCCACTTGTGTGCGTGCCCAAAGTCCTTACCCGAATACCATTTTATGCCTTTAATTTGGATGGTTGCGGTAAGGTCTAGCTCTTCATCGTCAGCATCCTGAGAGTCTTCGGTTTCATTCCCAGCCCTGTCAAATACGGCACCATTGTCAGCCTCAAATACAATATCGTTCTCTTTTTGGTATTTAAGAATTTCCTTAACATCCTCCTTAGTAAAACCATCAATTTTTAGCACTTCCCAAACTTTCAGCTCATCGGTATGAATAGGGTCGGAAAGCAAGTACAGAGGCTCTGAACCACGGTTTGGGGCTGCCAGCAACAAGGTCATCGTAGATGTCGTGAAAATATCCCGAGGACTTAAGTCTTCTGTTTTTTGAGCATTGACGGAAGCGAGAGCCATCAACGCATTTTCGTCAGGCATTTTGTCTTGCCTTCTCTTGTCAGCATCATCCCCTGTTGCATTTTCAGCAGGCTTTTTGAGTCCACTCTTCCACTTAAATGGCTTTACTAATTTGTACTCAATCAAGAAGTTGATAAGATTATTTAAACCACGCCCAGCCTGATAAGCAGCTCCTGCACTTAACGATTCCTTAGCTGCGCGCTGAGCTGCATCAAAGTCCTTCCCCGTAAGCTTGGTGGTTTCAAAATCTTCGCCTTTGTGTAACCGCTGCCAAGCTGCATTGATTGCTCGTAAGGCTTGGAATTTAACGTTGATGCCTGCTTTGGTTCCGCCGCCATAGGTAACGTAAGCTTTTGCAAAGGGAATTAAAGATTCATCCAGTAACTCATCTGGATTTTTTTGTCGACTATTGGCCCCAAAAATGGTGAAGTTACCTACTTTAGGCCAGTAATTTTCATCGTAGACATACTCATCGTATAATGGCGCTATCTGACGTCCTAATTCGATGAAATCGGCTTGGTTTTTCGTATACTCAAGCTCATGCTTAGGCTTAAAAATCAATACATCAGCCATTGTTATACTCCCTACATAGCTGGATTACTTGGCATACCGCTAGAATGGCATTGTCATTGATTGCAACGATTTGCATGTCACCATTGGCATCTACTTTTAATCGATCTCGCTCTTCAACCAACCATTCGAGGATCAGGTGATGCGGAGCATGTGCCCATGGACGGAATTTAGGGCATAAATAGCAAGCGATAGGGGCATAATCTTGGCAAAAACTGCTTGAGCCACAAGAGCCGACCTCACAGTCTTTTTCTCGACAAGGAATGCGTGCCGCACCTGCATTTTCTGTATTGGCTTCAGCCTCGTCTTCAACCAGTTTGCCTGCGAAAGCAGAGGCATACCGAGCTAGCGGTTGGTTCATGATTTTTGAAATATGCACTGCATGCTCAGGGGCGTTAGCAACATACACTTTTACATTTTGCGTATCAGACTGGTCAAGCAAGTTGGCAATAGTAAGTATACCAGCCCCCTCCCTAGCAGCTCTGGAACCCAAGGTGTAGCGAAAACGGTAGCTTGTTGATTTTAAAGGTTTGCCAGTTCGCTCACTGATGACTTTCAGCTTTGTGACCGCACTGTTTAGCTTACTCGTTAGGTTGCTTGTTTTAATATGCGGCAGTTCGGATTTGAGATAGTCCATTAATGAATCTGGAGGTATTGATTGAATCTCTACAGTGGTGCCAACATCGATAAACAAAGGTAGTTCACCTTTTTCTTCAAGCGTCATTTTCCGCCCTAAAGCAGCTTCCACCTTAGCTGTTTGCTCTTTGATATGCAGCTCAACAACCTGTGCGACCGAATTCACTAAAGCATAAGGCTTTAGGATACTACGGAACTTCCCTCCACGTACTTTTGCCCTAGGAATCAGCACCACATACGTTGGAGATCCGGTATAATTGGTCGAATAAGAAAAATCTTTACACTTGATAGATGCAATCTGAACAGGACGACGACCGGACGCCTTAAACATCGAGAGACAAGCATACTCATCTGTTCTAAGTGCTCCTTCAGCATATCGATGAGCAGCATGTAAACCAATTGCTTGAAACTCTAAATCACTGAATGGCCCTGTTTCAGGGTCAAGAGTAAGTACAGCTACCCCTTTATCATTGCCACCTAAACTCCATTGATCAGTCAGCTTAAACACTGCATCATCAATATGTTTATCCAGCCCCAAATAGCGCATCTGGCGGATCATCCCTCTCAATACAGACACTCTGTACCAATCTTTCTTAGGTATTTTGTTTTTAAATGATGCAAAGCCTTTCTCGGTCAGATCATTTTCACCAGTAAGCTTTTGATAAAAGTTCAGAGTTTTTGCGATATTGCTAGTATGATTAGCGGATGCTGTCTCGGCATAAAACACCAATGTTTCAAGAATGTCATCTCGTAACGGCTGTACAAACGAATCTAAGCAATCCACCAATACAGTGACATTCCGATTGAGAGTCCATCGGTCAGAAAGGTAATTAAACTCAAAGCCATTGTATGAGATACATGTTGTTACCTTGCTTTCGTTAGCAAAGTCAAAATTCACATGATGGTGATTCATTTTTATTATTCCCCTGTCCAAACATCTTCATCACGTTGTTGGACGATTGAATTTATGGTGGTTGATTCTTCTTCTTGAAGGTCTAACGCCATGTCCATTGCACGTTTATCATCATGTCGTTTTGAGTAACGTTTTGCGCTACTGGAATCTTCGCTCCAGCCCATCAATTTTCGCCTATCGGCTTCCGACTTAGCTTCCGTTGTTTTTCCTTCGGCAATGCGTTTATCTGCAAACCCACTGAATTCATCATTCCACGTATGACGTATCCTATGGGGGTGTACCCTAAAGCCAACCACCTCAGAAATCTCACGAAAAATCTTATTTACCTGAGCCATTGATAAGGCGGTGTTGGTTTGCACCTTATGGTTGTGAGTAACGAACAAGTACTCGATATGCTCAGAACCAGTTGCATTAGGGCGGTGATGGATAAGGTAGCTTTCATACATATCGACCAAACGTTTATCCATTGGGACTAGTCTCCCCACGGTCTTCCCTTCTGGTCTGTGCTTGCGTTTGTCGTTGTTGTCAGTTTGTGATCGGATCATAACGAAGTAACGACCGTCTTTGCCACGCTTTCTGATATCAGATTGATTGCTGTCCGTTTTTACTCTGATTTTAAGCAGTTCTCCACGGCGACAGCCAATTGCAAAAAACATGTTTACGATAAGTTGATTGCGATATCGAACAGATTCTGATTTCCAAGGATTCTCTGAGGAGTCTGGGTGAACCACATCAAGGACTCGAATTTTTTCAATTGGCTCTAGAGAGCGCCAGTCTCCCCAATCAAGAGCTTCATCACTGGTGCCAAACTTGTCACCCCTGATTTTCTTGAGTTCGATCTCAGCCGTGGAATCTTTAGAGGGAAACAATTCTTCTTCGAGCCAACCAATAAATTGCGCAAACACAGTTAGTCGGTTGTATGTCGTGTGGGGGGAGATGTCCCCTTCAGGGTTGACGACAAAATTGGCTCTTGCCGTTTCAAGTTTATTTTCCTTGATGCTCACAACATTAGAGGATTTACGTCTCGCAACCATTTCACGGAATGACGCTACTGTTAGCTTTGAGTGTTTCTTAATATTCTCAAACTCTTTCTTGGTCAGAAAATCACCCGTTTTACATCGTTCAATCAAGTCAATATTTTCAAACCGACAAATTTCCTCAAGAAAGCTAAGGTGATCAAAAACACGAGAACAGGTGTTACTTGCTTTTGATTGATTTCGGTAATGCAGGGTGACAAAGAGGTTATGGTAAGGCAATGGCATACCATCCTCACCTAAAAGAATTGAGTAGCTTTCTCCACTCGCCATTTGAAATGCTTTTGTCTTCATTCTGTCCTTAAACTCAATAAACTTAACAAATTCTCAAGGTAACCCCGAACTACAAAATTAGCATAAAAAAAGTTTACAGAAGTTGCAAGACTCACTGTAAACTTTTTATCTCAAACCCTTGTTATATTTAATTTAAATAATCAAACTTAACAAAACTAGGTCTCAGGTAAACCTCAGAACGGGATATCGTCGTCAAAATCCATTGGTGGCTCATTGTACTGCTGCTGTGATTGCTGCGGAGCCTGTTGTTGTGGTTGCTGTTGCTGAGGCGCATTGTACTGCTGCTGAGCTGGCTGTTGAGGCTGACCCCATCCACCTTGTTGCTGCTGTTGACCGCCCATAGGTGCGCCGCCACCTTGAGCACGACCGCCAAGCATTTGCATCACACCATTGAAGCCTTGAACAACGACTTCCGTTGAGTAGCGATCTTGGCCACTTTGATCTTGCCATTTGCGAGTTTGCAGTTGCCCTTCAATGTAAACTTGAGAGCCTTTACGCAAGTACTCACCTGCTACTTCCGCAAGTTTGCCGAACAACACAACACGGTGCCATTCCGTTTTTTCGCGCTGTTCGCCAGTCGCTTTATCACGCCATGAATCAGAAGTCGCAATAGTAATGTTTGCTACTGCACCGCCATTCGGCATGTAACGAATTTCAGGGTCGTTACCTAGATTCCCCACCAAAATAACTTTGTTAATTCCACGGCTGGCCATGATGTGCTCCGTTTCACTCTGGATATATAAAATTTTAGCGCATTAGAATAGCACGCTTTAATGTTTTGATTAAAGTCTAATACCATTGTGATCTATTGAGTCACCCTCTAGAACCCAAATCGTATTTCAACTTACGTGTGTAGCATTTTTGATTCGCGTTGCAGACATCGTTTCGTGAAGCTTTGAATTCGAACGCATTTATTCAGTAAAGCGATGGTTATGGCCTCTCTTTAATGCCAGTTTATGGCTTCTATTGAACCCAGGGAGATTGGAACACGTGAGAAAGTCGGCTTACGCAAGAAAGCTATTTCTGATCAGTATGGAAGATAATGCGCAAAAAAAAGTGGCGGCACTCGAAAAGTACGTTGATATGAGCATCCCGGTGATTTCAACCGCAGCACTCATGGAAGCCAAGCCACAACACCGTAATAAAATTCTACTGATCGACTTCAGTGAACATAAATCACTTGTTCAATCGATCAAAAACTTGCCTCTTGTATGGAAAAACTTTGAAACCGTTGTCTTCAACGTGCCTAAAAGACTAACCACGGATGAACTTCTTTCATTTGGTCAATTAAAAGGTGTGTTTTATTCTGAAGATACGCTAGAGCAAATTGGAGAAGGGTTAAAAGGCATTGTTAACGGTCAAAACTGGCTGCCGCGTAATGTAACCAGTCAACTTTTACACTATTACCGCAATGTCATTAATACTCATACTGCACCAGCTACGGTAGACCTAACCATTCGTGAGCTACAAGTACTACGTTGCCTACAAGCTGGCGCCTCGAACAGTCAGATGGCCGAGGAGTTATTCGTCAGTGAATTCACCATCAAATCGCACTTGTATCAGATATTCAAAAAGCTATCCGTAAAGAACCGAGTACAGGCAATCGCCTGGGCAGACCAAAACTTAATGTCATGATGCAATGTGAGCGGCTCTGATAACTGAAATGACAAGTCGCTCATCTTTTTTCCGCACCGAGTCTCACATTTTTTCCTACTTTATTCATGATTCATTGATACCTCTCGTGTTAAAGTTATACGCAGATTCTTGATAAAAACGAGATAGGATATTCCCCCAATGATAAAAAAATGTCTGTTCCCTGCTGCAGGCTATGGCACACGCTTCCTACCGGCAACGAAATCTATGCCAAAAGAGATGATGCCAGTCGTGAACAAACCGCTTATTGAATACGGTGTCGAAGAAGCAATCCAAGCTGGTATGAACGGCATGTGTATTGTGACAGGTCGTGGCAAGCACTCGATCATGGACCACTTTGATAAGAACTACGAACTGGAACATCAGATTAGCGGTACCAACAAAGAAGAGCTGTTGGTAGATATCCGTGAAATCATTGAATCTGCAAACTTCACTTATATACGTCAACGCGAAATGAAAGGCTTGGGCCACGCGATTCTAACTGGACGAGAATTGGTAGGCGATGAGCCATTTGCTGTTGTTCTTGCTGATGACCTTTGTGTGAACGAGCAAGAGGGCGTACTGGCTCAGATGGTGGCACTATTTAAGCAGTTCCGCTGTTCTATCGTTGCAGTACAAGAAGTACCAGCCGAAGAAACACACAAATACGGCGTTATCTCTGGTGAAATGATCAAAGACGACATCTATCGCGTAGACGACATGGTAGAAAAACCAGAGAAAGGCACGGCACCTAGCAACCTTGCTATCATTGGCCGCTACATCCTGACTCCCGATATTTTTGAACTGATTGAAAACACCGAACCAGGTAAAGGTGGTGAAATTCAAATCACTGACGCGCTGCTAAAACAAGCAAAAGCGGGCTGTGTATTGGCTTACAAATTCAAGGGCAAACGCTTTGACTGTGGTAGCGTTGAAGGTTACATCGAAGCAACTAACTATTGTTTTGAAAACCTGTATCTAAAAGATGAAAAAACCTCTGAGCTAGGTAAGCACGCAACACAAAAAGCAGTATAAAGCATCGTTGTAGTACGAAATTACTGTATCGAAAGCCCAGCACAACGCTGGGCTTTTTACTTTACTGTTTTTTTATCCAGTAATTTTCTTTGCACATTTCTCACACTATGTAATACTTGCCCCACTTGGTTATACATAGAGCAAAAACGATGGATAAAATAGAAGTTCGCGGTGCCCGAACCCATAACCTTAAAGACATTAATCTTACAATCCCTCGCGATAAACTGATTGTCATTACTGGACTAAGTGGCTCCGGTAAATCCTCTCTCGCTTTCGATACATTGTATGCAGAAGGCCAACGACGCTACGTAGAGTCTCTCTCTGCCTACGCTCGTCAGTTTTTGTCTCTGATGGAAAAACCCGATGTCGACCACATTGAAGGGTTATCACCCGCGATTTCTATTGAACAGAAATCTACTTCTCATAACCCGCGTTCAACCGTCGGTACAATTACCGAAGTCTACGACTACTTACGTCTATTGTATGCTCGTGTGGGCGAACCCCGCTGTCCAACGCACCATGCCCCTCTTGCTGCGCAAACCATCAGTCAAATGGTGGACAAAGTCCTAGAGATGCCGGAAGGCAGCAAAATGATGCTATTGGCACCTATTGTCAAAGAACGTAAAGGTGAGCATGTTAAAACGCTTGAGAACTTAGCGGCTCAAGGCTTTATTCGTGCGCGTATTGATGGAGAAACTTGCGATCTTTCCGACCCTCCAACCCTTGAACTACATAAAAAGCACACCATTGAAGTTGTGGTAGACCGCTTTAAAGTTCGTCCAGACTTACAACAGCGCTTGGCCGAATCTTTCGAGACCACGCTCGAATTATCAGGCGGAATTGCGGTTGTCGCGCCAATGGATGGCGACGGTGAAGAGATTATTTTCTCCGCCAACTTCGCTTGTCCACAATGTGGTTACAGTATGCAAGAGTTAGAGCCGCGACTTTTCTCATTCAACAACCCTGCTGGTGCATGTGGCACTTGTGATGGCTTGGGTGTTCAACAATACTTCGATCCAAGCCGAGTCATTCAAGATGATTCATTAAGCTTGGCACAAGGTGCGATTCGCGGTTGGGATCAAAAGAACTACTACTACTTCCAAATGCTCACCTCATTGGCCGATCATTATGGTTTTGACCTCCATGCCCCTTTTAATTCTCTGCCAAAGAAAACGCAAGATGTCATTCTAAAGGGCTCAGGTCGTACTGAGATTGAGTTTAAATACATCAACGATCGTGGCGATATTCGCGTTAAACGCCATCCATTCGAAGGTATTCTGAATACCCTAGAACGTCGCTATCGTGATACAGAATCCAACTCTGTCCGTGAAGAGCTTGCAAAATACATCTCCACTAAATCTTGTTCAAGCTGTGGCGGTACTCGTCTACGCCTCGAAGCACGTAACGTGTTTATTGCTGATACGACACTACCTGAGATTGTTGAACTCAGCATTGCTGATGCATTGGAGTTCTTCCATTCCTTGAAACTGGAAGGTCAACGAGCCCAAATCGCTGAAAAAGTGATGAAGGAAATCAACGACCGCCTGCAATTCTTAGTTAACGTCGGTTTGAACTACCTAAACTTATCACGCAGTGCAGAAACCTTATCAGGCGGTGAAGCTCAACGTATTCGTTTAGCAAGCCAAATTGGGGCCGGTCTTGTTGGTGTGATGTATGTTCTGGACGAACCGTCGATTGGTCTCCACCAGCGTGATAATGAACGCTTATTAAAAACGCTCACTCATTTGCGCGATTTAGGTAATACCGTACTTGTGGTAGAACACGATGAAGATGCGATTCGCTGTGCAGATCATGTCATAGATATTGGTCCTGGTGCTGGCGTACATGGTGGTAATGTTGTTGCGGAAGGCACCATGGAAGAGATAGTCGCGAATCCGAATTCTCTGACAGGTCAGTACTTAAGTGGTGTTAAAGAAATCGCAGTACCGAAAGATCGCACGCCGCGAGATCCGAAAAAAACGGTTGAGCTATTAGGCGCTACAGGTAATAACCTTAAAAACGTTAACCTTTCAATTCCTGTTGGGTTATTCAGCTGTATTACAGGAGTATCTGGCTCAGGTAAATCAACGCTGATTAATGATACTTTCTTTAAAATTGCGCATACCCAACTTAACGGAGCGACAACGGCTCAGCCTTCACCTTATAAATCGATTAAAGGTCTAGAGCACTTCGATAAAGTCATCGATATCGATCAAAGCCCAATTGGCCGTACACCTCGCTCTAACCCTGCAACCTATACGGGGATCTTTACACCAATCCGTGAACTGTTTGCAGGCACACAGGAGTCGCGTTCTCGCGGTTACAAACCGGGCCGTTTTAGTTTTAACGTGCGCGGTGGTCGTTGTGAGGCCTGTCAGGGTGACGGTGTTATCAAAGTAGAAATGCACTTCCTACCAGATGTTTATGTGCCATGTGATGTGTGTAAAGGTAAACGCTACAACCGTGAAACGCTCGAAGTACGTTACAAAGGTAAAACTATTGATGAAGTGCTAGAAATGACGGTCGAAGATGCACGCACCTTCTTCGATCCAGTTCCTGCCATCGCTCGCAAACTACAAACACTGATGGATGTGGGTTTGTCGTACATACGATTGGGTCAAGCGGCAACAACACTCTCCGGTGGTGAAGCACAGCGTGTGAAACTGGCGCGAGAGCTATCCAAACGTGATACAGGAAAAACCTTGTACATTTTGGATGAACCAACAACCGGCTTGCACTTCCATGATATCCAGCAGTTGCTCACTGTACTGCACAGACTTCGCGACCACGGAAACACTGTCGTGGTGATCGAGCATAACCTGGACGTCATTAAGACTGCGGACTGGATTATCGATCTTGGTCCTGAAGGGGGTCAAGGTGGCGGCGAGATAATCGCTCAAGGCACTCCGGAAGATGTGTCGCAAATCGAGGGTTCGCACACAGCTCACTTCCTCAAGCCTATGTTGAAGTAGAAAAAACAGGTAAAGTATCGAGACCAGCAAGTGCTGGTCTTTTTTCATTCAAAACAACGCAATAACTATGGCTACTATACATGTAAGTGGAACAAAGCTTTCTCCCGAAAAAGTACAGGTTCCCCTCAATCGCAAGTTTCTCATTGCCTTGGCAACACTATTTGTGTTGGCAATGCACTTTTTCATGCCCAACCCCGGCGGTTCGGGGCTTTCGCTTTCGTTCAATGCGACAACTTGGATTGCTTTTAGCTTTGCATTAGGCATTGGGTGTTACCAACTAGCGAATAATCGAGTGCTACGTTACTCAAAACTAACCATCGGCTTGTTCATTAGTGCTCTTATCATGACAGTGCCCATTCTGTACCCAAATGCGAATAGCAGCTTGGCAGCCAATAAGCTCATAGGCCTGTGGTGTGGTGTCCTGTTCTTTATTGTTTTACAACAATTTCATTTCAGTAATAAACATCGCCAACGCCTATTATGGTTCATTGTCCTTGCGGTTGTTATCGAAGCCATTTTTGGTCTGACACAATATCTGTATCTCAAACCAGGCAATCCGTTTGGTTACGACACGGTGGCCAATCGTCCTTATGGTATTTTCCAACAGCCCAATGTAATGGCCAGTTTTCTTGCGACAGGGTTGGTGATTGCCAGCTATTTACTTGCACGTCAGCCCTACAAATACGATCGTAAGTTAAGCGATGTTTACCTTCTCTATGCCGTACCAGTTTTAACTTTACCACTAATTGTGGCGTTGGCTTCACGCACTGGTTGGTTAGCCTCGGTCATCGCCGTGTTGTTGGTCATTCCATACATGTACCGCTTTGCAACCAAAGGGCGCTTTATCCGCTGGGTTGTGTCACTTGTAAGTGGGCTCTTACTCTCTGTCGTTGTCATGCATCTTGCCTTTCCTGATGGAGGTAGGTTAGCCGCAGAAAAAGTAAATATGGAGTCTCCTCGAGCGTATACTTTTCCGCAAACATTAGACATGGTGATTGAAAAGCCTTTTACTGGTTATGGATATGGCAAGTTTGAATCTGAGTACATGCTGTATACGGCTCGTCAACATGCCCTAAATGAGAATTACCCAGCAGGTTTGCCAGCCATGGATCATCCGCATAATGAGCTACTTTACTGGGGAGTAGAAGGTGGCTTGCTGCCAATAATCGGCATCTTCTTAGCGATGGCACTGGTACTGTATCGAATCTATCAAGCCAAACGCGGAACTCGTCTTGCGTTGCTGGCCTTGTTTATACCTATCGTATTGCACTCACAACTGGAATACCCTTTCTACCACTCTCTCGTGCATTGGTTGATCTTCGTTATCCTACTGTACTGGGTCGATCAGCGCGTCTCTCGTTATCGACAAGTCGGCTTTAGTAATGTGACCAAAAGCTTGCTGCGTGTTTTTAGTTTGGTACTTCCCGTTGCGTTTACGTTTTACATGGTAAGCGCATTACATACGAACTATGTATTGACGAAGTTTGAGACCACTAGACCAACTAACCCTGATATTCTGAATCAAGTCAGTAACCCTGTGGTTTGGAAAGACAGGTTTGATTGGGATGTCTATAGCACGTTTTTAAACCTTGGGCTGTACCAACAAGACGCAACCTTGATTCAGCCTTATATCGATTGGTCGCTAAAAATCATCAAAGATAAGCCTCGCCCTGCATTTTATAATAATTTGATTTTGGCCTACCAAGGCTTAGATGACTCAAGTAAAGCGGAGCAAATTAGAGCTGAAGCGCAGTTTTTGTTCCCGAAGATTGATTTCAGTGACGTCAATTACCAACCACCTTCTCAAGCAATCTCTGCCTCACCAGCCCCCACTTCAGGTGCAGAGTAATAAGTACCAAAAAGCGAAGGGATGACCTTCGCTTTTCTTTATCTCATTGCTGTATGATTTTATTCAGTGAGTGACTCTTCTAACGCTTTTAAGCACAGCGCAACGTTTTCAGATCGAGCGCCGTAACCCATTAAGCCAATACGCCACGCTTTACCAGCTAATGCCCCAAGGCCTGCACCAATTTCTAGGTTATAGGTTTCTAGCAAGTGAGCACGAACTTTTGCTTCATCAATTCCTTCAGGCACGTAAATCGCATTTAATTGTGGCAACCGATGGGCTTCGTCCACAACAAATTCAAATCCTAACTTTTGTAAGCCATTTTTGAGTTTTTCATGCATCAGTTGGTGACGAGCCCAAGCGTTTTCTAATCCTTCATTTTTCAGTATCAATAAAGCTTCATGAAGCGCATACAAGCTATTAACTGGCGCCGTATGATGGTAACTACGCTTGCCTTCTCCACTCCAATACCCCAAAACTAAACTCTGATCGAGGAACCAACTCTGTACTGGTGTTGTTCTTGCTTGAATCTTTTCAATCGCGGCAGGAGAAAACGTCACTGGTGAGAGTCCAGGTACACATGACAAACATTTTTGACTACCAGAGTAAACCGCATCCAGTTGCCATTCATCCACTTTTAACGGCACACCACCAAGCGATGTCACCGCATCAACAATAGATAATGCATTATGCTGTTTCGCGAGCTTACCCAATGCTTGAGCATCACTGACTGCACCAGTTGAGGTTTCCGCATGCACAAAAGCAAGAATTTTTGTATCTGGGTGCTGTTCGAGTGCTTGCTCGACTTTATCAATGGAAACAGGCGTCCCCCATTCATCATCGACGATAACAACTTCACCACCAGCACGGACGACATTTTCGCGCATGCGTTCACCAAATACACCATTACGGCAAACGATCACTTTATCGCCTTTCTCGATCAAGTTTACAAAGCAGGTTTCCATCCCTGCACTACCTGGCGCTGAAACCGCAATAGTGAACTCATTGTCAGTTTGAAAGGCATACTTCAATAGCTGCTTGAGCTCATCCATCATACCGATAAACAGAGGATCAAGGTGACCTACCGTAGGACGGCTTAGTGCTTGTAACACTTGAGGATAAATATCAGAAGGACCAGGTCCCATTAAAATACGGTGAGGCGGAATAAAGCTTTGGATCGACATGTCAGCTCCTTGATTATCTTTTATCCTGAGCATTCTAAAAGTTCTATTCAATAACATGGCTCAGGTGTAGGGTTCTTCACCCTAATAGATTTTTCCTCTATCAGCAATTAGCCGTAAGTATGGAGGTCAAACCAGTGTCACAAAATCGTTAATAAAAAACACCATAAAGGTTGAAATATTGATTGACATTAAGGCCTCAAAACCGTTCAATGTTTGAGCTTTATGTAGAAGAGGAGCGCTACCCAGGTAGATGATTTGTGGAACCGCAATTCCAACACCAATCATTGAGGGGGAGTAGTGCCGAGGTAAGTCAAAGTTGCAGGATTTGACTTGTCGGTTGAATTGGGCTGAATCCCATCAACTGTCATCAGCGCAGTCTGATGAAGGGCTTCTGAGGGTAAATTTTTCAAATAGCATTCTAAATACCTCTCTTTTTGCTCTGTTCCTTTTCTCACTAAACATTGGATGTACAATTTTTTAGGAAGCCGTGGGAGAACGCAGTGAGCGCATTTAACGTAGCTAAATTCGGTGGAACCAGTGTTGCCAACTTTGAGGCAATGAGTCGTTGCGCCACCATTATCGAAAACAATCCAAATACTCGCCTGGTCGTGAGCAGCGCTTGCTCTGGCGTCACCAACCTATTGGTAGAACTCGCCAACGGTGTTCAGGATCAAACGCACCGTACTGAGCTGCTACAAAATTTGGCCAACATTCATGACGCCATTTTAACTCAGCTCGAAGACAGCACGAAAACTGCTGCCGAGGTGTATGGCATATTAGATACCGTAACCAGCCTGGCCGAGGCTGCATCTATCCAAGCTAGTGCGAAGTTAACCGATCATTTAGTCGCATGTGGTGAACTCATGTCGACGCACATTCTAACTCAGTTAATGTGTGAGCGAGGCATTCAAGCAGTGCGCTTTGATATCCGCGATGTGTTGCGTACTGATGACAACTTTGGTCGCGCGGAGCCAAACATTGAAGCAATTTCGACGCTTGCGCAAGATAAACTCGTACCACTTTGCCAACAATCCGTTGTTGTTACTCAAGGCTTCATAGGATCTGACGAAGCCGGTAATACAACAACATTAGGTCGAGGGGGCAGCGATTACAGCGCCGCCTTAATTGCTGAGAGCGTTAAAGCGGCAGGGCTAGAAATCTGGACTGATGTTCCGGGAATCTACACAACAGACCCGCGAATTGCACCAAAAGCCTCACCAATTCCTGAGATCAGCTTTAGTGAAGCTTCAGAAATGGCTAACTTTGGCGCTAAAATCCTTCACCCTTCTACGCTAGTACCTGCATTGCGCCACGACATTCCGGTATTTGTAGGGTCATCGAAAGAGCCAGAAAAAGGGGGAACTTGGATTCGCCACCAAGTCGAAAGCTCACCGTTATTCCGTGCGCTAGCTTTGCGTTGTAACCAAACCATGGTAACGCTACGCAGCGCCAATATGTTCCACGCATACGGTTTTTTAGCAAAGGTCTTTGAGATCCTTGCAAAGCATAAGATCTCTGTCGATTTGATCACGACATCTGAAATCAGTGTATCGTTAACACTTGATCAAACTGATACCTCTGGCGGAGCACCACAGCTGCCGCAAGCTGCACGAGAAGAGTTAGAAGAGTTATGTAAGGTAGAAGTTGAACATGACCTATGCCTCGTTGCTCTCATTGGAAACAACATGAGTGAGAGTAAAGGCTACGCGAAACAGGTTTTTGGCACGCTAGAAGATTTTAACCTACGCATGATTTGTTATGGCGCTAGCCCTCACAACTTATGCTTCTTGCTCCATGAATCGGTATCGAAACAAGCCATACAAAAACTCCACACTGAGTTGTTTGAGAAGTAAGTTCAACTCAATAAAACAAAGGGCTGCGTATTTGCAGCCCTTTGTCGTTTCATTAGTTGTTACATTTGGACGAGGTAAACATCAATTTAACCGTTAATGTTTGGCCCTAACCATTTTTCAGCCTCGATCCTATCCCACCCCTTACGATCGGCGTAACTCTCTAACTGATCTTCTTGGATCTGTGCGATCGCAAAGTAACGTGAGTCAGGATGAGAGAAATACCAACCAGAGACTGACGCGCCCGGATACATTGCATAGCTGGAGGTTAGAGTCATACCAATGTTCTCTTCCACATTAAGCAACTCCCAAAGCGGTCCTTTTTCAGTATGTTCAGGACACGCGGGATAACCCGGCGCAGGGCGAATACCTTGGTATTTTTCACGAATGAGATCATCGTTAGATAAATCTTCATCAGCTGCATAACCCCAAATTTCTTTACGGACACGCTCATGCAAATACTCAGCAAACGCTTCGGCTAGGCGATCCGCCACCGCTTGAATCATAATTGCGTTGTAATCATCTCCCTGTGCTTTGTATTCATCAGCAAGCTCTCGTTCACCAATACCACCAGTGACAGCAAATGCCCCTATCCAATCATGCTTACCCGACTCTTTAGGTGCGATGTAGTCGGATAAACAATAGTTGAATCCTTTTGGTTTCTCGGTCTGTTGTCGCAAGTTACGTAATACTTTCACAACGTCGGTACGAGTTTCATCAGCATAAACTTCAATGTCGTCCCCCACGCTCGCAGCAGGGAATAAGCCACACATTCCACGCGCTTTTAACAGGCCTTCTCGCTCAACTCGATCAAGTATCTCGTGGGCATCTTCGAATAAACGTTTTGCTTCTTCACCAACTTCTTCATGTTGGAAAATTGTTGGATACTTACCCACAAGTGACCAAGTCATAAAGAATGGTGTCCAATCGATGTATTGACGTAATATAGCCACATCAAAATCATCGAAGATATGAATGCCAGGCTTAACAGGCACTGGAGGAGTATAAGCTTCCCAATCGATAGCAACTTTATTCGCTCGAGCAGCTTCTAATGTCACTGGTTTGGTTCTCGGTTTCTTTCGATTATGTTGATCACGTACTCGTTCGTAATCAGCTTCAAGTTTTTCAACAAATTCAGGGCGACGTTCATCAGACAGAAGAGAAGTACATACGCCCACTGCACGTGAGGCGTTGTTCACGTAAACCACTGGATGCTTGTAATTTTTCTCAATCTTAACTGCTGTATGGGCTTTTGACGTTGTTGCGCCACCGATGAGAAGAGGTAAGTTAAAGTCGAGACGCTCCATCTCTTTTGCAACATGCACCATTTCGTCTAATGAAGGTGTGATCAACCCTGATAAACCAATAATATCGACGTTCTCTTCTTGCGCTACTTTTAAGATCTTTTCGCAAGGAACCATGACACCAAGATCGATAATTTCGTAGTTATTGCACTGCAATACAACGCCAACGATATTTTTCCCGATATCATGTACATCACCTTTGACCGTCGCTAGCAAAATCTTACCGTTTGTTTGTCCCACCTGCTTTTCTGCATTGATGTAGGGCTCCAGATGCGCGACTGCTTGCTTCATCACTCGTGCAGATTTTACGACCTGAGGAAGGAACATTTTACCTTCACCAAACAAGTCTCCGACGACGTTCATCCCATCCATTAATGGGCCTTCAATCACCTCTAATGGCTTTGAAGCGTTGACACGAGCCTCTTCGGTATCATCAACGATGAACTCAGTTATTCCTTTCACTAACGCGTGCTCTAAGCGCTTTTCAACAGGCCAAGTTCTCCACTCAAGTGCAGAGGCATCCTCCTCTTTACCTACCCCTTTGCCTGCATATTCCGCCGCGATATCTAACAATCTCTCAGTGGCGTCATCACGACGGTTAAGAACGACATCTTCCACAGCCTCACGCAATTTTTCAGGCACGTTATCGTAGATTTCTAACTGACCCGCATTCACAATCCCCATATCCATACCATTTTTAAAACAGTGGTAGAGGAACACCGCGTGAATCGCTTCACGTACATAGTTATTGCCACGGAAAGAGAATGAGACGTTAGAAACACCACCCGAGATCATCGCATGTGGTAAATCACGTTTGATATCGCCAACGGCTTCAATGAAATCCACCGCGTAGTTATTATGCTCCTCGATCCCCGTAGCAATGGCAAAAATGTTTGGGTCAAAAATGATGTCTTCTGGTGGAAAGCCCACTTCATCAACAAGAATTCGGTAAGCGTTGGTACAAATTTCTACTTTGCGCTCACGTGTATCTGCTTGCCCAATCTCATCAAACGCCATCACAATCACAGCCGCACCGTAACGGCGGATCAACTTAGCTTGTTCAACGAATTTCTCTTTGCCTTCTTTGAGAGAGATCGAGTTAACAATGCCTTTGCCTTGGATGCACTTAAGACCGGCTTCAATAACCTCCCACTTGGAAGAGTCAACCATGATTGGTACTTTTGAGATTTCAGGTTCTGACGCACAAAGGTTTAAAAAGCGAACCATACAAGCTTGTGCATCCAACATGCCTTCATCCATGTTGATATCGATAATTTGAGCGCCATTTTCAACTTGTTGACGAGCCACATCGAGCGCTTCATCGTACAGCTCTTCTTTAATCAAGCGCTTAAAACGCGCAGAACCGGTTACATTCGTACGCTCACCGACATTGATAAATAAAGAGTCTTTATCAATAGCGAGTGGCTCTAGGCCAGACAAGCGACAAGCAACGGGAAGTTCAGGTAATTGACGAGGGGCGATATTTTCAACCGCGAGTGCCATTTGGCGAATGTGCTCAGGAGTTGTACCACAACACCCACCAATCAAGTTTAAAAAGCCACTTTGAGCCCACTCTTTAACATGCTTAGCCATATCTTCTGGCGACAAATCGTATTCGCCGAATGCATTCGGAAGCCCAGCATTTGGGTGAGCGGAAACAAAAGATTCTGATATACGCGAGAGCTCTTCAACATAAGGACGCAGTTCATCCGGGCCAAGTGCACAGTTCAAACCAAACGAAATCGGTTTAACATGACGTAATGAGTTGTAAAACGCTTCTGTGGTTTGACCGGATAATGTTCTACCGGAAGCATCAGTAATAGTCCCCGAGATCATCACAGGTAACTCAATACCCATCTCTTCAAACACACTTTCAACAGCAAATGAACAAGCCTTAGCGTTAAGAGTATCGAAGATGGTCTCGATAAGAATAAGATCAGAACCACCTTTAATCAGCGCTCGAGTCGATTCAGAGTAAGCCTCAACTAACTCGTCGAAAGAAACATTTCGATATCCAGGGTCGTTTACATCAGGAGAGATAGAACAAGTGCGGTTCGTCGGCCCTAAAACCCCTGCGACATAACGCGGTTTATCGGGTGTTTTTGCGGTCCATTCGTCTGCAACTTCACGTGCAAGCTTGGCAGCAGCAAAGTTAATTTCTTCACTTAGGCTTTCCATCTCGTAGTCAGCCATCGCAATGGTTGTTGCGTTAAACGTGTTGGTTTCGAGAATATCTGCACCCGCTTCTAAATATGCAGCGTGAATTTCCTTGATAAGTTGAGGCTGACTTAGAACCAACAGGTCGTTGTTACCTTTTAGATCACAATGCCAATCCGCAAAGCGCGTTCCTCGATAGTCTTGCTCTTCAAGTTTGTACCCTTGAATCATGGTTCCCATACCACCATCAATCAAAAGAATACGTTGCTTCAATTGAGCTTCAATCTGTTGTATTACGTTACTTCCCACAGTACAGCCTCATTCCTTTAGTTATCTTTCCATCCTATCACACAAACTTCAGGAGTCTAGACGTCTAAACGTAGAATTAATGATTATTTTATATCCTTCTTAACTTGCAAAATAATCACGAAAAAATGTTTGCTATTTAAGCAGCATCAGCCGAGAATTCCATTCATAAAATGTTACAAATAGAGAGCTCTATGTCGGTCTATCATACTTTATGTTTTCTATCCGCAGCTGCGATGCTAATTGCTTTTGTAAACAGCAAGATAGGAAAGATGCAAACCACCATTGCGATTACCGCAGGTTCAATGGTGCTTTCACTTCTAATCTTAATTGCGGGTCAAAACAACTGGTTCCATCTCACCGAAATTGCAACGGAGACGGTCACAAGGATTAACTTCGAAGATTTCTTGCTCAAAGGCATTCTTGGCTTCTTACTATTTGCTGGTGGACTAGGCATCAAACTCCCGAACCTTAAAGATCAAAAGTGGGAGATCACTGTTTTAGCCCTTGGAGCTACACTGTTTTCTACGTTCTTTATTGGATTTGCGCTGTATGGGTTTTGTCAGTTAATTGGCATCCAATTTGATTTGGTCTACTGCTTACTATTTGGTGCTCTAATATCGCCAACTGACCCAATCGCTGTATTGGCTATTGTGAAAAAACTCGATGCTCCTAAACGTATCTCCACTCAGATTGAAGGAGAATCGCTCTTCAATGATGGCTTCGGTTTGGTTATCTTCGTCACTCTATTTACGATTGCATTTGGCACTGAGGCACCAACTGTAGGTAGTGTCACCTTACTCTTCATCCAAGAAGCTATCGGTGGTATCACATATGGTTTCGTCCTCGGTTTGCTATTCCACTACTTGATCAGTGCCACCGATGATCACTCAATGGAATTGTTACTTACCATTGGTGTCCCAACAGCAGGTTACGCATTTGCTGAATACATCCATGTATCAGGCCCACTCGCAATGGTTGTATCCGGTATTATGATTGGCAACTGGACACGCTTTATTGGCTTTTCAAAAGAGAGTGAAGATCACCTTGACCATTTTTGGGAGCTTGTTGATGAGTTCTTGAATGGCGTGTTATTCCTACTGATCGGCATGTCGATGCTGCTGTTTGAATTCCACAAAGAAGACTGGATCATGATGGCTATTTCAGTCCCTCTTGTACTAGCAGCTCGCTATTTAAGCGTATTTCTCTCGTACATTGGCTTTAAGCGTTACAGAAAATATAACCCGTGGTCAGTACGTATTTTGACGTGGGGCGGCTTACGCGGGGGCCTTGCATTGGCAATGGCACTTTCCATTCCATCTGGTATTTGGGTGATTCAAGATAAGTTAATCGATGTAAAAGAGATTATTCTTGTAATGACCTACTCCGTCGTTGTTTTCTCTATCCTCATTCAAGGCTCAACAATCACTCCAATGATTGAAAAAGCAAAAGCAGAAGAGAAGAAGATGGAAGAGAACAACCAAGCAATAACCACTCCGGAACATACGGAGACAGTGGACTCTTAAAGACACGTAACTTAATAAATAAAAAGCAGCTACCTAGCTGCTTTTTTCATAACTAATTTTCAGACTCCCCTTCAAGGACGAAGGCTCCTTATTCTTTGATATACCATCAAATATACGAAGAATCGCTACGCTACATTTTCATAGATACTAACTATTGCCGATAGATAGTATTCATAGACGAGTCTTTTAATTTACCCATTTTCATCTGTATCACTTCTCTTCCCTTGGCAATATAGGCTCCTCGCAAACATCAAAGCTAAACTTCCACAATACTTAGCAATGAGCGAGTTTGTATTTTTATGAGAAAGAGACATTTAGGGTGATTGCGTTCAGAACCCAAACGGGTTAGCAACCTCACCGAGATAAAACTGAGCTGGCACCCAGGTAGCAAAGCCTTAACGGAAGTTTAAATCCCTCCCTCTTGAACTCAGTGAGACTAAACTTGTATTCAAAGTCGTCCTGTTTTCAAATTAGAAACAAGCGACACCTCAAACAATTAAACTCTGTCACATAACTAGATTTTCTAATATCGAATAAAAAGGAGCTTTGGTTAGAGCTTGGTATCGGAATAAGGCTAAGACTAAGGCACAGAGTTACATGCTAGCTCGTTCACGACGATATTAAAACCATGTGAAGAGGGTAGTGTAACTCTAGATGCAAGGTTTTAATATGAAAGTGGATTTAAGGTAAGTCGGGGGAACCAAAACGAAAAAGCCTCAGTCTTTCGACTGAGGCTTAATATAAGTGGCGGAGTGGACGGGACTCGAACCCGCGACCCCCGGCGTGACAGGCCGGTATTCTAACCAACT